>DNIT01000001.1:6120-6668 GCA_003489345.1 Pelotomaculum sp. | reverse complement strand
ATCAGTTCAGGGATTATTGAGTCAAAGGACTCCGGAGAAAGCTTTACAGGCTTAAGCGGCAGCAATTGGCAGTTCACTACGTCAGAGTCCTTTTACATCAAGGAGCTGACCCCCCGCAACGGGGCCACGAATGTTGATCTTACCGATGTTCTGCAGGCCAGCTTTAACGGGGATATCAGTGTCGTATCAGGAAAGAGCCTGCTTGGGGCGGTCAGGGTTTACAACAAAACCGATGGAGTAGACGTTGATATAGACAAGGTAGAAATCAATGGGGACACCCTCGCTATTACCCTGGAGGACACCCTAGAGGGAGACAGCACGTTTGAGGTAACAATCAAAGCCGGTTATCTGGAGGATGAAGATACGGGCGTGGATTTTACAGGGCTACAGGGCAGTAACTGGAGATTTACTACCGAATAATCTTGGGAGAAAAAACAAAATATATTTCTTGGTAAAGCCGGGTATACCCCCCGGCTTTACTTGTTTTCTGGTGCAGTGTGGATAAGTAGCCTGAGGGGTTGTATTGGCGAATTCTAAGCTTTTTCGAA
>DNIT01000001.1:0-5919 GCA_003489345.1 Pelotomaculum sp. | reverse complement strand
TGTAGAAAGTATGTACTAATTTTGTAGTCATTATGTAGATGAACGTAGGGCGAGGGCAGGGAGCAAGGGTTATGCAGATTGAAATAAGAGGGGCGGAAAGGCTCAGTTTCCGGGAGCGACAGGTGGTAACTTTAAAGGAAATGGGCTATGCCGCAGATCACATTGCCAAACAGCTCCGCTTGAGTCCGAGTACCGTTGCCACCCTGTATAACCGGGCCAGGACCAAAGGCTATGAGGTGGTAATCGTTATCCCTGGCAACAACCTGGGCATCTTCGGATCAGATGAGGAAGAGGAGGACAAAGCATGAACGCGCCGGCAAGAATATTAGAGGAGACATATCGTCCCCAGCCGGAAAAGATGGCGCCGGATAGCCATACGGTCAGAAGAAAATCTAAAAAGCTCTCTAAAACGAAGTTCCCCTCCTTGGTTTTTATCCTGGTTCTGGGCTACCTAGCGGTCTCCTTTGGCACCCAGTTCAGCAAGCTTACCACCATGCAGAGGGATGTGCTCAGCATTCAGCAGGAGGTGGAGGAACTCAAGCAGAGGAACATGGCCCTGCGTCAGGAACTGCAAGCTGTACAAACAGACGCTTATGTTGAAAAAACTGCCAGGGAGAAGCTGGGGCTGGTCAAGCAGGGCGAAACAAGAGTATTGACGGTAGAGCCGGGGACAGAACTGGAGCAGCTTGAGGTTCCCTCCGGACCCTCTCCCGCCGCAGACTAAATTCATCGTTAAACCCAGATGTTTCTTGACATTCTCCATTAATTTCGCATATAATTACACTAGGTTTTTGTAGGTTTGGAGGAGGAATATTCTCAGTTATGCCGATTGAGTTGGGGAGCATCGTAGAGGGCGTTGTTACCGGTATTACCAATTTCGGTGCTTTTATTGAATTGCCTGGCGGTGCGACCGGACTTGTCCATATTTCCGAAATTGCCGAAGTTTATGTAAAAGATGTACACGACTTTTTAAAGGCCGGCGACAAGGTAATGGTAAAGGTTATTTCAGTTGATCCAAAGGGTAAAATAGGGCTTTCCATCAAGCAGGCCAATCCTTCGGCACGCGCGCCCAAGAAAAAATTTCAGGCTTCTTTTGAGGATAAGCTGGCCAAGTTCATGAAAGACAGCGAAGAACGTCTGCAGGTTTTAAAAAGGAGCACGGAGGCTAAAAGGGGGGGGCGCGGCTCGGGCCGGAAAGTAGATTAGATTCCATCCATATTTACTTAGCTAGGGAGCAATTCTCAAAGGGGGAATTGCTTTTGTTGTTATTTGGAGGTGCTGTGGTGAGACGGGTTGGCGCCATTGATATTGGAACGAATTCAACCAGGCTGCTGGTTGCTGAGGAGTCAGGGGGGGACATAAGGACTGTTGCGACGAACCTGGCCATAACCAGGTTGGGGGAAGGCATCGGCAGCGGAACGCTCCTGCCCTCTGCCATGGTCCGGACGGCCGGGGTAGTCGAGAGCTTTTTCCGGGAGGCGAGGCTCTTGGATGCGGAGCCGGTGGTTGCCGTTGCTACCAGCGCGGTACGGGACGCGGCCAACCGGTCGGACTTCCTGGAGTTGGTAAAGAAACGCACCGGTTTGCAAATAAGGGTGCTGAGCGGGACAGAAGAAGCTTCCTATAGCTATCTGGGGGTAGTCGGCGGTTTGCCTGCAGAGCAGCAAGCCACGGCTGTGCTGGATGTAGGCGGAGGCAGTACGGAATTAAGCTGGAAAAATTCTCAAGGGCTTGGCACGGTCAGCGTAAACATGGGGGCCGTGCGGCTGACCTTAAGCGGGTTACCCCCGGCGCAAATGGCCGCTGCTTTCAGCCCGCATTTGAACAGGTTGCGCGAGATTGGAGTCAGCAACCTGGTGGGTGTGGGCGGTACGATTACGTCTCTGGCGGCGATCAAGCAGGAGCTGGCCGTCTACGACCCGGAGCAGGTGCATGGTTTTTGTCTTTCGTTCCGTGATGTGACGGCAATTCTCAGCAGGCTGGCCGGTATGGAGCTTACTGAGCGCCGGAAGGTAGCCGGATTGCAGCCGGAGCGGGCGGACATTATTGTGGCAGGTGCTCATATTGTCGCGGTAGTTATGGAGGGTTTGGGGCTTGACCGGTTAACAGTCAGTGAACGTGATCTCCTTTATGGTCTAATACGGGAAGAAGTCGAAAGAAGGTAGTTTAAAAATACCAATTACTACAAATATTTCCAGTCCAATGCGCTATAATTATATTTATGGATTTGGTATTAGGGGCTGGAGCATTTGTTCGAAAATATCGACATCTATCCCTATCGCCGTACGGGCAAAGAACAGAACAAAAAGCGGGTCGAGAAACCGGCCAGAAACCTGAGTAAAAGGCCCCGCTTTTTTAAGACCGGGACCGGGGAAGGCTTTACCCCAGTGGCTCTGGCTATTGGTGCCGCTGGTATCCTGCTTGGCCGGGCCGTGCTGCTGGGCGATTTAATTCCTTTCGCGGCGTCTTTTGTGGCGGCTTCCATCCGTGTTTTCGGCCGCAACGGTATCCTGTCGATCCCGGCAGTGCTCCTGGGGCTGGCCACGGTCAGCCAGGGGCCGGCTCTGGCCGGTGGCGGCCTGACTGTCCTCGGGACCTGGCTGTTAACCAGCGTCGTGCCGGGTGACGTGAAGCGTCCGTGGCTGGTCCTGCCGGCGCTGGTCTTTGCTGTTACCGTCATTGTCAGGACCACCCTGCTGGCTTTTTCCACCGCTTCTACCTACCTCTATTTTGCAGTTCTTTTTGAAGCCATATTTGCCGCGCTGCTGACCGGGGTTATGCACTATGCTCTGTCCGCTCTGAAAAAAAAGGCCGGCTCCGGGCGACGGCTTACCGGTGAAGAAATATTTTGCGCCGCCATGCTTTTGGGAGGGCTCGTGGCCGGAACCGGGGACCTCAAGCTCGGGCTGATGAGCTTCAAGGGAGTATTAAGCGGTCTTACCATCCTGCTGGCTGCCATGGTCGGGGGAACGGGAGCCGGAGCGGCCGCGGGAGCGGTAGTGGGAATTATTCCCGGCCTGGCCTACGTGGTGGCCCCGGCCGTGGTAGGGGCTTATTCCTTTGCCGGGTTGCTGGCGGGACTTGGCAAAAATTTCGGCAAGGCCGGTGTCGCTACCGGGTTTGTTCTGGGTAATATCATCCTTTCAGTTTATTTGACGGATTACACCAGCCTGGTCACGGTCCTCGCCGAAAGCGGGATTGCCGCGCTCCTGTTCCTGCTTTTCCCTGCAACTGCCATGGAGAAGCTAAAAACTACCCTCGGGATTTCGGAACAGTCTCGCCTGTACCACCAGGAGGGCAGCCAGCTCAAAGAAATGTTTAAGGAGCGCATAAAAAACTGGTCCCGTGTGTTTTATGAGCTGTCGCGCTCCTTTGAGCAGGTTTCCTCTACGGTCGGTCATACTCCACAGGAGCAGAGCCTGCAGAAGTTATTGCGCCTGACCGGTGAAAAGGTCTGCAGTGACTGCACTTTTCACCGCACCTGCTGGGAGAGGGATTTTTACAAGACCTACCAAGGCTTGGTGGATCTGATTGCCCATATTGAGATCTATGGCAAAATAAGCCCGGATAACTTCTCCGCCGAGTTGAAAAAGCGCTGCTCCCGTACCAAAGAATTGGCCATAACCCTTAACTGCCTCTATGAATCCTACCATCTCAATCGCTACTGGTCGCAGCGTCTGCTGGAGAGCAGGGGTATTGTTTCGGAGCAGCTGAAGGGCATTGCCGGGGTAATGGCAAGCCTGCCTGGAGAATTGGAATTGGACCTGGATGCCGGGGAGATTGCCCCGCTTATGCGCAGGAGGCTAAAAGAAGCAGGTATTCAACCTGAGCGCCTGTCGTTTGTCCCCAGGGAAGGCGGCGCCGGAGAGGTGGTCCTTGTCCATGCCCCCTGCGGCGGGATGATGAAATGCGCCAATGTTATTGGGCCCTTGCTGTCCTCCCTGCTGGAGCAGCCCGTCACCAAAGCCACCCCGGCCTGCCTGGCGCAGGAAGGGGATACTGTCTGCACCTTGCGTTTTTACCCGGACTTGAAGTGCCGCCTGGCTCTGGGGGTTGCCCTGAGCGGTAAGAACGGCAGCTTGATTTCCGGGGATAGTTATGCCTTTTTTAACCTCAAGGGGGGGCGTTTGGCGCTGGTCCTAAGCGACGGTATGGGGGTGGGTCCGCGCGCGGCCCTGGAAAGCGGTATCACCATCTCCCTGTTGGGTAACCTGCTGGAATCCGGCTTTGGCCAGGATTTGGCCATTAAAACGGTAAATTCCATTTTGGCGCTTCGCTCCCCCGGAGATAGTTTTGCCACGGTGGACCTGGCGGTGATCAACATGTATACCGGCCAGACGGATTTTGTGAAAATTGGCGCTGAGCCGACCTTTTTGCTGCGAGGGCGGGAGGTGGATATGATTAAGGCCAGTTCCTTACCGGTCGGAATTGTTGAAGATATCGAAGTGGCCTCCATGAGCAAGAAATTGCAGCCTGGAGATGTGCTGGTAATGGTCACGGACGGTGTGCTGGACGCCTACCGGGGGCCGGAAGAGCGTGAGGATTGGTTGGCCGGGGTTCTGGAGGATGTGGCCCATATGGCGCCGCAACAGATGGCTGAGCTAATCTTAAAGCTGGCGCATACCAGCGCCGGGGGAACCGCCAGGGCACCCGACGACATGACCGTCCTGGTGGCCAGGCTGGAAACGGCTCCCAAACGGGATTAGCGTGCACAGACCGGCTTTTAGTGCAGATGCGAATTCGTTCGACCAAATGCTGCATTAGCCACACAAGTTCGGCGCTAACGCGCCGTTTGCGATTAAAATGGCGCCAACTTTGAACGCATAAACAATAAGATACTTCAGACAGGTCAAAATTTAGCCGGGAAAGCACCCGGCTTTTAGTTTATCTTAGTTTTGGGAACACTTATTTTACCTTGGGGCAGGAAAAGACTTTGCTGCTGTTGAATTACATCTTGTTTCAGTAAGTGGTAAAAATAGGCTCTATGCATGAAAGCTGCATAATAGCTTAAGAATAGACATAAAAGGAGGGGAGCTGCCTTATTCGGGAACTTCCCGCAGGTGGTGGAGAAAATGGACCTGCTTGACAGAGTTCGTAACGACATGGCCCGCCACCGGATGACAGAACCCGGAGCTAAAGTGGTGGTTGCAGTCTCCGGCGGGGCCGATTCGGTCACGCTTCTGCACATGCTATACCTGCTTAAAGATGAACTGGAAATATCGCTGCATGTCGCCCACCTGAATCATATGCTGCGTGGGGAGGAATCAGAAGAGGACGCTCGTTTTGTAGCCGGTCTGGCGCAAAGCTATGGGTTGCCGTCAACAGTCCGGTCGATCGATGTACCTGCTTACCGCGAACAGCGCCGAAGCTCAATAGAGACAGCCGCCAGGGAGGCGCGTTACAGTTTTCTCAGCGATGTCGGCCGTCAATGTGGCGCCAAAAGGGTGGCCCTGGCGCACCAGGCTGACGACCGGGCCGAGACCATTTTAATTAATTTTTTAAGGGGCTCCGGAACAACAGGCCTGAAAGGTATCCCTCCCGTTCGGCAGGGGATTTATGTAAGGCCTCTGCTATCCCTCAGGCGTTTGGAGATTGAGCGTTACTGCGCCGAGAACGGACTCAAATTCCGTACCGACTCATCAAATATGAATGAGGTGCACCTCCGGAACCGGATACGTCACAGATTGATTCCTTTATTGGAAAAAGAATACAATCCGGCTCTGGTGCCGGCTCTGCTCAGGCTGGGCGATCTCTGCCGGGAGGAAGACGAATATTTTGAAACCCGGGCCAGGCAGGCCTATCTTGATGCCCTGGCCAGTGCGTCCGACGGTGGATTGACCCTCAGGCTGGCTGAGCTGGCCGGAGCGGACCTGGCTGTCAGGCGCAGGGTCAACCGCATGGCCTGGACGGCGCTGGCCG
>DNIT01000198.1:8469-30772 GCA_003489345.1 Pelotomaculum sp. | reverse complement strand
GGGTTATCCTCAAAACAGGAAAACTGCTGCAGTCACTCCCCGCAGTCGCAGGTGAGCTTGAGCATACCTTGAGAACTGCCAATCTCGCGAACCTGCTCGCCGGGCCCCAAAAAACCGGAGGACTCATCTGCCGCCCCAAAACAACCTGTATGAAGGAAAACCAAAAAAGGTTGCTGGCCTTGACTGCCGCTTTACTGGCTGAAAAAACTGCTGCAGGGTTCATAGACCTGCCTGCAGTTGCAATGATAGCCCGTGAAATCCAGTCGGAGCGTTTTTCAGTGGCGACCTGGGGCGGCTTTTCCACCGGAAAAACAACCTTTTTAAACGCCCTGCTGAAGGAAGACATCCTTCCCGCCGCAGACGGGCCTACAACCAAAGCAGTTACCAGGATAACCTACGGCCCTGAAAAAAGAGCCACCGTCCACTTTCCTCTGCAAATCACCCTGAATATTTGTGAACAGGTGGGTGAGAAGGTCGGGATCTACAGAGAACAGATGCAGGCGCTGGAGGGATGGCTTGCTCCCGGCAACGACGCTGTAGCCTCAGTCGAGTGCACCGTCGGAGGCTTTTTCCGGCTCTTTGACAGGCAGGAGGTCCTCAAGCGGATACAGCGGATGAAAGAACATTTTGCAGCCGGGGCTTTCACCAGAACGGCAGCCAACAGCCGGATACCGGGCGTATTCAGGTTGATTTCTCAGAAGGCAAATAAGCGAAACCACTTCCTGGAACAGGTCAGGGTCACCTTTAAGGACGCCCGGTCTGCCGCGTTCGATCTTTCCGAGCAATCCGGCCGGGAGCAATTCAGGAAGGTCCTGGGCCCGGAGAACGCCTTCCGGCTTGAACAGGTGGTGGTTGAGCACCCCTCGGAGTTTTTGAGGTTTGCAGATTTCCTTGACACGCCGGGTCTCGACTGGATTCAAAAACACCATTACCCAAAGACTATTGGCCTGATCCGGCAAAGCGACGCGCACCTCGTCTTTTTTAACGGCAAGCATATCCTGAATCAGATGGAGCGGCAAAACTTTCAGACTCTGTTCCCTCCGCAGGCAGACGCCGCTTTTCAGAACTTGACAGCACGCGAGAGTGGAAAATATTTCTTCATCATTAATTTTGCCGACGTTTTGGGTTTGGCTGAACGGGAGGCTGTCTGCAATTTTGTGCGTAGAAACCTCCGCTCCCCTAATGGTAAGTATGTCCCTGCCTCAGGCACCCCCAATATATTTCTAATATCGGCTCTTAAAGCCCTGTCCGGGGAGGATACCCACAGCATGGGCTCTTTATTAAAAGCACTGGAGGAAGGCATTTTTCAATACCGGGCCGCAAGCTTTTACCTGGATAAAATAGCGGCGCTTTTAGGAATCTTGAATGAGGCGTCACGCCGGGCGGCCAAAGCCTACCTGGAACGGAACGCTTCGGGAAGCGTGAAGGTTAAACTGCGAAAGGTGCAGGATACCTTGCGTGATTACCGGAGTAGGCTTAAAGAAATGCGCGGCTCAGTCTCCCCGGCCAAACCTCCTTAAAACTGTAGTTTGCACTGGGCCCGGGGTTACCGAAGGCGAGGCGGAACACCTGGATGCGTCTTTTTAGCGGGTACAGGCATGGTTTTTTCATGAAAACCCGGGAGGTATTGAATAAAGTGGAAAACGCCAGGATTTTGGACGAGCGGCTGCGTAAAATAATCAGCGAGATCAGCGGGCGCACCGGAACTGAAATCAAGAAAAACCTGCTCGGCGATTTGGGTGAATGTTTCCAAACAGCCATAGAAGAGCATGCCCGCAAGGAAACAACCCGGCTGCTCGAACTTCTGAAAAAGACTATTGAAAAAATGTAAAAAGACTGGGGGAAACTGGTATGGAATTAAAACCGGATGAAGGCAGAGGCGGCCACAGCGGTGACGAATTATTTCAGCAAATGCTTAAAGATATCATGACCGGATTGAGGAAAAAGATGGTCCAGCCCGTTTTAGAGGAAAACAGAAAACTGGCTTCCAGCCTGGAACAGTTCCGGGAAGAGGACCGGGCGGCAATCAGGGAACTGCTGCAGCGGTTGGAGAGCCTGGAGAATAAAATACAGCAGGTACCTCTGGTAATCCTGGCAGCACTTAGAGACGCGATTAACCAGGCCGGCGGAGGGATCGAAGATGCCCAATGAAAGACAGCAAAACCACCTGGAACTTGTAGAATCCCTGGCCTCATCCATCCAGAAAAGAATAGTGGAACCGGCCGAGGACCGGCTGGAACTCGTTAACTGTGAAATCAGGGACTTAAGCGCACGGATAACGGATCTGGAAGAAAAATTTGCCCTGCTGGCTGCAAAGCATGGCCGTACCAGATTACTCGCTTGTATTTCCCTGACGGCGGCAACGCTAATGTTTTTGGCCCAGATTTTTTCACATGTCAGATAGGTCTACCTTTTCACGCTCTGGCGGCACCGGCTAGCGGCATGTAGAACTAAAAAACCAGGGAAAAAGATGTGGCCCCACAGAAAGCGGGGCCTATTTCTTGCAAGCTCCATATCAGTGTCCGTATGGATTCACTTGAGCCATTTGGCCGGCCTTTCCTGCCTGCCCCCCGGGACTCAGCTGCACTCCGTAACCGGCCTGTCCTCCCTGACCCGTCACAGTCGGCTGGTAGGGCTGCTGCTGCATCTGGTTCATCACACTCTCCGGCATCGCAGGCACCGGGTACCAGCCTTTTTGATTCATGTACTGGAAGATTTCATAGGACATCTCCATACAGGAGCGGGCCGTTGTAGCCAGCATGTTGCGCAGGTTCGGGTTGGCGCACTCCAGGGCGGCGCCGGTGCAGCGTATGGCTCCGCATTTGTGAAATACCAGGGCGCCCATGGAGATGGCACGATCACTCAAGGTTTTGGCCTCCGGCCTGGGCATTACCGGTGCAGCCTGCTGGATACCATAATCAGGCTGGTTTTCTCCTGCCATTCTGGCTGTTGAACCCATGGTGATGCGGGGAGCCCCCGACACATCAATACCCTGTCCCTGCATTACGTTTACCATGGTGTTATAAGTATCAACCATGTGGCGTTGCTGGCGTTCTAAGATCCTCCGCAATTCGGGATCCTGGCACTGGTTCAGGTACATGGCGTAATGGTCAATCATACAGGTATTCTCGCTCAATACCTCATGGACCTCCATAGCTTCATGTGTTCCGAATTTCATGTCGAACCTCCCTTAAAAAATTAATTTAGATCATGAGTATTATTCTGCATTGACCTAAGAAATTTATACCTAAAATAATAAAAATAACCCCTGTTTGAAAAGGGTTATATTGGTGTACATTTTATTTGCGCCTATTGCACGTCTTCCGCGCACCAATTAATTGCAGCGCTCGTAGGCCGTAAGGCGTAGGGTGCAGGAACCACCTGCATTTCCCCTGAAACCTTTGTGCCAATGAATTTCTACTTTCAGCATTGAATCTTCGAGTAATCGATAATGCTTTCAGATTGGAATCAGCCGCTTTTTTGTGCCCGTTTCATCAAGACTAGGACAAAAACCGTTGCTCCTGAAATAACAAGCACTTTGATGGCAAAATTCACAGTTTCAGCTTTAAACCTGTCCGCTTCCTTCCTTAATTCCACAGCCGGATTCATCTTCAGGTCGATGTAAGTACCCTTGGTTTCAAACTGAACGGCCTGCTTTTCAAGTTTAACCACCCTATCCTCATGTTTGGTCAGAGTCGACATGAAGCTTATGGTCTGCATGGCTAGAAAGGCCAGTGCAAACAGGATTAACAGAAAGCGAGGACTGTTCATTAGAATCCCCCCCTTAATCTGATATTTTATATGGGCTCGCCACTCCGGCGACAGGCGGTGGCTTCCGTCAGATGGCCGGTATAAAATATATTGCTTGAAGACTATTAGTATTACTTGTACTGTTTAATCTTATTCAGCAGCCTGATGCCAATTCCCTTTTCTTAGAAAAAACTTATTGATATATTTATTAAAACTTATTGTTTTTTTTGACTACCCAGCTCACCGCTGAGGTCATCGATGAACTGCCTGGCGGTACGGCCGGAACGCCCGTTATGCCAGGCCTCCCAAAGCAGCGCTTTTCTCTCGAGTTCAGAGCCGGGTATATCAATACCCCTCTGCTCGGCCAACCCCCGTACAATATCAAGGTAGAGCAGGCGGTCGGGCATGGCGAAAAGGACCGTGATGCCAAACCTGTCGGCCAGGGAAAGTTTCTCCTGCACAGTATCTCCTATTCGGAGATCCCCATCCTCGTCCCCTGCTGGTTCCCGGTCGGAAAAACGTTCCCTGACCAGGTGTCTTCTGTTGGAGGTAGCGTAAATCAGCACGTTGGCCGGGCATACCTCCAGGCCGCCCTCCAAAACCGCTTTAAGTTCCTTGTATTCCACCTCTGAATCCTCAAAAGAAAGGTCGTCAACGAAAAGGATGAAGAGCTGGGGCTTCCCTTTAAGTTTTCTTATGATTAACGGGTAATCGCCCAAGGCGCTTTTAGGAACCTCAATGAGACGAAGGCCCCTTGCCTGGTAACGGTTCAGCAAAGCCTTTACCGTAGAGGATTTACCGGTACCACGATCGCCGTAAAGCAAAACATTATTTGCCGGAAGTCCTGCAAGAAATTTTTCGGTGTTATCCACCACTTCCTGACGCTGAGACTGATACCCAATCAGTTGCTCCAGGTGTACCGGATCGGGCTCATCAATACCTTCCAGGTGTGCATGCCGGCTTACCCAGCGGAATGCCCCATACCTGCCGAAAATTCCCGACCCTGCGCAACTGTAATAGTCCGCCAGAGCCTCGAGACAAGCGCTCCAGTCATCCCTTCCGCTAAGCAGTTCTTTCAATGCCCTTGCTTTTGGCCTGCCGTCCCTGCCTGTTTCGCCGACAATATGAAGGGCATCCCACACCGGCAGTTGGCCGGCTAAGGATTCTTTCTCCATCTTTAACAGTGACGCTAGAACAGCTCCGGCTTCAACCCTGTGTAAAACCTGCAGCTTGTTGAGATCCCACGCTGCGGCCTGTTTGAGGGAGCGACCCAGTTGTCCGTAAGGAATTGAGGCCGCAGCTTCACTAAAAGGGTTGTCCTGGTACAAGATCAGGTTAAGCAAGTAATCCTGCCAGGCATCTCCGACAGGCATCTCCCCCGCTAAGACGGCTTTTGCAGACAGCAGACGAAATATCTCACCATAAGAGTCCAGGATTTGTTCCATGGGGGCCTGACCGGTCACTTTTTCAAGGAAAACCAGCATGGCCCGGCAGACCGGATCTTCCATAATTCCCCGGTAAAGAGTTAGGCCTTTTGCCGCCTGCAGGGCTTGCAATAACTCCGTGCGTATTTGTCTATGCAACATATCTTTATTTTCCCCTCCGGAAAGAATATTCTGCAGCCATTTCTCACTTTCCTTCGCGTTGCCGAAACGAAAATATTATCCAGCCCATACTATGTAATAAAACTACTTCATGGGGTGTCTAAAAATGTCTTACAGTAATATGCTGGAAATTATCCAGGCGCTCAAAAACAACATGGCGTCCCAGGTAGCTTGGCTGAAAAGCTGCCAGATTTTGAGCCCCGGCAGCAGCGCCGACGGAGCTATCGGCAGGTACCCGGACCAGGGCTGGGTGATGCCCTATTTTGCCAATTTTGCAGCTATGGCCATGCTGGAGGACGTTAACGCCCACCTGCTGGTAGAACGCTACCTCAACTGGTACCTGGCCAACCTGGAAGATGACGGTACGATCAAGGACTACCATTATGATGAAAATTTAAATGCCAAAAAGGTCAGCCCGGATTCCGAGGACGCTTACGCCGCCTCCTATCTCTCCCTGGTGGCGGCTTACCATGCGCGTACCCGTAAAGTCAACTGGGTGAGAAAAAACCTACCGGCCTTGAAAAAAGTGGCCAACTGCATCGTCAAGCTGACTGACCGGGACGGCCTGACCTTTGCTCTGGCCAAGTACCGGGTCAAATACCTGATGGACAACTGCGAGGTGTACAGAGGGTTGGCTGATTTCGCCGGGCTTTTGGACTACCTCGGCGACCAGGAAGCCTCTTTTTTTCATGACAGGGCTAAAGCTGTCGCCACAGGTATCGAAAAGTCTTTGTGGGACGCGCGGAGGACCTGCTACTATCCTAGTAAAACCAGCTGGTGGCTGCGGCCAGGGGTTAATTCAAAGAAATTCTATCCTGACGCCACCTGCCAGCTCTTTCCGTCGCTGTACGGGTTAATTGAACCAGATTCGGAGCGGGCGGCCAATTTGTACAAATTGTTCAACAGCAACCACCCGGAATGGTTAACAATCAAGCCTCCCGATTATCCCTGGGTAATCCTGGGCTACTGTGCCTCCCTGCACGGAGACTATAAAAGGGCTTACGAAAAACTTCGCTATGTCCGTGACGAGTATATCGCAGCCAAATCCGGCAACTGGTTCTGCGCTGAAGCCGCCTTTTTTGTATTGACCTGCGCCAGATTGCTGCAAAAAAGCGGTGCGTGGCTGTTTGCCGGCAGCTAGGTCTAATTAATAAAAATCATATCAGTGTTTTGATAATTTTTTTATAGGAATATGTTACTATAATGTAAACAGAAAACGGAAGTGACAAGAATATTGCTCGAAAAGGCTTGCCTTGCGGGACCTTTCGCATAATTAATTCGCACCCACATTATAAAGTATCACTTCATATACTGAACAATTATTTTCAGGATATTATATAAAAATTGAAGGAGCAGACATGGAAAACACTGTTTTTCTCGAAACAGCCGTTAGACTGGCACAACAGGCCGGGGATATCATCAGGGAACGTTACGGGGGTAATTTTGAGAGGGGCTACAAGTCCGGACCGTCCGACCTGGTCACAGAGGTCGACCGTCAGGTTGAAGAACTGATTACAACCGGCCTGCGGGCAGAATTCCCGTCGCATGCCGTCATCGGCGAAGAAAACGACAGCGCCAGGGGAGACCGGGAACCGGGTGAAGGCTGCACCTGGTATGTGGACCCGCTGGACGGGACCACTAATTTTGTTTACAGTGTTCCTTTTTTCTGTGTGTCAATCGGCCTGAGCTGCCTGGGAAGGCTGACGGTGGGGGTGGTCTACGACCCCTTGCGCCGCGAGCTCTTCACCGCCGAATCAGGCCGGGGGACTTTTCTAAACGGCAAGCCGGTACAGGTGGATGAGACACGAAAAAATCTCAGTGACGCCCTGCTGGTCACCGGCTACCCAGCGGATAAAAACTATGGCGAGCGGCTGGCGGGGATCAACTACCAGAAAATAATCGCCGGTTGCAGCAACCTGCGCGCGCTGGGGTCAGCCGCCCTTGAACTGGCCTATATTTCCTGCGGCCGCCTGACCGGTTTCTGGGAAAACACTTTAATGCCCTGGGATGTAGCCGCCGGTTCTCTACTGGTAGAGGAAGCCGGGGGAAAGGTAACGGACTTGGCCGGTAATCCCCTGGCGCTCCGCAGGTATCTTTCCATCGCAGCTTCCAACGGCTTGATCCACCATGCGCTTCTGCAGTCGCTCTCATAACCGGGTTCGCCGAATCTCGCAGATCGGCAAGAAGAGTCTATAAATTTAAGCTTGCTGAAAAGCACATACTAAAGGTGCGCCTGAACCAACCGCGTCCCCATACAAATGAAAATGACTGCGGCAAGTGAACGATAAACCGTAGACGGCATGATGGTCTAATGTAACATTTGTGCGAATGAATTCGCATCTGCATTTTTTGCTCTGCTCTGCAAACTGAACAGCCATGCAGTCGTTTGCCGGGTAGGAAGCAAAAGAACCGTCCCCCTGCTTCCTTTTTTAAGAGTACAGTGAAAATGGTGGTGGAAAACATTTCAAACTGGACCCAGCCTGAAATGCCTGAGGCTATCATAGGTAATTCAAAAATGCTGGCCTCCGTACGCCAAAACGGGGAGATCTTCAAGCTTTTCTGGCCCCATATCGAATATGCCCAGCATCTGGGCCGCTTTTGGCCTGGCCTGAGGATAGCCGCAAGGGAAGGGGAGAGTTTTACCAGGTGGTTCCATTTAAACGTATGGGATTCTACACAACGATACCTGGAAAATACCAACGTTCTGGAAACAACCCTGTCCAGCGTATCCCATCATATCAAAGTTATCCAGCGGGATTTCGTCCTGCCCGACCACGATATTCTGGTCAGGTTTTATGAAATCAGAAACGATGGGGATAAATCTGAAAAGGTGTCATTTCTCCTCTACTGCAATTTTGCGATAGAGGAGTCGCCTCTTTATGACAGCGCTTACTTTGAACCTTCTCATAACTCCCTGATATTTTACCGGAGAAATATCTACATGGCATTAGCCGGCTCCGGTTATCCTCTGGCCGGATACCACCTGGGCAGGCGAGGCACAGGCTCGGATCCTTACCAGGACGCCTCCAGGGGATTGCTATGGGGAAATAGCGATAATATCCGGGAAAGTTCAGGAAGTCTGGCCTGGGATTTGGGGGACTTGCAGCAAGGACAGTCCAAAACCTTTTCCCTTTTCCTGGCGGCAGGACACGGCAAGGACGCAGTTCTGGAGCACCTGGCAGCGGCAACCGCGAAACCAGGCAACGAGTGGTTGGAGCATACCGTAGGCTACTGGCAGGGCTGGTTGGGTTCGGGGATGCAATGCTGTGGGCTCCATGCCGGTTACCCTACCTATAAACGCTCGCTGCTGGCGATCAAACTGCTGACCTCGAAAGAAACCGGCGCTTCCATCGCTGCCCCGGAATTCGACCCCTACTACCTGGCCAGCGGCGGCTACGGCTACTGCTGGCCGAGAGATTCGGTTTACATTGCGGCGGCCATGGACGAGGCGGGATATTATGATCTGGCGGAACAGTTTTATCGCTTCGCCTCTTCTGTGCAGGAAAAAGACGGCAGCTGGCAACAGCGTTATTTCACCGACGGCTCTCCGGCCCCTACCTGGGGCAAACAAATCGACCAGGTGGGGTCCCTTTTGTGGGGTTACCGGCACCACTACGGGCTGACCCGCGACAGCGACTTTCTCGAGAGATTATGGCCCTCATTGACTGCCGGAGCGGTTTACCTGTCCGGCCACCTGGAGAAGAACGGCCTGCCGGCGCCCAGCTATGATCTCTGGGAGGACCTGCACGCCCAGGCCACCTATTCGGCCGCGTCAGTGTATGCAGGGTTGAGAGCCGCTTCGGAGTTGGCCGGAATGAAAAACCGGCTGGCAGAAATGGAGCGCTGGGGGCAAGCCGCGGCCAAGGTCAAGGAGGGCATCCTCAAGCGCCTGTGGTCCCCCCATTACAATCGCTTCATCCGGGGGATAAACCGCAGGACAGACCGGGGGTCCTTCGAGGACGCCCAGCGCAAAGGCGACCGCTCCTTCAGCGGCAGGGACTCCACCGGCCTGTACG
This sequence comes from Pelotomaculum sp., assembly GCA_003489345.1. GTDB lineage: Bacteria > Bacillota > Desulfotomaculia > Desulfotomaculales > Pelotomaculaceae > Pelotomaculum_C. Next base: position 21,402 of record DNIT01000198.1, on the reverse strand, counting down.
AGACTTTTTGGGTCGGGGAGGACGGTCGCGCCGACGCGGCTCTTCTGGGTTTGGCTTTTCCCTTTGCGGTGCTGGACCCGCTTGATGAGAGGATGCAAGCGACAGTCCGCTCGCTGGAAGAGCTGCTTTGGAACCAACACGTGGGTGGCCTGCACCGCTATGAATGGGACGGTTACCGGGACAGCAACCCCTGGGTGCTCACCACCCTCTGGCTGGCCATTTACCACTGTATGACAGGGAACATCAAACACGCCGGAGCCCTCTACGAATGGGCCTATAAACATGCCAACCAGCACCAGCTGCTCCCGGAGCAGATTGATAAAAACCACGGCGGCCCGGCCTGGGTCATGCCTTTGAGCTGGTCGCACGCCATGTTTATACTGGCTCATTTGGCACTGCAGGGGAAACTAAGTATAATCCAAAAAGGAGATGTACAGGCTTGAACAGCATGAAGAACCATCGACCGGATCAGCGGGTGAATCCTGATCGTATTGAGATACTAACAGAAGTAGACCGGAAACTGTCTCTCGACCCAAGCTACATCGTACGTTACCAGCTTTTTGAAGACGGCAGTTTCATTGGTGACGGAGTAGTCCAGTACCATAGAGAAGCCAGTCATAACGATATTGCCATACCCGGCTGGATTAAAAAGGACGGCAGTCCGCTCCCGGAGGAAATACTGAAAAACATCAAGGGGGAAATTGCTCAGGCGGCAGTACAATATATCAACCAAAGGCAACAACCTTAAAAAATAATAATACCGATAAATTTGGAGCAACAATATGCGCAGTAAACTCAAAGCATATTTTCAATCCCATAAAGCCAGGGAAGATCTGGCTGATCTGCTGTTAATCATTACCGGAACCTTACTGGCAGCGCTGAGCATCAACTTCTTTTTAATCCCCAACAACTTTCTGGCAGGGGGCGTGACGGGGCTGGCGCTGGTGTTCTTTTACCTGTTGAAAATACCGGTTTACCTCACCATGATTCTATTAAATATTCCCATTTTTTGGTGGGGTTTTAAGGAAATTAACCGGCACTTCCTGCTGTACAGCCTTACCGGCACTCTGGCACTGGCCTTCTTCCAGCCGGCGACCCAGACCCTGGTGCGGCCCCCGCAGATCGATCTGATTTTAGCTGCGATTTTTGGCGGGTCGCTGAGCGGCGCCGGCTTGGGATTGGTGCTCCGGGGCCACGGCAGCACCGGCGGAACCGACATCATCGCTGTCATTTTGCGTAAAAGAAAAAACATGGGAATCGGCGAAGTTGGGTTTTTGGCCAACTTGCTGGTAATCGCAGTGTCATTGTTTTTTTTCCCTCTCAACATTGGGCTTTACACCATTGTTTCCATGTTTGTAGCATCAAAGGCGACTGATGCCGTTATCTCCGGACTTAACACCAGCAAGTCGGTAATCATTGTGTCCAACCATTCCATGCAAATCGGCAGCAGAATCATTGATAATATGCACCGCGGAGTCACCTATTTTGCCGGTAAAGGGGCCTTTACCCAGGAGGAAAAGACCATTGTCAATTGTGTGGTCAACAGGTTCGAGTTGGCCAAGTTGAAAAAAATTGTGGCAGAATCCGACCCCAACGCCTTTGTTTATATATCCGACGCCAGTGAAGTCATGGGACGGGGTTTTACGATCAAAAAATAATCCGGCTACTCTTCGAGTTTGCCTAATAGTTGATCTGCGGGCTCGGCAGTTGGTAGTCCGTTTTTTCTTATTTTAAAACGGACAAAAAATGTAGTGCCTGCCTGGCCTGTTTCAAAATCTATCTTGGCGTTGTGCCTGTCGGCAACCTTATAACATACTGCCAGCCCTAATCCTGTGCCGCTTTCTTTGGTCGTATAAAAAGGAGTGCCAATCTTTTCGATGATGCCGGGTTCAATACCTTTCCCCTGATCCTGCACGGATAAAATTACCTCTTCGCCTTCCACAAATGTCCTCAAATGCATGTTCCCACCGGGCGACATGGACTCCAGCCCGTTTCGGGTAAGGTTTAAAATAAGCTGGCGCATCTCTTTTTCATCCAGCAATAGCACCGGCAGTTCCTGTGTTTCCAAACTGATATATTTGTCGGTCACCAAAGCGTCCGCTTCTATTAAAGGAAGCATGGATGCAAGGATGGTGTTTAGATTGGACGGTTTCAATTCTACAGCCTTGTCTTTCGCCAAAGATAGAAACTCGGTAATAATCGTATTAGCCCTGTCAAGCTCTGAGATCATCAGGTTGAAGTACTCCCCATGTTTGACAAACTCCTTTTTCCCTTTCAGCAACTGCAAAAAACCACGGACGGCGGTCATCGGGTTCCTGATTTCGTGGCCTATCCCGGCCGCCATTTCACCTATAAGGTCCAGCCGGTCGAGTCGCGCCATTTCTTTTTCAAGCTGCTTGCGTTCCGTGATATCGGTAACCATTGCCAGTGCCCCTGAATATTGTCCGTTTGGTTCTAAAAAGGGATTGATTGATATAATCGCCCATAATTCCTTTCCGTCTGTTCGGCGGAACCTGAATTCATATTGCTTTGAAATTCCTTGTTGCTGAAGCTTTATATTATTCTCCACTTTTGCAGCCCATTCATTGTCAATAAAATCATACAGAGACCTTCCAACCATTTCCTCGGCAGCGCAGCCCAGCATCTCTGCCATCTTTTTGTTGATAAAAGTTGTCCTGCAATCCCTATCTATAACCCATATCCCTTCAGCGGCTGTTTCTACAATCCGGCGATATCTCGCCTCGCTCTCCCGTAGCGCTTCTTCGGCCTCTTTGCGTTTTGTAATATCTTCCATAGTGCCTTCAAAGTATAGCATATCGCCCTGTTCATCGCACACAACCCGCACGTTTTCAGAAACCCAGATCACGGCGCCGTCCCGGCGGCGTATTTGGCGCTCTATGCCCTGTCTTTCCGATTTGCTTTCCAAAAAGCTTTCGTAATTCAGGCCCGACTTAAGCGAGAGCATTTCTTCGGGTCGATTATATCCCAGGATACGCGCCATCGATGGATTAACCAATAGATAACGCCCATCCGGGGCAACCTGAAAGATCCCTTCGGTGGTGTTTTCGAAAATGGAGCGATACTTCTGCTCAGCCTTCTGCAATTCCCCATAAAGCCTGGCATTTTCCAGGGCGCTGGCAGCAGTGCCGGCCAAAATTTTCAATGCCTTGATCTTGCCAAAGAGATACGACTTTCTTTTTTTTGAATTAACGTTCAATACCCCGACACACTTTCCCCCGACAAGCAAGGGTGTTGAAATAGACGACTTAATCTCCGGACGGGGGTTGACCGGAGCAAAACGGGGATCGTGGATAGCTCCCTGCATGATCAGGGTCTCATGATTGGATGCCACCCATCCGGCAATCCCCTTATGGATGGGGACACGCTGCCCCAATTTTATTTCCATCTGATCGCCCCGGGCAACAGCCACATAAAGTTCTTCCCCTGTGCTGGTGGGCAGCATGATCGACATCTCATCCGCTTCACATTGATCAAGTACGGCGTCAGCAATCTTATTAAGAATCACATGAATGTCCAGGGAAGAGGAAACAGCCATGGCAAGATCATAAATCGCCATAGAATCGCATAACTGCAGGTTTTCATTCCTCAGCCGCCTCATCTCCATGGCACGAAGCAGCACAGCCAGCAGTGTGTTTAACTTGAAGGGTTTTAGTACAAAGTCAAAAGCCCCTACCTTCATCGCCTCCACTGCCGTTTGTACTGTTCCCTGACCGGTCATCATAATCCCAACCATATTGGGATCAATTTTTAGCGCTTCTTTATATAGCTCAATTCCATTCATACCGGGCATCATCAGATCGGTTAAGATAAGATCGAAATCCTGTTCTTGTAAAGCTTTTAAGGCATCCGCGCCGGATGTAAATCCAAATGCCTCGTATTCTCTTTCATTAAGAGTTTCACAGAGGACAGCCATCAGTTCTACTTCATCATCAACAACCAAAACCCGGCCTAATTTTGACATGCCCATTACGATTAACCTCCAAGCGACTATGAAATAGAAACCTTAACAGATTTAAGCATATCTGCTATTTTATCGGAGACACCCCTTGCGAAGAAGCATGTCCGTTTTCCTTAATCATGGGAAACTTTATAAATACGGTGGCGCCTTTACCGACCTCGCTGGCAATGGTAATTAAACCTTGGTGTTCACGTACAATGTGCCGGCAAATAGACAAGCCCAACCCGGTGCCTTTACCCACAGGCTTGGTAGTAAAAAAGGGATCCATCACTTTTGCCAGATCATCGGGCTGAATTCCCATACCGGTATCGGCAATCTCAATAGCAACACAATCAATATCCGTATGTCCCTCATAGACCCGGATCGTCAGCGTTCCGCCCTGCGGCATGGCATCACTGGCATTGGTAAAAAGGTTCAGGAAAAGTTGCAGCAACTCCTGGCTGTCGGCATGAATCAGCGGCAACTCGGCCTGATAATCCCGCCTGATGGTAATCCTGTTTTTGCGTAATTGATAGTAAATAAGCTCGAGGGCATGCTCTATCTCCCGGCAGACATCAACCGTGGTAACCTTTCTCTGGCCGCGGCGGCTGAAATCGAGCAGTTTTTTAACAAGAGCGCCCATGCGTTCGACCTCCTGGGAGATAATTTGCAAAGCTTTCTGCTTTGGGTCCTCAGGGGGGAGCTTGTTAGCCAGGGACTCTACCCGCAGGCTTACGGTCGCCAGCGGGTTATTCAGTTCATGCGCGATGCTCGCCGCCAGTTCGCCCATCGTTACCATTCTAGCCACTTGCCAGAGTTGTTGGGTGATTGACTGGACTTCCTCGTTCTTATTCTCAAGCTCCATGGTCAAAGCAAGCAGGCCGATGTTTGTTGCATCCAGTTCCTCCTGAAGCAGGCGGTTTCGCTGCAGCGTTTCTTCCAACTGATTCTTTAAAGAACATATCTCTATTTTCATCTCACTCATATGGCATCACCCAATTTGTGAAACTTTTTCTAATCACGATGACAGTGGCGTCATCACTATCTTTAGCCAGAGCCTGCAGCAGGCGCAGGGCGGCAGGGGAAGCGGGCAAATCAGCCAGCTCCGGAAAGTCATTCCAACCCCACTTCGTCCGTACACCATCAGTGTGCAATACCAAAATACACTCTGGCCTCCATATATTCTCAGTTACAACCGGACTGGGAGCATTGAGTCCCACCACCCCGCGCTGCACGGTGAAATTCATCGGGGCCGGGCTGCCAAACACCCTCGCCTCAATATTGCCGATGCTGGCGAAGGTTAATGAAATAGTCTCCGCTTTCCAATCAAACCTGGCGAGAGCCATCACCACTCCCCGGGTGGCGCGGCAGGCTCGTCCCGCCCCGCGAAAAAGCGCCTCCAGCGGCTGATCGTAGTGGTTTTCTATATATTCCCTGGCGGCCTGGGCCGCAATTTTGGCATACTGGCCGTGCCCTAATCCGTCAATCAAGGCAACCAGGGCAAATTTATTCGATCGTCTAACGACAAAGGTGTCTCCATTTAATTTTGTATTGCGGTAAGCACGGGTTGCGACCCCGAAAGCGAGGGGGCATTCCTCCCTTTTCCGGGCACGTTCACGCCTCCACCGCAGGCATGTGATTTGGGTGCCGGTTTTACCGTCAGGGCCGGGCTGGATTTCGAATTCGTCCATCAGCCGGTTGACCGAGCCCAACCCATAGCCCAGACTGCCTGTAGTCGAGAAGCCATCGGTAATTGCCCGCTCAACGTCGGCAATCCCGGGTCCGTTATCTTGCGATTCTATTTTAATCCCGAAGCGACCGCCTTCCTCAAGCGGAGTCAGCGTCAGTTGCCCGCCTGTGGCGTGCTTGACCAGATTGGATGCCAATTCGCTCACGACAATGGCAAACTCCTCGCTTTCCCGCATACCGAAACCCAGCTCACTTGCCATGGCCTTTACCAGCCGTCGCGCCTCGTTCGCATCGCTCAAGTGGGAGACCGAAACTCTACAACGAGATGGAAGCGGTATCATTGGTATCTCCTCCGCCACTTCTTGATGGTAACGGTGGTGCCTTTACCCACCTGGGAAGTGATCTCCAGTTCATCCATCAGCCTGCGGGAACCCGGGAGACCCAGCCCAAGGCCGCCGCTGCTGGAATAGCCCTCATGCATCACCTGTTCCAGGTCGGCGATACCAGGGCCGTGATCGATGAAGATCAACTCCATTCCCACCGCTACGCTTGAATTGAGGACACGCCACTTCATAACACCCGAGCCGGCGTATAAAAAAACGTTGCGTGCAAGTTCAGACGCTGCCGTAACGATACGCGTAACGTCCGTGATACCAAAGTTTAACTTGGCTGCTACATCACGCACTGTCTTACGTACAACGATAATGTCGATCTCCTTGTCAATAATTATTTCTCCATGAGCATCAGCGCTCATGTTTATCGCCCCCGTCGAAATGTGTCGCTAATCATATCTAAAGCAAGGTCGGCATTCAAAGCCGTCAAGGCGCCTCCCAGCGTCAAACCCAGTTGCGTGGCTGTAATAGCAACGCTCGGCTGCATTCCGGCGATAACCGTCTTTCCACCCATCAGGACTACCATTTGGGCGGTTTCAGCTACCACCCGGGCAAAAAAAGAGTCCATGGTCTGCACGGCAGAAATGTCCAATACCAGGCCTTTGACTCGATACCGCTCCATAGCGTTCAAAACCTTTTCCTGGAGAATGGTGACAGAAGTATCATCCGGATCGGGCGGCATCGTTACCAACAACACGTCGTGTATCCTGATCACAGAAATGCTTTCGCTGGTCATCATCTTACCCCCAATCCATATTAGTCTGCACAATCTAGGTTAACCACCCGCAGCTTCAATAAGGTCAAGGCATGGAGCAGCCCTGCGGAGAAGGAGGAGCGGGTGTTCACATTGGACAGATCGACACCCAATTGAGCGAGGGTCCGGGCAATCGCCGGGCGAATTCCTGTCAATACCACCTCCGCCCCCAACAGACGCACCGCACTGATAGTCTCGAGAAGGTGCCGGGCCGTTTTCGAATCAATGGCGGGAACACCGGTAACGTCAAGCAAAGCGACAAGTGACCCCGTTGCCACGATCTTCTCCAGCAACTGCTCCATCAGTTGCTGCGCCCGCATACTGTCCAGGGTGCCGATCAGGGGTACGGACACAATGCCTTCCCATATCTGAATGACCGGCGTAGAAACTTCAATAATCTCCTGTGTCTGTCGTGAAATGATCTCCTCGGCCTGCTTGCGCTCTTCAATTTCCACCCGCAGTGCCTGGTTGAGTTTCTCCAGCTCTGCTGTTCGCTCTTTTACTCTTGCATCCAGTTCTTCATATGATTTTCGCAAGGCTTCTTCAGCCTGTTTGCGCTCGGTGATATCGTGGAATGCCAGGACCACGCCGGTAATGTTCCCCTTGTCATCTTTGATGGGGGCGGCGCTGTCATCTATCGCTATTTCTGTTCCATCTCTGGCTATCAATATGGTATGGTTTGCCAGATCTACGGTCAAGCCTTCAACCAGTACCCTTGTTACGGGATTCTCGGCGGGTTTGCGCGAGTACAGGTTTATTATATTAAATATGTCCGTCAATTTTTTGTTTTGGCTTTCTTCCAGCTTCCAGCCCGTTAGTTTCTCGGCAACTGGATTCATAAATGTTACCAAACCGTTATGATCAGTGGCAATTACAGCGTCTCCGATACTCCTAAGGGTTGTGGCAAACCATTTTTCGCGCTCTCTTAACTTCTTTTCCATTTTATGCTTATACAAAGCCATATCGATCGTTACGTACAGCTCTCTTTCCCTGAAAGGCTTGACTAAATAGCCGTACGGCTCTGTTATCTTGGCGCGCTGCAGTGTATCTTCATCCGCATAGGCGGTGATATATATGACCGGAATATCGAAACGTGCCCGGATCTGTTCGGCGGCCGTGACGCCATCGACTTCTCCATGCAGCATGATGTCCATCAACACCAGATCAGGAGATGCTTCCTCTGTTTTTTTGACAGCCTCTTCACCGGTAGCTGCAATATCAGGTACGGTGTATCCCTGAGCAATTAGCCTGTTTTGCAAGTCAAGGGCTTCAATACCTTCGTCTTCAACAATAAGTATCTTGGCATTGTGCATTGTGTAAGCTCCTTTCTTATTTCAAAGCTTTAAATTGAATTACAAATTCGGTTCCGTTGCTTGTATTGATATGCATGACGCCCTTCAGCTGTTTGACCAGCGCGCTTACTAATTTGAGTCCCAGTGATTCACAGTTCTGAATCTCGAAATCTTCCGGCAAACCGACACCATTGTCACCGACGCTTAATATGAACTTATTGCCGGCGCCATGGCGCAGGTTAACACATATCTCACCTGTCTCTCCGGCCGATCCGGAAAGTTTGGGAAAGGCATGTTTCAAAGAATTGGAGACGAGTTCATTGATGATCAAAGCGCAGGGAACGACCGAATCAACGCCGAGCGTAACGTTTTCAACATGTATCTTCGGCTGTACGGCCCGCTTGGTCACTCCGTAAGAGAGGAACAAGTTGGTTGTGAGGCTTCGAATGTATTCGGCAAGGTCGATTTTTGCCAGCGAATCGGACTGGTATAGTTTTTCATGGATAAGTGCCATGGAGTAAACCCGGTTCTGGCTCTCTTTGAACGAGACGATGGCCTGCTCGTCTTTGATCTTAGTTAGTTGAAGATTTAGCATGCTATAAATGATCTGAAGGTTGTTTTTAACGCGGTGATGCACTTCCTTTATAAGCGCCTCTTTTTCTCTTAGCGATTTTTTGACCTCTTCCTCCGCCTTTTTCATATCCCCCACCAACCGGGAATTCTCAAGTGAAATGGCCGCCTGTGACGTCAACAGTTCCGTCATTTGCGTCTTGCCGGATGTAAATACCGCATTAGCAAGACGGTTTTCCAGATAGAGGATCCCAATCATCTTTGATTGCTTGATTACCGGAAGACAGAGGACTGAGCGCAGCCGCAGCCGCTGGACCTCCGGGTAGTCTTTGAACATGCCTTCTTGAAAAGCGCTGTCAAGGATCACCCTCTCTCCGGTTCGATACACATAACGGACAATCGCTTTGCAGATGCCACCGGCTTCTTCAAGTTCTATATGAAATGTCTTTACCACCTCTTTGTCGGCGACATGGCTTTCCGCGCGAATAAACAAGGCGCCATCTTCCTCGATCAGCAGATAACCATGCTGCGCCCCCGAACTTTCGATGACCACGTTCATAATCTTTTTCAGCAGGACGTCCTGTTCAATCTCGGCAGAAATAGCGATGGATGATTTCATTAGATAATTGACGTCAAGGTTGGGAAGCGTATGGAGGGAGGAAGATTCCGCGTCTAAATGCGCATAGAAGGTCTTTTCTTCCTCAAAATACTCCGGATATTTTTCGATAAGACTGATTTGTTTTTGCTCTGCGCGGCATTTCTTATACAAACGTACCGCCTCGACAAAAAAGACCCTATTGGAACAATGACCTGCCTGCAGGAGAAGTTCACCGAGGCATTCATTGAGATGGCCTTCCAGAAACGTATACTTTTGTTCATGTGCAATGTCTATCGCATCGAGGTAAAGACTCCTGGACTTTTCAAACCGGCCGGTAACCCTTTCCAGTTCGGCGTAAAGAAAAGCAAGGTATGGCTTCAACAAAGGCCCTAAACCTGCCCATGTTTCGGTCTTCTTGATAAGCGACTGAATTTCTGCCATTAATTCATGTTCAGTTGCAGAACCTATACCCTTTTCATAAAGCTTAAGAGAGTTCAACACCCGGAAGACATGCCACTGTCTCTTCAGCACGTTATCGGTAAGACCCGACAGATACTTCCTGACTCCGGCAAGGTATACCCCGGCCTCTTCATGCTCTCCCAGGTAATACTGCGACAGGGCCATGTGGACGTAATAACTGCCTGCTGCAGCGATATGGTTGTCCCGCTCCCATTGCCGCAGTTTTTCTTCCATGGGTATAAGGGAATAGCCTTTCCGCATGGGTTCACTCCAGCCGGCCAGCACCGCTTCGGCCAAGCCTATGGAAAAAGACAGATGATATCTGTTAGAGAACTGCAGGCATTCCTTGGCATAGCCTTCGATAGCAGACAGATCCGCCCCCTGAACCTGCAGGTTCCACATCAGAGGACCGTAGGAAAGTCCGGCGTTATACAGGTCACCGCAGTTCTTCCCGCACTGGATCGACTTCAGGCAATAATCAACGATCTCTTTGGGGTGACTCCTTGAATGCATGTTGCACCAGACAATCCCGTTCATCCCGCGGGTAGCGCCGAATGTGTTCGGGTATTTGGCAGACAGATCCCGCGCCAGGTCTTCGTATTTGAATGCCTGGGCAAAGTCTTCCTCTTCTCCAAACTGAAGTCCCATGATACTGAAAGAATAAATCACGGATTCATCCATGCCGCCAGACAGGCAATGCTGCGTTGATTGCGCAGCTGAGAGATAAAGCTGCGGCACCAGACCGGACATATAAAGGTCAGGAATAAGCTCGCTGTAAAAGGCAAGCTCAATTTTGCTTTTTCTGTCTGTGGCGAAAGGCATATTCAAAATGGCTTCCCAGACATCGATATCCTTTGCGGAAATCTCAGCCATGATCTCATACCGCCGCCTGTCCGCTTCATCCGGACTTAACGGGATGGCCTTGTCAAAATAGGCAAGGCCCCGGTTGGCTGTTTCAATAGCCTTGATAAAATTACCGACGGATGACAGCGAAGTCGTTTGTTCCGCCAGACATTCGGCCTTATCCAAATCGGTTTTGGCATGATCAAGCAATTGGTTGAGTAGAAATTCAAAATGATCATAATTACCGCACATAAGCTCTGTCTTTGCCGCTTTCTGGAATACCCTGAAGGTACGGTCGTAGTGAGCATCCCCCCAGCAGTCAACCGGCAATAGCTGTCTGCTGAGTTTGAAAAACTCATTGGCCGCTTCCGCAGCAAGGGAAGCCAACGCTTTGTTGCCGGCATGGTAGTTGAGGTCTGATAAAAGATAAGCCGTCTTTGCATCCTGATTATTTTCCCTGCCCATATTGAGGTGGGAAACAATTGTAAACAAGTTCTCTTGTTTTTCGATGTCTTGAAGGCCCTCCGGCATAGTCCCGAGGAGGTGATTTCCGATTTGCCAGTGAATCTGGCGGCGCCTTTCCGTCGAAATAGCGGACAACGTTGCTTCCCGGACCTTGTCATGGACAAACTGCAACTTGTCCTTGTTTTCCATCAGCAGTCCTTGTCCAAGAGCAGGTTTCAACAACTCAAAGATCTCTACTAGAGTTGTTTCCTTGATCGCTGCCATATCGGCAGGTGAAAAAGTATTTCCCATACAGGAGCAAAATTCGAGGAGGTCTACCAGGTCGGGTGGAAGCTTCTGGAGCTTTGAACCAAAAAGGGCGACTACGCTGTTCGGCATGCGGGACTGACGGACCTTTTCCATATCCCATCGCCATTGCCCCTCACAGTCAAGGTAAAGAAGGTTTTCATTGTGCAGATATGACAGGCTCTCACTGACAAACAGCGGGTTCCCTTCGCTTAGCATGCTTATAAATTCAGATAACGTCTCTGTTTGCACAAGCGGTGCGTCAAGAATGTATGAGACCATTTCATGGCAATGTTGCGGCTGCAAGGGCCCCAGCCGGATTTCCTTCAACGGCCGGCTGCTCTCTTTGGCGCTCCGGATGAGCTTGGTTAGGGGATGGCTTGATTCCACCTTGTTATGGCGGTACGCACCCAAAAAGAAAAGATAGGGGTGGTCCTTACAATTAGCGAATATATTTGTCAGGAATTCAAAGGATGCCGCGTCGCACCACTGCAGGTCATCTATGAACAGAGTCAGGGGATTCTGCTCGCTCGCCAGACACTTCAGAAACCGGTTGAAGAGATCATTGAACCTGTTCAGCGATTCAACCGGGGGAAGCTGTTGGACCTCCGGTTGCAAGCCAATCAGGATCTCCAGTTCCGGTATGACATCTGTCAGGATCTTTCCATTTTGTCCCACGGCTTTCAATATACTTTTCTTCCAGAACGCAGCCCTTTCGTCGCTTTCCGTCAGAAAAGTCCGCATCAAATTTCTGAGCGCCTGGATTAGAGAACTGTAAGGGATGTTCCTTTCGTACACGTCAAATTTTCCTGATGTGAAATAACCTCTGTGTTTTACAATCGGCTTTTGCAGTTCCTGGATCAGGCGTGTCTTCCCGATCCCGGACAGCCCGGAAATGAATAGCGAGCGAAACGCACCCCTGGTAACCTGTTCGTATTCTTCGAGAATAACCTCGGCTTCATGCTCGCGGCCGACCAACTTGGAGATAAAGGTAACTCTGTGGGTATAAGCGCAGCTTTCCAGAGGGAACTCGCGTATCATACCGGTGGCGGCATATTCATCCCTGCATCTTACCAGGTCGGCAAGGAGCCCGTTTGCGCTCTGGTAGCGTTTCTCGGGCGCTTTAAGCATCAATTTGGCGATGATCTTACTTAAGGCGATTGGGACATCCGGATTTAATTCATGGACGAAAGGAGCTTCTTCAGCAAGATGTGAATGGATTAATTCAAGGGGATCGTCAGAAGAGAAAGGCAAACTACCGGTCAGCATCTCGTAGAAGATGATCCCGAGAGAATAGAGATCCGAAGAAAAAATCACTCTATGATTAATGCGGCCGGTTTGTTCGGGTGAGGTATAAGACAGGATGTCCTTTACAAAGGAACGGTCGTAAATAAAATGGCTTACATCTCTTACATCAACTGTGCCTATGAAGTCTATCAACCTGATCTCAAGCGTGCTGAGGTTGACAAGTATATTGTGCGGCTTCATTCCGCCGTGGACAATACCTGCTTCGTGAATTTTATGCAGAGCTTCAGCCAGCTGGCAGGCTATGGTGAAAAAACTGTTTAAAGAAACCCTGGAATGCGCTGCAGTCAGGTTATCGAGAGGGACCCCATCGAAAAATTCCT
>DNIT01000198.1:2010-8370 GCA_003489345.1 Pelotomaculum sp. | reverse complement strand
ATTTACGTTAATTGCTATGGGCGTGATAACAAGGGGATCGTTTAAGATCCTGAGGTGCTCGATCCTGTGGCTGAATTGCGATACTTTATATTCGGATAAAAAGACTGTTTTCAAAACCTTGAGCGTCAGCAGCTGTTCCGCATTTTTTTTCTGATATGCTTTGTAAATAACAGCTTCTTGGCTTTCGACGATCTTTTCTATAATCTCATAATTCGGGATAATCATATTACTTCAGATCACCTTCCATATCCCCGCGAGCCCCACGCTTAATTACTGTCTTTTAACTATTGACAATTGCCAGTGAACAACTGAAGCCTAGTTGACCATCAGCAGCTTCAATAGAGTCATGGCAAAAAAGTCATGACAAAGAGCAGACCTGCGGCAGGTGTTCACGTTGAACAGATCGACGCCTGGTTGGCCGGGTATCTGGGCAATCGCCGAGCGGATTCCGAACAATACCGCCTCCGTCCCCGGCAGGCGCGCCGCGCTGATGATTTCGAGCAGGCGCCGGGCGATTTCCGAAAACGATGGCGGGAACGAAGTACTGAATATGACCGGCCGGATTGCTGGCTATAATGATGAGGTCCAGGTCGTTTTTTCAACTATCATGCATTTGACAAACACAATCAGATCCCCTTTGGAGAAAAAGTCATTGCTTGTCGAAAGCAAAATTATTTCTATTGCCGACAACAAAATTTGACATCTTTAGATAGCTCCGTTTTTTTACGCTCAAACCACACTAGCGTTGCATAAAAATAAAAGTCTTATAAGGATAAAGTTTTAAATCTTTTAACAGATATCACCAAATCATCAGAGGGAAACTGTTTGAGGGCTTGATTAAATATGGACCATATGGTATCCCGGTGTCTATTCTTCTTAGTTAGGGATTAGAAGTGGCTTACTATAATCTTTATTATAAGGAGTTTTTTATTGATATACCATGATATTTCTGGAAATTGACCTATTATAAGAAAATTCAGGTATAGACAATATATATTTATTAATGCAGTAAGTAATAATTTTTGCCCAACTTTTACTGAAAAAAAATGTTAAACCGGCTACTTTAGACAATTAAAGCCTTACGCTATCCTTTCAACTAAATAAATTTGCCAGGTCTAAACCTTATTTAAAATACAAATAATAATAACGGCTTTCGTTCTTACTAAGTAAGGGGGTTGGGCTAAATGAGCAGAAGGCGTGGAGGAGTCATGTCTGAAAGGCTGAAGTTCGAGTTAGCCGATGAACTCGGTGTTGGCGACGTGGCGCGCAGGCAGGGCTTTGGTGAAGTTTCTTCCAGAAACTGCGGCAACCTGGTCCGGCTTGCCATCGAACGTGCCGAGCGAGCTTTTTAGGGAACGATAGCCAAAATTAGGATGCCCCGCCGGGGCATCCTTTTCATTAAAAATAAATACATGTAAAAGAAGTATAAATCGTCAAAACGGGAGAGATGGGTATGCCTATTGATGAAAAACAAATTGCATTGAGACTGGTCCTGGCTTTTCTAGTGGGCGCCGCAATTGGTGCAGAAAGAAAAATCCGGCACAAGCCTGCCGGATTGCGAACACACGCCCTGGTAGGGCTGGGGGCCGCCCTCTTTACCATCATTGGGGTTTATGGTTTTTTTCAATTCGGTGAAGCTCCTTATTACCGGACCAACATGGATCCCGCCAGAATTGCCGCCCAGATTGTGGTGGGGGTTGGTTTTATCGGCGGCGGCCTTATTTTTAAAGAAGAAAACAAGGTTCAGGGTCTAACCACGGCAGCCAGTGTCTGGCTGACCGCAGGTCTGGGTACCGCCCTTGGAATGGGAATGTTTGTGACAGCTCTAGTTGCCGCCGTGCTCGGATTTATTGGACTGCGATTGAACCTGAAGTTTCTGGGTGGCGAAGAATCCAACTAAAACCGGATAATAGACTAACTGGTTTCGCAGGAATCTAATTCATCGGCGTCTTCGATCAGGCAAAGCGATTCAACTTTGACCCCATTTATTTTGTTCAGCTCGGCCTTAAAATTCTCCAGTTCTTCTTTGGAGGCCTTCATGGTCACGTTAATAAGCCCACGGTCACAGTCGGAATAAGGAATACCGCTCCGGTGTAAAATAAGTGTGCCATACTTTGATAAAACCTGTTGGACTTCCGGCGCCTGATGAGACTTTTCATTGACCAGCAATCCGGCGATACAAATATGCTTATTCAAAACGACACCCCTTTCAAAAATTTTCGGTTGCATGTTACAACTTTTGCGATTTGCAATTTAGTTTTTGATTAAATCATTAATTTATACGTATAAACCGCAAATACAACTAAAAACAGAACTTTAGAAGACAATATTTATTCTGTACTAATTTAAATATAGCATGTAATGGTTAATTTGGATCAAATCTTAACTAAATTTAATAATATTTAATCTTTTATTAATATATTTATATTCTATTTATCCTCCAACTGCCGATCACGCCTCCCGTAAGGAAGAGGGATAAATTGAACCGATGGCCGCCGCTGCGGCGACTGCGGGTAAAGGGCTATCAGAGAATATATTTCTTCATCAAGGCCAACTGTGACCGGCAATCCCATCCGCTTGAGCTGGTCGCAGTCGATGGGATAATCATGGGTCCAGTTGCCGCTGGCAAGCAGGTCGGCCAGGTATCTGGCCTGACTTGCATCCATATTGTCCTCCAGTAGGTAAAAAATAAAGTCCTTCACCTGGGTTATGGCCTTGGAAGCCATTTCCGCCATCATCAAGGTTCGGTCATCCACTTTATCGATGGTTTTTTTGCGAATAACCTCAAGTACGGAAACAGCAGGGAATTCACCCAACTGCGGATCAACCGGGCCGAGCACCGCGTTTTCATCCATGACAATCTCGTCGGCTGCGAGGGATATCATGGTCCCTCCGGACATGGCGTAATGAGGCACAAAAACCGTTACCTTGGCAGGGTGCCTTTGCAGGGCCCTGGCTATCTGCTCAGAGGCCAGAACCAGACCGCCTGGCGTATGCAGGATCAAGTCTATAGGCATGTCATCAGGTGTAAGCCGAATGGCGCGGAGTACTTCCTCCGAATCTTCAATATTGATGTAGCGGGAGATTGGAATGTTCAGGAAGCTAATGGATTCCTGTCTGTGGATGAGAGTAATCAACCTGGACCTGCGCCTGGCTTCGACCTGACGAATCAATTTCATCCTCATGATTTCCAGGCGTTGCTGCTTTATGATCGGCAAAAAAGTCAGTACTAAAAAAATAATCCAAAATACCTGTGAAAAATTGAACTGCATATTTATACCTCCTTTCTTTTTTCTTTTACCACAAGGTCTCTTAAAAATCAAACTATATCCTTGGGGTCAAAATATTAACACAGATTTAACATTACGTTCCTGGCGGTTATGATAAGATACCAGTATGAGACACATCCCAAAAGAGGTGCTGTATGATGTTTCAAACCAGGAAAAAGGATACTTTTTATGAATATTTTGTACTGATAGCTAAAAACCTGCAAATGGCTTCCAAAATATTCCGGGAGGAGATTTCCAACCTGGGCGACACTGAAAAATTCGCCATCCAGATTAAAAATCTTGAAAATATCGGTGACCAGTACACCCACGAAATCATGTTTGCCTTGAACAAAAGCTTTATCACGCCCCTTGAGAGAGAGGATATACTTGGACTAACCATCAAGCTAGACGACGTGCTCGACCTTATTGAAGCTTGCACCTGGAGGTTCGAACTTTTCAACATCGTTGAAACCGACGAGTACATGAAGCTTTTCTCCAAAAATATTGAGATGTGCATAGAAGAGATTGTCGAGGCAATCAGGCATCTGGGCGAGAAAAAATTACAGGATATGAGCAAGCATACCCATAAAATCAACGACCTGGAAAAGGTCGCCGACGACCTGTTGCGGGATGGGTTGAAAACCCTGTTCTCTACTTGCACCGACCCCATCGATATTATCAAGAAAAAAGAAATTTATAATATGATGGAAGAGATCACGGATGAATGCGAGGACGTCGCTGATATTTTAGAAAGAATCATCATGCGGAACTAAGGAGTCTTAAATGGCTGAAATAAACCTGATCCTGGTTATAGTCGTGGTACTGGCTTTAGCTTTCGACTTTATCAACGGTTTTCACGATACGGCCAATGCCATCGCCACTTCTGTATCGACCAAAGCGCTCACTCCGAGGGTTGCCATCGTTCTGGCCGCGTGCATGAACCTTTTAGGCGCCCTTTCCTTCACCGGGGTTGCCAAAACCATCGGAGGCCACATTGCCGACCCGCTACAACTCGAACATGGTATCTATATCGTCGTTGCCGCCCTGATTGCCGCCATTGCCTGGAACCTCATTACCTGGTATTACGGCATTCCCAGCAGCTCCTCCCATGCCCTGATCGGTTCTTTAACCGGCGCCGTAATTGCCTCAGCCGGGCTTAATGCGGTGAATTTCGGTGGTTTTATTACTGTTTTGAGCGCCCTACTTTTCTCCCCGCTGATTGCTTTCACCGTTGGCTACATCATTATGAGCCTGATCAGATTCATTCTTAAAAACGGACACCATACCAAATTAAACCGGCGCTTTCGCCTCCTGCAAGTATCGACGGCCGCCTTTCAAGCATTCAGCCACGGCACCAATGACGCCCAAAAAACGATGGGGATCATAACTTTTGCACTGGTGGCGGGTGGCTTCCAAACCACCCTTGACGTCCCCTTCTGGGTTAAATTCGTGTGCGCCGTGGCCATGGCTTTTGGTACTTCCGTAGGAGGCTGGAAAATAATCAAGACCGTAGGCTCCAGGATTATCAAGCTGGAACCAGCCAACGGGTTTGCGGCAGATTTCAGCTCGGCCATGATTATCATCCTGGCCACCCTGATCAAAATGCCGGTCAGCACCACCCATGTGATTTCTTCTTCCATTATGGGAGTAGGGTCGGCCAAACATTTTAATTCGGTCCGTTGGGATACGGCGGAAAGGATGGTGATCACCTGGGTGATCACCCTGCCGGTTACGGTCCTACTGGCCGGCTTAGTATACCGGGCGGTGGCAGTCGTCTTTTTGTAAGATAGTGTTTATTTTTGCAGTTTGTTGTGTATTTCAGCCAGCTTTTGATACCTGCCGACGGCGCCCCGGAATCGTTCATACTCACCTTCCTTCAACTCCCTCACCACTTTCGCCGGAAGTCCCATCGCAAGCATGGCGGCAGGTATGCGCTGGCCCTGCAACACCAGGGACCCGGCCCCTACTACGGCGCCTGCGCCCACGTGCGCGCCATTCAGCACAATCACACCCATACCGATGTAGGCATCGTCTTCAATTGTACAGCCATGTAGGAGAGCCCGGTGCCCTACTGTTACCCGGTCTCCTATGACCAGCGGGAAACCGGTATGCTCGTGCAGGATGGAACCGTCCTGGATATTGGTGTGGGACCCGATTGTTATGGTATCGACGTCCGCCCTGACCACAGAGTTATACCAAATACTGGAGTTCGAGCCGATTTCAACCCTTCCAACCACAATCGCTCCCGGAGCTATAAAAACTGTCTCATCGATCTTGGGCTTGCTCCCGTCATACGTGTAAAGCATTATAACAACCTCCCGGCATTTGTCTTGTTACCATTATCCGCTTAAATTCCGGGCCGAGCAAGTTTAGCTCCTCTTTTGAAAGTGCGAAATCTTTTGAAAACTGCTATAATAAAAGGAATATATAAATGATAGGATGCACTGAATAGCTTTTTTTATGATCTGAGGGGAAGGATTTGAGATGAAAAGCAACAACCGGAAAATCAAAACATCTCATGAAACCGCCCGGGTTAGCGGTAGGGAGGGAATGAAGAGCGAGCTTGCTGTAGACGAGCTCGATATATTACTTAACATAAGTGAAACAGTAACCTCAAATTTAGACCTTGATGAAATCCTTCACTGTGTCCACGCTTACCTGCCCAAGCTGATTCCACATACTAAAAGCGGTATTTTTTTCTACCAGGAAAAGACCGGAAGAATCACGCTGCAATCAAATATAGGCTTAAGTGAGCGGCTGGCAAAACTTTTTACGGAAAACACCGAGCAGAACTTCCTTTTTAAAAAACTGTTTGAAACGAAAAAAAGCTGCCGGGCCACCGATATCCTTACGGTCGAAGAAATAAAAAAGACCATTTATTTCCAGTCCGCGCTGCGCCGGGAAGGGATTGGAGTACTCTACGGTATTGGCGCGCCTATTATTTTAGACGGTAACTTTATCGGCACCATCCAGCTCACACGTCCTGAAAGCAGGCGGGATTTCACTCTCAAGGACCAGCGCATGCTGGAACTGGTTGCGCACCAAGTCGGGATAGCCGTAAAAAACGCCCTAACCTACGAAAAAGGCCTAA
>DNIT01000198.1:0-1886 GCA_003489345.1 Pelotomaculum sp. | reverse complement strand
GGCCTAAAGGAAAAGGAGCACCTGATCACCGTCCTCGAACAAAAAGTTAAACAAGCGGAAAGGCTGGCAGCCCTCGGCAGGGCAGCCGCGATTATCGCCCATGAGATCAAAAATCCTCTTACCTCTATTCGCCTTTCTCTCTATTCAGTTGAAAAAAAAGCGGCCTGGCGGATGGATTTCAACGAAGATTTGAATATTGTCAAAGAAGCTGTGGAGCGTGTCAGCCGCACCACGGAGGACCTGCTGCATTTTTCCGGTAATACCACCCTGTTAATAAAAGAAATTGACATCAACGAGCTTTTAAGAAACCTTGTAGCCGAGCATAAGAAACACTTGAGCAGCCAAATGATTATTGAAACCTCACTGCACAAACCTACACCCCTGATCCTGGCCGACCATGAAAAATTAAAAGAAGCCTTCGGCAACCTTTTGTCCAACGCCATAGCCGCCACCGAAAGCGGGGGTACCGTACGGGTATCAACCAACCCTTTTTTTGACCGGGTCGTGGTCACCATAGAGGACTGGGGTGACGGGATTTCACCGGAAATCCAACAAAAAATTTTCGACCCTTTTTTTACCACCAAGCAGAGCGGTACCGGCCTCGGGCTGGCCATAGCCAAAAAAAACATAGAAGCGCACCGGGGCATCATTGAAGTTGAGAGTGAACTGGGTTGGGGCACTAAATTCAATATAACCCTGTTTGTGCAATATCCCGGACGGAACGGAGTGGTCTAATGAATGAGTTCCTGGTCAACGAGATCAGGCTGCTGCTGGTCGACGACGACCCCCTGGTACGCCGCAGCCTGCGTATGCTCTTCGAACTGCATGATGTGACCATCGCAGGAGAAGCGGCCAACGGGGAAGAAGCGGTTGAAGCTGTTGCCAGGCTAAAACCCACCATGGTGCTGATGGATGTGAATATGCCGAAAATGGACGGAATTCAGGCGGCCAAAATAATTAAGGCCAAACACCCATCCGTCCAGGTCGTTATATTAACGGTGCACAACCAGCACGACAAGGTGGTCCAGGCCATACGGGAAGGAAGCTCCGCCTATGTTTTAAAAGACAGTTCTCCCGAGCAGCTGATCGAAATTGTCGAAAGCGTTGCTGAAGGACGATATTTTGTTGATACCACTATCGCCAACGAACTGCTGGTTAACCTGGTGCAGGGAACCCCGCCTCAGCAGGCTCAGAAGGAGCCTTCCCTCTTAACTTGCCGGGAAAAAGAGGTCCTGCAGCTGATCGTCAGCGGCTTGAGCAATAAGGAAATCGCCTCCAGCTTAAAGATCACTTTACGCACCGTCAAGGCTCATGTCAGCAGTATTTTAACAAAGTTAAACGTGAACGACCGCACCCAGGCAGCGGTCCTGGCCATCCAGGAAAAGTTTTTAGATGCTAACAATTGACCGGGCAAAAAGATCATTTTGCCGGAACAAATTTTACTCCGGCGGCCTGTATTCAGTCATGCCCGCTTTATGAAGCCAAAAAAATCGCGCCTTTTGCCCAAAGCGCGGGTGAGTAGGGGGTAGATTACCTCTTTATAACAGCCAACGGAATCATTCTCTATGGTTATTCCGCGGTACTTCAGGTTTATTTCGTTAGAAACATCACCTCCTCCCATATTTACGTCACCGCAACTATTTTCTTATAACTCGTTTCAGAAAATAACCCTCGGCGTCGATCACATCCCGAAGCAGTCTTAAGTCCTCATCCGTGGGTTCAGCCATCTCCTTGATATCCGGCGGAATAATTAACTCAAAGTCCACCAGGTCCTGGATATCCTGTGGTGTCCTCCCCGGTTTTACTTCAAGCAGTTTCATACGTTTTGTATCCTGATCAAAACCAAAAAGAGCCTGGTTGGTGATGACCCGGTAGGGACCGGAGCC
>DNIT01000020.1:33513-33836 GCA_003489345.1 Pelotomaculum sp. | reverse complement strand
ATGTCATCAACTTCATACCCATCCTGAAAAATAGGCGGCATTTGGATAGTTTCTGACTTTGCCGTAATCCCCTTTATGATAAAATACGGACTTTAAATCTCTATCTCTAACTGTTTCAATGCCATACCGATGAGTTTATCTGCATAATCCGTCATAAACAACGGAATATTCAGCAGATCATCATCTAGGCGCAGGTTGTTCAGTGAAAAACGGACACGGAGTTTCACCTGGTCGTCGTATTTTTCTTTATACTTTTTTAGGCTTCTGCTTTCGACATTACTCTCTGATTTAACTTCCACGGGCAAAATATCGTTTTCTCTCTG
>DNIT01000020.1:32927-33409 GCA_003489345.1 Pelotomaculum sp. | reverse complement strand
GGCAAAATATCGTTTTCTCTCTGGAGCAGAAAGTCAACTTCATACCGCGGATTATCCATCGTCCAATATCGGGGTATGGCCTCAAGCTGGTTTCTCAGCGCTTGCAGGACATAATTCTCGCTGAGTGCCCCTTTAAACTCCACAAACAGCCGGTTGCCTTCACTGAAGGCAGAAGGCGCCAAGAGGGATAACCGGCGTAACAGCCCTACGTCCACCAGATACAGTTTGAAGGCGGACAAATCATCATATGCCGAAATGGGCAAACCCGGCGCACTGCTCCGGTATATCTTATAAGTCAGGTTGGCATCACAAAGCCACTGCAGCGCGTTCTCGTATTCTCTGGCCCGAGCCCCTTCCTTAACGACTTTATATATAAATTTCTTGTTCTCCCTGGCCAGTTGCGAAGGTATTGACTTCCATATGAGCGATATCTTCGGGAAATCCTTGGGATCAGGATGCTTGGCAAAATCCCGTTCATATGC
>DNIT01000020.1:30615-32840 GCA_003489345.1 Pelotomaculum sp. | reverse complement strand
TTGGCAAAATCCCGTTCATATGCTCCCAGAATATTGGATAGCACCTGTTGCATAAGTTCAACATCCCGGTCTTCCGTCCAGGAACGGACAGATTCCGGCATTCCGCCTGTAACAAAATACATCTTAAGCTTCTCATATAGTGGATTGAAAAATGCATCAGGAACTGGCTCAATCCTCTCTATGCTGTCCATGTAAGAGGCAAAATTGCCGTCGCCGTTGGCCATTAAAAATTCAGTAAAGGTCATCGGCCCGATTTCCAAAAAGTCCACTTTGCCAACAGGAAAAGAAGCCGGCTTGGATAATGCAATGCCCAAAAGGGAGCCTGCACAGGCTACATTATAATGAGGTGTGTTTTCGTAAAAATATTTAAGTGTATTTAGAGCATTAGGACATTCCTGTATCTCATCAAAAACAATGAGTGTATCTTCCGGCTTATCCGGTTTGATGGTTTCGCCGCTTGCCATCATCAAGTTTTGCAGAATGCGTTCCACATCCTTTGTGTTTTCAAAAAACTGCTTATATTCCGGATGCTCGTCAAAGTTGAAATAGGCGATATTTTTATAATAACGCCTGGCAAATTCTTTAAGAAGCCAGGTCTTGCCCACCTGCCGAACACCCTTCAACATAAGCGGTTTCCGGTGCCTGGATTTTTTCCAGCGCAGTAGCTTCTGCATAATCAGTCTTTCCACAATATCACCTTCAAAATATCACATTTTTATAGATATTTTGCGTAGTGTAATCACACCTTTATATACTATTATAACCACATTTCCAATGTTAATCAACCCTGTCACATTATTTTTAGATATTTCGTTTCTATAATCACATTATTATGTATAATTAGTGATATGCTATAACCATGTCGAACCCAACAATGAAACATGGGACAATAAATATAGCAATAATGTTTAAATCGAGTAGGATAGGACCAGTTGCTCCGTCGGTCCCGGGGGCTGCATTTCAAGGCTGCGGCGCCCCGGCCGATTAGTGCCACCCAATGGCCATCAAGCATAAGGCAACATCCAGGTATCCAGAATTTAATTCCATTAACTTTTATAGAACCTGCCTGTCGTACAGAGAAAAGACGCCGGCCCGACAATGCTCCTAATCTTGCAGAGTCTTGCACATTTCTGGAGCTTGCTTAAAAGCGGGTTGTGTGGTAATCTGGGCCAAACTTGTCCGCTGAATTAGTGAAAATTTCATACACATAATTTGTGGCGGACCAGATTTTGGGTAAAACGGGAGCTGATGTTGTGGTAAAAAAGATTACCCTGATGCTGCTGGTGGTAATACCGCTGCTGGTTTTGCATTTTACCGCGCCGCTGGAAGCCGCTCCGGTGAAGCTCGGCAGTGAAGTCCTGATGAGCTCTCGACATGACTTAATTGCAGGGAAAAGAGTGGGCCTGGTTACCAATCAAAGCGGTGTGAACAGCCGGGGCGAAAGCACGATTGAGGTGCTGTCACGGGATAAAACCATTCAACTGGCAGCCCTTTACGGGCCGGAGCATGGCATTGACGGGCAAGCCCCGGCAGGTGAGTATGTGGAGTCATATGTCCACCCTGCATTGGGGATTCCGGTGTACAGCCTGTACGGCCAGACCAGGATGCCAACGGAGGAGATGCTGGAAGGCATTGATGTCCTCCTGTTTGACGTGCAGGACATCGGAGCCAGGTCTTACACCTACATGTCCACCCTGAATTATTGTATGGTGGCGGCCCAAAAATACGGTAAAGCCATCATTGTCCTGGACCGGCCCAACCCGGTGGGGGGGGTAATCGCTGAGGGACCTGTTTTGGAAGAAGCATATCGCACTTTTGTCGGGGTGGATAACCTGCCCATGGCGCACGGAATGACCGCCGGGGAACTGGCGCAATTTTTTAACCGTAAAATCGGCGCCCAACTCACCGTGGTCCCCATGGACGGTTACAACCGCTCGATGGTCTTCCAGGACACCGGACTCCAGTGGGTTCCCACGTCGCCGCATATCACTGACCTGGATGCAGTTTTCGGCTATATGGCCACCGGTCTGGGGGAGGGTACCGGAATTTCTCAGGCCGACAACTTTAAATGGATTGGCGGAAAAGGGGTGGATTCTCAGAGTTTTGCCGGTTTACTGAACGGTTCCGGTCTGCCCGGCGTGACCTTTATTCCCGAAGACAGGGGAGCGTCCAGCGGGGTGCGGCTGCAGATCACGGATTATCACACTTTTAACCCGGCCCTGACC
>DNIT01000020.1:27013-30525 GCA_003489345.1 Pelotomaculum sp. | reverse complement strand
TTAACCCGGCCCTGACCGGGATTTACGCCCTTACCTATGCCCACGGCTTAAACGGATTCGAGGTTCCCAAAAGTGGTGAAACGGTAGTGATGTTTGATAAGATTATGGGTACGGATAAAATCGGCCGGTTTTTGGAGCAGGGGTTGTCCCCCCAGCAGATCAAGGCGGCGTACGAACCGGACTTGCAACGCTTTATGGAAGAACGCAAGCAATACCTTCTTTATGGAGACGGAGACGGCTTGCTTCCCGGCAACGACAGAGAGGGGATCCGGATCGTGGTCAACGGCAGGGTAGTCCCAATTGATTCCGCCCCGTATATTGACGAGCATGACCGTACCATGGTTCCCCTGCGGGCGATCGCGGAAGCGCTGGGCGCCGAAGTGGGCTGGAACGGTCAGGCCAGGGTTGTTACCATCCAGCGGGACGATCAGGTAAGTCTCTTTACGATCGACAGCAATACGGCGGTCTTTAGCGGCGTAAGGGTCTCGATGGATACCTGCCCGGTTATCCGCAATGACCGCACCATTTTGCCTGTTCGGTACGTGGCGGAGTCACTGGGGGCTGCAGTTGACTGGGATCAGGATACGATGACCGTAAACATTGAGTCTGTATAGGGCAGCCGTTTTTTCTTGATGCCATTCGCCAGGAAAAGGAATGGTGCCGTTCGGGCAAAAAAGAGCACATGACATTTCCATTTTAAACGAAATTACCTGCTCTGCTCTCTCTGCATATTTATAGGGAAAGGTATCTCAATGCTTTAAGACACTTTTTTTGAATATTTTGTTCCGAAAAAGAACTGCTTCAAAAAGCTTTGCTTGTGCAGTCAATTAAATTTCGGAGATG
This sequence comes from Pelotomaculum sp., assembly GCA_003489345.1. Classification (GTDB taxonomy): domain Bacteria; phylum Bacillota; class Desulfotomaculia; order Desulfotomaculales; family Pelotomaculaceae; genus Pelotomaculum_C. Next base: position 29,682 of record DNIT01000020.1, on the reverse strand, counting down.
AATAAAACTCCTGCCAAGGGTTTTCAGAAAACCCTTGGCAGGAGTTTGTTGCAACGTGCATCTATGCTGTATTGATAAGCTTTATGCATTAGGAACCCGCGTCAGTATCTACCTTTGCCTGTTCTTTTCCTTGAAAAACGATCTTGCTTGCTTCATGCCGCCTGTGCCGCCAAACATCCGGTTGATCTTTTCATGCTCAAGCTGGCGGGAGTTCAACCCCTGATAGCTCAGCTCGGTCTGTAGCTTTTGGTAGCTGCCAAGACGTTGTGCTGAGAGAATCCCTTTTCCAATCGCTGTTTTTACCGCGCAGTCCGGCTCGTTCTGATGCTTACAATCATTGAAGCGGCAGTCATTTGCCAGGACCTCTATGTCGGCAAATGACTTGGACAGGTCGGCGTTTTCTAATTGCAGCTCACGCATACCGGGAGTGTCTATGACCACACCGCCGTTTGGAAGAGCGATCAGCTGCCTGTGGGTGGTGGTATGCCTGCCCTTGTCGTTATCACCGGTTTCATTGGTCACAAGTATTTCTTCCCCCATCAGGCGGTTGATCAAGGTGGATTTCCCGACGCCGGAGGAACCGATGAAGGCAGCTGTTTTGCCTTGGCCGAGATATTTGTTTATCGCGGCATACCCGTCATCGTCCATTCTCGTGGTCACCAGTACATCAACGCCGGGGGCAACAGAATACGCTTCCGATACTCTGGCGGAGATATCATCGCAGAGGTCTGATTTTGTCAGTATGACGACAGGGCTCGCCATACTGTCCCACGCGATTGCCAGGTATCTCTCCAAGCGGCGCAGATTAAAGTTGTTGTTAAGGGACATGCAGATAAAAACAGTATCAATGTTAGCGGCTACTACTTGCGTTTGATTGGACGTACCCGCCGCCTTGCGTTCAAAAGCGCTCTTGCGCCGCAGGATGTGGTGAATGACGGCATTGCCGCCGCTGTCATCGAGCCGGTCGACCATGACCCAGTCGCCGACAACGGGGTAATCCGAGCTGTCCCTCGCGCTAAAGTCTATCTTGCCGGAAACCCCGGCCTGTATCTCGCCGTTCTCGGTAACTACCGTGTATAAATTTTTATGTTGTACCGATACCCTGGACAGGTGCAAACCTTCATACATGGTTGCTTCCTGCTCAAAGCGGCCGGTCAGTCCTAATTTGTATAAATTGCCTTTAGTCATTTATTGCTGTCCTCCCATATTTTTGTCGGTGAACGAGTGGGGAGGGCAGAGGGTATATTCTACTCTGCAAGCACCTCCCCCTGTGACACCGACTCCGCGCTATATGTTATAAACATTCCAATTCAGCTCCCTTCATTTTGTTTTAGTATATCACATTTATACATATTTTGATTTTGCGCATAGACATGCTATTTTGCCAATGTTTCTTTCATCCATTCCACCAGGCTCAGCCCGTACTGTTCCCGGATGTGATCCACTTCGTCCATACCTATAATCTGCCCTTCCCGTACGGAGATGACCAGGTCCAGCACCGGTTCCACCTCGGACACTTCATGGGTCGATAGGAATACCGTTTGCTCCTGCAGATCCAGGTAGGAGATCATGGACTTGATAATAGAATCCCGCACCACAGGATCCAGCCCGGCCAGGGGTTCATCCATAAGGACGAGCGGCGCCCGGCGGGAGAGGGCCAGCAGGATTTTTAACCGGCCGCGGTTGCCCTTGGAAAGGTGCCTGACCTTTTTACTCGGGTCAAGCTGCATAAAGCTTAGGATTTCCTGTGCTTTTTGTTCATCGAAGTCAGCAAAGAGACCGGCGTTGAACTTAATGGTTTCCGCTACGGTGAAAAATGGATAGAGTACGTCCAATTCTGAAAGGTAGGCCACCTCCCCGGCAATGCGGCGTTCGGCGGTTTTCCCGTTAACGGTTACCGAACCCTGGCTGGGATGGACCAAGCCTGCAGTCAGTTTTAAAATTGTTGATTTGCCGCTGCCGTTCGGGCCCACCAGGGCGGTTATTTTCCCGCGAGGCAGGTCGAAGCTCACGTTGTTTAAGGCTATTTGCCCCAAATATTTTTTGGTCACATTGGAAAAGCTTGCAATATGTTCGGACATCATAAAACTCCTCTCTAAGCTTTGGGGTTGGACAGCTCTTTGCGTACACCATCCACAATTTCCTCCGGGCTAAAGCCCGTTTCTCTCATGTCTGCGATAAAGCTGCCGATCTGCTCGCTTTTTAATTCTTCCCGCAACTGCTTCAGCCGGAAGGTATCTTCCGTAATATAAGAGCCCAGCCCCCGCCTGGTTTCAGCAATCGACAGGCGTTCCAGTTCCGTGTAAACCCGCTGGATGGTATTGGGGTTCACCCCGGTTTGTAAAGCCATTTCCCGTACCGACGGCAACTTGGCCCCGGCTTTCAGCTCGCCCCGTACTACCTGACGGCAGAGGCGCCGCATAATTTGCAGGTAAATCGGTTGGGTGTTGTTAAAGGTTTGACGCATATTGCTAGACCTCCACCTTGTGGTCGATGAGCCAGGCCGACAGGGCGTATAAAACCGCGGTCAGAAGCAGGTAGAATAGTATTGCACCGGCATAAAGCTGACCCACGGCCATGTGTGCCCCGGCATGAACAGACAGGTGCGTTTCAAAATCAAATATTTCCGGAAGGTTCTGCAGCCGAATATGGATCGGCCCCCAGCGGGT
>DNIT01000020.1:17396-26945 GCA_003489345.1 Pelotomaculum sp. | reverse complement strand
CCCAGCGGGTAAGCAGTTCATAAAGCCGGGTTTCCTGCAGCTGTCCGAAGCCCGCTACAGCCACTACAAAAACAGCTGCGCCGGCCAGCCAGCGGAACCTGCCCAGGATCTTCCCGGCCACGGCATTTACCACAGAGATCAGGGTGGCCCAGGCCCCAATGTAAATACTCACGGCAAATGTGAAGACAGCAGCGTAAAAACCCACTTCGATAATAAGAGGAAGCAGGGACGAAAAAGTAATGCCTCCCACGTCTTCCGGGATAGGACTGATGGAAAACCCCAGCAACAACAGTGCCGCCGCTATCAGCATGATAGCCAGCATTTGCAGCAGGGCGACAGCCAGCTTGGACGACAACAGCATCCAGGCCGGTTGGGGGCAGTGCAGCCACAGATGAGGTGTGACTTTCCATTCCCATTGCAGGCTTTTTAAGATGTAGATGGCCGGGTAAAACAACAGAAAGACCAGGAGAAAAGGTGCCGGTACGATGATCATTCCGATATTGTACCGGGAAGACAGGTAGACCAGCCATAGTCCTCCGATTAACAGGATGGCCAGGGCCAAGAGAGCAGAAGCGCGGGTCATGCGGTATTCCTTGTGCAATAGATGCCACCAGGCGTTCATGGTTTTTCCTCCTCAAACATATAGTGTATTAGTTACATAGTACACTAAATCACTATAGCTGTCAATGCTTTTAATCGGTAGAAATTCTTTTTCATGCACCTGAAAAAATCTAAAAGATACTTAACATATGACGCAGTGGATCTTTATTGACTGTAATCCCCCCGGCATGGTATTTTTAAACAGGGGGTCGGCGCCCCTTTTGTCGTGTCTGCAGGACATGATTTTTTCTATTGAACAAGAGCTATTAACTAACGCTGCGGAGGTGTTTGTTCATATGTCGAACTTAGCTGTTGGTGGCCGGGAGATTGAATTGGATGAGGACGGTTTTCTTGTCGATTTTGAGGACTGGACAGAAGATGTGGCCGGCGTTTTGGCTTCTAAAGAGGAGATCGATGAATTGACTGAAAGGCACTGGCGGGTTGTGCAATACTTGCGGGACTACTATAAGGAGTTTCAGGTGGCTCCCATGATCAGGAAACTTTGCAAGGATACAGGATTGACTTTGAAGCAGATTTACGACCTGTTTCCAGCCGGACCGGCCAGGGGCGCCTGCAAAATAGCGGGACTTCCCAAACCGGCGGGCTGTGTTTAAACCGGCCAACGTTCCGCCGGACGCCTTGCAAGAGCCAGACGAGCTTTGGGAATGAAGAGCCATTATTGGATGACCATCTGATAACCTGCCTGCTTTCGGCGGGTTTTCTTTTTTTAGGACGCTTACATAAAAAATGGATTACAAGAAAAAATATTAACATATTGTCAGGGGGGTGGGGAATTATCTTCAAAGAATGCAGCGTTTCAAAAAGGATTATCTTGTATTCTTTCTGCGCGCTGGTCCTTGCCGTAGCGGTGGTCACACTGTATTACCGGCAGGCAGCCGCCCAGACCCAGGGTGTAAGCTGGGGAAACAGCGGCGATGAGGTCACCAGTGTCCAGAATAGGCTGAGCCAGTGGGGCTATTATACCGGATCGCTGGACGGCTATTACGGCTACGATACCTACCGGGCCGTACAGAACTTTCAGCGCAACAACGGCATTGACCCGAATGGTATTGTTGGAGATGCTACCTTGGATGCCATGGGCCTGAGCTCTCCCGCAGCCGCACCGTCGGTTGCGAGAGGCGCTGCCACCGATCAGGGCGACGTATCCTTGCTGGCCCAGGTCATTGAAGGAGAGGCCTCTAATGAATCCTATTTGGGCAAGGTCGCTGTCGGGGCTGTCATCGCCAACCGCACCAAGAGCGCTTCTTTCCCGCATACCATCAGCGGAGTGATCTTTCAGGATTTTGCCTTTGAATCCATCAGCAACGGTCAGGCTTACCGGCCGGTGACCAGTGAGTCGGTTGAGGCGGCGCAGGCGGCCTTGGCAGGGTACGATCCGACAGGCGGAGCGCTGTTTTTCTGGAACCCGTACAAGCCGGTCAGCTCCTGGATTTGGTCCAGAAGCATTATCACCCAGATTGGCAACCACGTTTTTGCACGATAGAAGGAGGGTAAGCTTTGAAAAAATGGATAATCCCTGTGGTAATAGGGTTACTGGCGCTTACAGCCGTAGGTGTCTGGGGGTACAATCAGCAGCTGGCCAGGCGCGATCTGGAAAATTATCTGGGCAATAAATACCGGCGGGCTTTTTTCGACATGGCCGGACAGGTTCAGAACGTGGAGGTTCTTTTGTCCAAAAGCCTGGTGGCCGCCGATCCGCGTCTGGAAAGCTCGCTCCTCAATGATATCCGGCTGCAGGCCAATTTTGCCCAATCCAACCTGGGGCAGCTGCCCTTAAACGACGCCCTGGCCGGCCGGACGTCTAAATTTTTGACCCAGGTTGGGGACTATGCCGACAGTATGGTCAGGCAAATCAGCCAGGGCCAGGCTATAGACGGTTCCAGCTGGGATACGCTGAACAGCCTGTACCAGCAGTCGACAGATTTAAACCGGGAGCTGCAAGGCATGCAGTACCAGGTGACCCAGAATAACCTTTATTTTGGGGAACTGCTCTCCCAAATACGCAATAACCTGCAAAAGCAACCGGACAACCTGGCCGTAACTAATTTCCAGGCCATGGATAAACAGATGCAGCAGTATCCTACCCTTATTTACGACGGACCGTTTTCGGAACACCTGGAGAAGACTGAGCCTGCGGCCCTTGACGGGGAAGGTGAAGTCAGCGCGGAAGAAGCAAAAAACCGTGCGCTGGCTTACATCGATAAGAGGGCCGGCGTTCAGTATCAGGCTACGGTAACCGGGGACGCCAACGGACGTATACCGGCCTACCGGGTAGAAGTAAACCCCGGACAGGAAGGTGGGGATACAACCCAGTTGGATGTATCAAGGGTTGGGGGACAGGTTATTTGGATGCTGCAGGGTCGGAAGGCCGGCCAGCCGGCGGTGGATATTGAGCAGGCGCGTCAGAAGGCCCTGGGCTTTTTAAAAGACCGGGGGTTCGGGGAAATGCGCTCTACCTATCACATTCTCCATGGCAATTTTGCCACCTTTAACTGCGCAGCGCTGCAGGACGAAGTGACGATTTATCCCGACCTGGTGAAAGTTACGGTGGCGCTGGATAATGGTGAAGTTACAGGGCTAGAAACCTCCGGCTACCTGATGTCACACCGGAAGCGGGATTTGCCGAAGCCTTCCATATCCCAGGAGCAGGCCAGGGCAGCCATTAATCCCCGTTTTGAGGTGTCCGGAGGCAAATTGGCACTGATCCCTGTCGGGACCAGGGAAGAAAGACTGGCTTATGAGTTTCAAGGGAAACTGGGGCAGGAGTCCTACCTGATCTACGTAAACGCGCTCAACGGGAGAGAGGAAAATATCTTGAAGCTGATCGACACGCCGGGAGGCACCCTGACCATGTAGCCGGCTGAAAACATTGCAGGTTGACACCTCCCGGTGTGCGTGCTATAATTGCTTCAATTTTATGACAGGGTAATGACAGGGAAGAATGGCGCTGTATTCATCAGCGAGCCGGGGTCTGGTGCAAGCCCGGCTGAGGAAAGCGCCCGGGCCGCCCTTGAACCGCGGGCGAAAAACCTTTAGTGGGGAGTAAGCTTGGCCGGAATGCCTCCGTTAACGGGCAAAAGAGAACTGATCAGGTCGTTTAAGCTTTTCGGTTAATTAGGGTGGTACCGCGGAGTATTCCCGTCCCTTTGCTGTGAGGACGGGTTTTTTTATTGCGACTTGGCTTTATAAGGATGCTAACGAAGCAAGGAGGCTGTGCATTGAAGGAAATTCTGGAGATTTTACAGACTGATGGACGCCTTACCCCCGGGCAGATTGCGACAATGCTGAACAGGGACGAAGCGGAAGTTGCCGCCACCATTAAGGAACTGGAAGAAAAGAAGATTATCTTGGGGTACTTCACTTTGATTAACTGGGATAAGGTTCGTGGGGAAAGGGTGTCCGCCATCATCGAAGTAAAGCTTGCTCCCCAGCGCGAGGTGGGATTTGACGCAATTGCCGAGCGCATTTACCGTTTTCCGGAGGTTGGCAGTGTCCGCCTGATGTCCGGCTCCTACGACCTGTCGGTGATGATCAACGGGCACACGCTGCAGGAGGTAGCCTATTTTGTCTCTAATAAACTGGCCACCATCGAGAATGTGATCAGCACCTGTACGCATTTTGTACTCAAGACCTATAAGTATCACAGTACGGTCCTGGACGACGCCGAGGAAGACAGAAGGCTGGTGGTAACTCCATGACCGCAACCACTGACTGGCGAAGAAAGCTCAACCCAGTGGTCCGGGATATCCCGCCTTCCGGGATCAGGCGTTTTTTTGACCTGGTTAGCGAAATGAAGGGTGTTATTTCGCTTGGTGTGGGGGAACCGGACTTCGTCACCCCCTGGCATATCCGTGAGTCCTGTGTCTATTCTCTGGAGAAAGGCTACACGCACTACACTTCCAACCACGGGCTGCTGGAGCTGCGGGAGGAAATTGTTCGTGACATAGAGGGTAACTATAAAGTTATCTATAACCCCTTGAATGAAATCCTGATTACCGTCGGGGTGAGCGAAGCCCTGGACCTGGCTATGCGCGCCCTCCTGTGTCCCGGTGACGAAATCCTGATCCCGGAACCGTCTTACGTCTCCTATGCGCCCTGCGCCGCTTTGTCCGGCGCCCGCCCGGTATACCTCAAAACCTCGGTTGAGAACGGGTTCCAGGTAACCGCGGAAATGGTGGAAAAGGCCATTACGCCTGCCACCAAGGTGTTGCTCCTGTGTTATCCCAACAATCCTACCGGGGCCACCATTGGCCGGGGGCGGCTTTTGGAAATTATGGAGGTTGTCAAGCGGTACGATCTGATCGTGATCTCTGATGAGATTTACGATAAATTGACCTACACCGGCCAACACACCTGCATCCCTTCCCTGCCCGATATGCGGGAGAGGACCATTTTACTGAACGGTTTTTCCAAATCCTATGCCATGACCGGCTGGCGGGTGGGGTATGCGGCTGGAAATCCTGATTTTATTGGGGCGATGAAAAAAATCCACCAGTACACCGCGCTTTGCGCCCCCATTACGGGCCAGTTCGCGGCGCTGGAAGCTTTGAAAAACGGCCGGTCCCAGATGAACAATATGGTTGCGCATTACAACCGGCGCCGGCGTCTGGTGCTGCAGGCCTTTGAGGAAATGGGCCTGCCCTGTTTTGAGCCGGGCGGAGCCTTTTACGCCTTCCCGGATATTACGGGTACGGGGCTTTCTTCCGAGGAATTTGCCGGAGAGCTTTTAAAAGAGGCCAGAGTAGCTGTTGTCCCGGGCAACGCTTTTGGAGAGCAGGGCGAAGGGTTTGTACGTTGTGCTTACGCCACTTCAGTGGAGGAACTCAGCGAGGCTTTCCAGCGCATGGGCCGGTTTGTCAGACGACGGTTGGGGCGGGGAAAAATTTTAACAGGGTCATTCGGGAAGCCGGAATCGGTGCAAGAAGGAATTTGTCATACGTTATAGAATTATAGTTCTGGTGTTTCCCAAAAAAGAGAGTGCTCGAAAAAGGCTTGACCGGCGAGCCATGGTCGTTATGGGAGCGGCGAATACTCTCGTTCGTTCCGAAGCGCGTGCAGGTAGGCAGAACAGGTTTGAAGGGCGTGTAGGGAACCGGTGGCCGCTGGTGGTTTATCCGGAGCAAATGCTCCGAAAAGCTTTGCGGACAACAAAAAAGCATGGGAAACAAAAAATATAACGTAGGATGGAAGGATGGTAGAAGATGGCGTTGGCAATTATTCTAACGCTGTTTCCGATTGCGGTCATTATTCTTTTGATGACCTGGAAGCAGCTGGCGGCGGATTACAGTGGGATCGTAGGATGGATTTTAACACTGCTCATTGCTTTTTTTTTCTTTAACACATCGTTGGAAGTCGGTATGCGATCCAGCCTGGCGGGTGTTGTAGCTTCTTTTCCGGTCTCTTTGATGGTAATTGCTTCCATACTTCAGATTAGTTTTATGGAAGCTACAGGCGCCTTGCGCCGCGTGGTTGTTTTCTTGAAAACCCTGGCCCCCTCGGATCAGGCCACCCAAATTATGCTTTTAAACGTCGGAGCGGGAACGCTCCTGGTGGCTATCGGAGCCACCCCGGTTTCCATCCTCCCGCCTATCCTGGTCGCTCTGGGATATTCGACCTTTGTTGCGGTGGCTCTGCCGGCCATCGGTTTTGACGCCCTATGTACATTTGCGCTGCTGGGCGCTCCACTGGTAGCTTTTTCCGACTTGACCGGCACGCCTCTAGTAGAATCGGCTCAAGTTTTTGCCAGGTTTTTGCCTCTTGTTTCCACGCTGATCGGTTTCGGGATGCTTTGGATTGTAGGCAAATTCAGGCTGGTCAGACAAGGTTTTGTTCCCTGCGTGATAGCCGGCCTCACCAACGGGGGGGCGGCTATTGCCATGAGTTACACGCCCTTTTTGCAAAACGGCGTGGTTCTGACAGGTGTGGTGGCAGGTTCCTGCACCATCCTGGTTATGCTCTTGTACTTAAAGCTTCTTGGCAAACCAATTATTGACCGGTCGGCGCTCAAAGAGGAGGACCTTGCCATTGAACGGCAAATGTCCTTGTTTAAAGCCCTGTCCCCCTGGACTATACTGGTGTTGGCCTTGCTGGTGATTAATTTCTACCCGCCCTTTTCTGATTTTCTATTCAAAAAAATAGACATGGCTGTATCCATTATTCCGGGGCAGGTCATCAAAACCAGAATGCTGTGGAATGCCTATACCTGGGTTATGATCAGCACGATTCTGGCTGCAATTTTCCTCAAGCCATCAACCAAACATATAAATGATATGCTGGTCAAATGGTCAAAGCGCGCCATCCGGCCGGGTATATCAGCCGCGGTGTTTTTTGCCATAGCTTTCGTCATGAACAATTCCGGGCTGCAGAACACAGGCAGCGGGTGGCAGGTGATCGAGCCCGGTTCCAACATGATCTGGATTCTCGCCAACGCCTCCGCCATGGCTTTTGGCGGTCTGTATCCCTTTGTCAGCGCCTACCTGGGCCTGCTTGGCGGCTTTGTCAGCGGCAGTGAAGCGTCAACCATCGCGATGTTCACCAAGTACCACATCTTAACATCCAAGCTTTTGAACGTCGACGCCCTGGTCGTCGCTGCCGTAACAGCCATAGGCGGCGGGCTGGCCAGCGTCATCTCTCCGGCCAAGCTGCAGAATGCCGCCGCCACCATTGACGCTCTGGGCATTGAAAGCAAGGTTATTAAAACCGCTTTTATCATTTCTATCCTGCTCACGCTGGTCGTGGCCGTCATGGCGCTGGTTTTTGCTTAGTGTCCGATGTGACTTGGCCACCGGCTTGGCATGCATGACCGGTGGGAAAAGAGAGTCCGCGGGAGGCCGGGTTAAGGGAAACGCCGGCATTTATGAACGGGGCGGGGCAAACGGGTTATTGACAACCACCCGAGAACGGTTTATAAACTAAATAGCGCCTATTTATAATAATATATTTGTGAACAACCGAAATGGTTTGCAGGAGCAGATTTTTTGCATAGTGTGATTGAATTATCCATGTGTTTAGCCACATAGAATATTAAAAGCTGCCGGTCGGAACGGTAACCCGTTTTGCACCGGGCTTTTCTTATACGGATTACGACAACGGAGGGAACGATATGAAGGAACTGCTGTCCGGCAACGCCGCCATTGCCAGGGGTGCTTATGAGTTTGGCGTGACGGTGGCTGCCGCTTACCCGGGTACCCCCAGTACGGAAATTCTGGAAAACCTGGTGCTGTACCCGGGCGTTTACGCGGAGTGGGCGCCCAATGAAAAAGTGGCCGTGGAAGTTGGCATCGGCGCTTCCCTGGGCGGGGCGCGCGCCCTGGCGGCCATGAAGCACGTGGGTGTCAACGTGGCCGCCGACCCCCTCATGACCTTTTCCTATACCGGGGTAAACGCAGGCTTTGTGCTGGTTTCAACTGATGACCCGGGTATGCACAGCTCACAGAACGAACAGGACAACCGCCATTACGCCCGCTTTGCCAAGATTCCTCTCCTGGAGCCGAGCGACAGCCAGGAGGCAAAGGACATGGTGGGATTGGCTCTTGACCTCAGTGAACGCTTTGATACTCCGGTGATGCTCAGGACTACAACCAGGGTGTCCCACTCCCAGAGCCTGGTGGAAATCCAGGAACCGCAGCCGCGCAAGCTTAAAAACTACAGCAAGGACATCAAAAAGAACCTGATGCTGCCGACTTATGCCCGCCCGCGCCGGATCGCGCTGGAAAAAAGTCTCACCGGCTTGAAAGAATACGCGGAAGAGAGTCCGGCGAACCGGATTGAGTGGCAGGACCGCTCCCTCGGCGTAATAACCAGCGGGATCAGCTACCAGTATGTGCGCGATGTGCTGCCCGGCGCCTCGGTGTTAAAGCTGGGCTTCACCAACCCGCTCCCCGAGCAGTTGATCCGCAGTTTTGCCGCGGGTGTACAAAAGTTGATCGTGGTGGAGGAACTGGAACCCTTTATCGAGGAACAGGTCAGGGCGATGGGCCTTGCGCTTGCCGCCGAAGGCTTTATCCCCTTCACCGGGGAACTCGACCCCGGCATACTTGCCGCAGCGTTGCGCAATGCAGGAATGCTCACCTCCACAGAAGGTATCGTCCAGAATGGGTACGACCTTGCGGAGGCGCCGCCGGTTCCCGCGCGGCCACCGGTTTTGTGCCCGGGCTGCTCGCACCGGGGGGTTTTCTACGCCCTGCGCCGGCTGAAACTGAACGTCAGCGGCGATATAGGCTGCTATACCCTGGGCGGGCTGCCCCCCCTGGAGGCTATGGACAGCAACATCTGCATGGGCGCCAGTATCGGTGTGGCCCACGGCATCGGGAAGGCCAACCCCACGCTGGACGCCCGCACGGTGGCCGTCATCGGGGATTCGACTTTCCTGCACTCCGGCATCACCGGCCTGTTGGACGTGGTTTACAATAAAGGCAACGCAACCGTTGTGATTCTTGATAACCGCACCACCGCCATGACCGGCCATCAGCATCACCCCGGCACCGGCCGCACCCTGGCGGGAGAGCCGGCCCCGGCCGTGGACTTGCAAGCCCTGGTCCGGGCTCTCGGTGTCAAAAGGGTACGCATGATCGACCCGCTGAATTTGGCCGAGACAGAGACCGCCATCGCAGAAGAGATCGCGGCGAGCGAACCCTCGGTTATTATTGCGGACAAGCCGTGCGCTCTTTTAACCAGAGCAGCCCGGCCGGCTGTCAGGGTGCAGGCTGAAAAATGCACTGGCTGCAGAATCTGCACCCGCATCGGCTGTCCGGCCATATCCATCAAGGATAAGCGGGCCCTGGTGGATGCCGCCGTCTGTACCGGCTGCAACCTGTGCCTGCAGGTATGCCGGGAAGGCGCACTGGTAAAGGGGGAAGAGAAACATGCTTAAGTCTATCGACGTCCTGATGGTCGGTGTCGGCGGTCAGGGAACCATCCTGGCCAGCA
>DNIT01000020.1:16842-17308 GCA_003489345.1 Pelotomaculum sp. | reverse complement strand
TCAGGGAACCATCCTGGCCAGCAGGGTGCTGGCCCAGGCGGCCCAGGCGGCCGGCTACGACATTAAAGTTTCAGAGATCCACGGCATGGCCCAGCGGGGCGGCAGTGTGGTCACCCAGGTGCGCCTCGGCGAAAAGGTATATTCACCTCTAATTGTCAAAGGCGGCGCCGATGTTTTGCTGGCTTTTGAAAAACTGGAGGCCTTGCGTCTTCTTTCTTACCTTAAAAAGAACGGCGTGTTAATTGTCAACGACCAGGCCATTGACCCCGTGCCGGTCNNTGGTGGGGGCGGCGGAGTATCCGCCTGATATTCCGGAGTACCTGTGTAACACCGTACCCGGGACGCTGGTGTTCGACGCTACGGAAATAGCGGGCCGCTGCGGGACGGCCAAGGCTGCCAATGTGGTGCTGCTGGGCGCGATGGCCCGCCGCCTGCCGATTGAACGGGCGATATGGGAAAAAGCGCT
>DNIT01000020.1:6279-16785 GCA_003489345.1 Pelotomaculum sp. | reverse complement strand
GGGCGATATGGGAAAAAGCGCTGGCTGAGCGGGTGCCGGCCAAACTTTTGGACGTCAACCAGGCGGCCTTTGCGGCTGGTTACGCGCTTGGTGGTGTTCATATTGATTGATAAAGAGCGGTTGAAACAGGAAATACAAGAGTTTGCATTATCCCACGGAGCCGATCTGATAGGCTTTGCCGCTGTAGCAAGGTGGCCGGAGTTTAATGAGATTCCTCCTGATTTCCGGCCCACTGCTCTTTGGGATAAAACCAGGACGGTGATAGTCTTGGGGATGCAAATGCCCCTGCCCATTGTTGACACCACGCCTTCCAATATCCATCTGGAGGCTTACGAGACCAGCAACCGCGAGTTGGACGGACTTGCATACAATTTAACCCGTTATTTAAATGGCAAGGGCCATGCCTCTATTTTTTTACCCAGAGACGGTTACAGGTCGCTTAAACAGCTATTGGAAAAGCCCTACGCGGCCTTCTCGCATACCTTTGCCGCCAAGTACGCGGGGCTGGGCACGGTTTCGCGCAGCCACAACCTGCTGACGCCCGAGTTTGGCCCCAGGGTGCGTCTGGTTTCGGTGTTTACCGCTGCCGCCGTTGCACCCGATCAAGTTTTGCAAGAGGACCTGTGCATCAACTGCCGGCTCTGCGCCAAATGCTGCCCGGCCGGGGCGCTTATAGTAGATGAAGATGCCGACAGCAGCTATTACCATATGGAAACGGCGGCATGTGTCAAATGGCACCAGGTACTTACCAAAAGGAGGGCCTATCCCTGCGGTATTTGCACCAAGGTCTGCCCGGTAGGAAAAGACAGGGAACTGTACGGCGAAAAAGGCATGAGCAAGAAATACCTGGCCGAGCAGGCGACTCTGGAAAAGGATATAAACAGCCCGGCGTATAAGTCGTGGACCCACTTCAGGAGCTACGGCAGTTGGGCTATTGAAAACGGCAGGATCTTTGGCCCCGCTGATGAAGAGGAGAAATGATATGGGCAAGTTGTTGGAAACTTTCTGCGGTGAGCTAAGATGTTTGTTTGAAACTTCCTCCGTAAGTGAAGAGGCTATTGCGCAGGTACGGCAGCTTTTGGGGCGTTTCGCCGTTAAGCCGGTTTTTTTGCGGGACGTTCTAAGCCGTCAGGCTGCTGGTGATAATGTGGGGTCGGTTATGTATACACCCGATACCAATGAGGTTACCGTGTTTCGTGATCCGGACGGGCTGTTTTCCCTGCGCCTTTACGTGTGGGACCCGGCCGTTTCCTATCCTATCCACAGTCACGGGTCCTGGGGAATTGTGAGCTGTGTGGCCGGCGCGATTCAGGAGCGAAAATTCCAGCGACTGGATGACGGCGCCAGGCCGGGTTATGCCAGACTAAAGGAGTCTGCCAGGTCGGTTTTAAAGCCTGGTGAGACCACCACGATCCTACCATTGGACCAGGGTATTCACCAGATGGACGGTGTTGTTCAGGAACACGCGTCAGTTAGCCTGCATCTTTACGGTAAACCGGTAAGACGGGGGTTTTTGGAATTCTTCAACCCGCATAAGGACAGCGTCTACCGGGTGACCTATCCCGGGCTTAACAACAGGCTTTACGCCTTGCAGGCATTGGGAGCGATCCGGGAGGACTGGACGGCGGAGATCCTGGAGCAGGCCGCCGGTGACAAAAGCCCGCTGATCCGGTATGAGGCGCTTAAGGCCCTGGCCGGCGCGCAAAAGGAAAAAGCGATGGAGATGATTGAGAAAGAAGCCTCCAAGGAAAACAGTTTGCGAGAGTCCTTCAAATCGCTGCTGGATTCCTGGAAGTGATTTAAAGCCGGTGACAGGGGGACGGGGGGGTTGACACATTTCTGGCAATCGAATTGAACAACAGCGCCTCAGCGCCGGATTTGGTAGCCAATGTAACATTTGTGCGAATGCCTTCTCACCTGCATTTTTTTAGTTTCGCTTCGTGGGCTGAACAGCCCTATTTTCAAGAAAGCAAAAAAGGAAGCAAAAGAACCGTCCCCCTGCTTCCTTGAGGTGACTTTACTCCGACAAGAACGCCGCAAACGCGGTACCGGCAGAAGATGGCAACCTGCAAAAACAGAGAGCATTAAAAAGGCTGCTGGGTAAATTCAGCGGCTTTTACTCTTGCGATACTACTGATAAGACTGTGTAGCCGGCGTAAGAACCTTTTCATGTGGTTGGCTATATGGCTGCGGTTTTTGCATTTGAAGACGGCTTTCCGTTTACTTGACAGGCTCAGGCGGAAAGTATTAATCTAAAGTATAAAATGGAAAGCCCGGGGAGGTTTAACAGATAGATGAGCGGTTTAGTTGAAGAGGTCCGTTCCAGGCTGACAGAAGCCCTCCAAGAGGCTCTTGCGGCAGCCCGCCGCAGCGGGGCCATCCGGGTCGACGGGGTACCGGACTTTACGGTGGAAGTGCCGCGGGAGAAAGACCATGGGGATTTTGCCGCCAACCTGGCCATGCTGCTGGCAAAACCGGCCCGCATGGCGCCGCGTAAAGCGGCAGAGATTTTAACCCAGCATTTTTCCCCGGCTGCCTCCTGGGTGGAACGGATAGAAATTGCCGGTCCGGGTTTTATCAATTTTTACCTTGATCCGGCCTGGGTTTACCAGGTCATCCCGGTCATCCTGCGCACCGGCAGGAACTATGGCCGGCTGGATCTGGGCCGCGATAAAAAGGTCCAGGTGGAATTTGTCAGCGCCAATCCCACCGGCCTCTTACATATGGGAAACGCCCGCGGGGCGGCCCTGGGGGACAGCATCGCCGCCATCCTGGATTTTGCCGGATATGAGGTCAGCCGCGAGTACTATATCAACGATGCCGGCAACCAGATTGAAAACTTCGGCCTTTCCCTGGAGGCCCGCTACCTCCAGTTGTTCGGCCGCGACATGCCTGTTCCCGAGGGGGGCTACCACGGGGAGGATATCCTTGCGTCCGCCTTGTCGTTCCGGGATTTGCACGGAGAGTCTTACCTTGATCGGGAACCTGCTGAACGTCGTGCCGCCCTGGTGCAATTTGCGCTGCAGGAGAAGCTGGAGCACATCAAAAAGGTCTTAAGCGATTTCGGTGTCAAGTATGATGTCTGGTTTTCCGAGCAGTCCCTGCACGATGCGGGAGCGGTTCAGAAAACCCTGGAATTTTTAAAAGGCCGGGGTTTTATTTATGAAAACGAGGATGCCCTCTGGTTTAGGGCCACGGCATTCGGTGTTGAAAAGGACGAGGTGGTGGTGCGCTCCAACGGCCTTCCCACCTACTTTGCAGCAGATATCGCCTATCACTGGAACAAGTTTCAGCGGGGATTTGACCGGGTGATTAACATTTGGGGAGCGGACCACCATGGCCACGTCCCCAGGATGAAGGGAGCGGTCGCGGCCCTGGGGTATGACCCGGCAGCGCTTGATGTGGTAATCATGCAACTGGTCCGCCTGTACAAGGGGGGGGAGCTTGTCCGCATGTCTAAGCGCTCGGGCCGGTTTGTAAGCCTGGAGGAACTGGTGGAGGAAGTAGGAAGGGATGCTGCCCGCTACTTCTTCGTCATGCGCGGCGCCGACAGCCACCTGGACTTTGACCTGGATTTAGCAAAGGCGGAGACCAATGAAAATCCGGTATATTACATTCAGTATGCTTATGCCCGTATCTGCAGCATCTTCCGGCAGCTCACCGAGCAGGGCGGGGTGCGGCCACAGCCGGATCAGATCGATTACAGCCTGCTAAAAGAAGAAGCCGAGCTGGCGCTTGCCCGCAAATTGGCCGACTTTCCCGGTGAAGTTGCTTCAGCGG
The DNA here is from genome assembly GCA_003489345.1 of Pelotomaculum sp. Taxonomy (GTDB): domain Bacteria; phylum Bacillota; class Desulfotomaculia; order Desulfotomaculales; family Pelotomaculaceae; genus Pelotomaculum_C. Next base: position 13,005 of record DNIT01000020.1, on the reverse strand, counting down.
CCGGCGGTCTGGCGCCGCAGCGAATTGCCCGCTATCTCCATGAGCTGGCCGGGCTGCTGCACAGTTTTTACAACAGCCACCGGGTGATCACCTCGGATCAGGCGCTTACGGCAGCCCGCCTGGTGCTGATGGACGCAACCCGCATCACTTTGAAAAACGCGTTGGGGCTCCTGGGTTTGACGGCTCCGGAAAGAATGTAGGACACTGTAAATAGTGTTTCTGCAGCGGACGCATATGTGCCTCTACATTTTTGACAATCTATTGACATGTCAAGTGGGCACATATAAAATGTTAAAGGAGTTCAATCCGCTATTACAGGAAATCACGGGAGGCTGGCCATGGGCAAGTTCGTGTTTGTTACCGGTGGGGTCGTTTCATCTTTGGGAAAAGGAATTACAGCCGCCTCCCTGGGGCGGCTTTTAAAAAGCCGCGGCTTGCATGTCGCTATTCAGAAGCTCGATCCGTATATCAACGTCGACCCCGGGACCATGAGCCCTTACCAGCACGGGGAGGTTTTTGTGACCGAGGACGGCGCTGAGACAGACCTGGATCTGGGTCACTATGAACGCTTCATCGACATTAATATTTCCCGCAGCTGCAATGTGACTACAGGTGGAATTTATAGTTCTGTCATCAGTAAGGAGCGCAGGGGAGACTATCTTGGCGGCACGGTGCAGGTTATCCCCCATATTACCAACGAAATAAAGGAACAGGTCCGGCGTGTGGCTGCCGAATCCAATGCGGATGTGATGATTACCGAAATCGGGGGTACGGTGGGTGACATCGAATCCCAACCCTTTTTGGAAGCGATACGCCAGTTAAAATCGGAACTCGGCCGGGGAAACGTGGTCTATATTCATGTGACCCTGGTTCCTTACCTGCGGGCAGCCAATGAGTTGAAAACCAAGCCCACCCAGCACAGTGTCAAAGAACTCCGGGGCATCGGCATTCAGCCCGACGTAATCGTTTGCCGCAGTGAATTGCCCCTTTCAAAAGAAATGGAAGAAAAGCTGGCCTTATTCTGCGACATAGACAAAGAGGCGGTGATCCAGGCATTGGATGCACCGTCTATTTACGAAGTGCCTCTGGCGCTGGAACAAGAGGGACTGGCGGATATCGTTTTAAGAAAGCTGGGTATGCAAACCGGAACGCCTGATTTGTCCGAATGGTCCGAAATGGTTTACAGGCTCAAGAACCTGCGCTATTTAACCAGAATAGCATTGGTGGGGAAGTATGTTTCCCTGCACGACGCCTACCTCAGTGTGGCGGAAGCTTTGCGTCATGCAGGGTTTTACCATGAATCGGCGGTCGAGATTGTATGGGTTGATTCTGAAGCTGTCACACCGGACAATGTCCATGAATTGCTGCAGGACGTGGACGGGATCCTGGTGCCGGGTGGTTTTGGTGATCGCGGTATCGAGGGTAAAATTGAAGCAATTCGCTACGCCCGTGAAAACAGTCTGCCATACCTGGGCCTCTGCCTGGGTATGCAGCTGGCGGTGATTGAGTTTTGCCGCAATGTGTTGGGCTGGCGGGATGCCAACAGCACGGAATTTAGTCCCGGGACGCGTTACCCGGTGATCGATTTGCTGCCGGAGCAAAAAGACCTCGATATCAAAGGAGGCACCATGCGTTTGGGGGGATACCCCTGCAGGCTGCTAACCGGGTCAAAGGCCCACCAGGCCTATAAACAGGAGCTTATCGTGGAAAGACACCGCCACCGCTATGAAATGAACAATGACTTTCGTTCCGACATAGCGGGCCGGGGAATGGTTTTCAGCGGGACGTTGCCGGACGGCTACCTGGTGGAAATCATTGAGTTGCCCGATCACCCGTGGTTTGTCGCCACCCAGTTTCATCCGGAATTCAAGTCCCGTCCCAACCGGGCGCACCCGCTGTTCCGGGAGTTTATCGGGGCGGCCAGAAAGTATAAAGAGGCCAGGTACCTTTAACTATGTGGATAAGCTTTGGATAAAACCAAAGCTTTTTTTGCACCTTGACGCATAGTGGGAGAACCGTATTGCTTCGGCCGGGAGCGGCAGGTGTGTATGATTTGGTGGTGAATATAACAAGCTATTAGCAATATGGGAGGTTGATCGCTGTTGAAGAAAAAAATTATTGCCGGGCTTATTCTGGGAGTTGCCGCGATCTCCCTGGTGGTGGCTATAGCCGTGCAGCCGGTTGGCCGGACTGCTGAAAATGCGGGCGCGGGCGGGGGAGAGGTCGGCGTGATTTACATAGAAGGAACTATCGCCAGCGGACGGAGCGTCTCTCCTTTTGAAGCCCAGACGGGTGCGGAGGCCATTGCGGCTTCTCTCAGAGAGGCAGGCAGAAAGCCGGGACTCAAGGCCGTGGTGCTCAGGTTGAACAGCCCCGGGGGCACCCCCGCGGCATCCCAGGAAATTGACACCGAACTGCAGAGGTTGAGAAAATCGGGTAAAGTAGTGGTAGCTTCCATGGGGGATGTGGCAGCTTCCGGCGCGTACTGGATCGCCGCCGGCGCCGATCAAATTGTCGCCAATCCTGGCACCATTACCGGAAGCATCGGCGTGTTTATGCAGACTACAAATTTGGAGGAGTTATATGGTAAAATCGGTATGGACCGGGAAATTTACAAGAGCGGCCCGTACAAGGACATGGGATCGCCGGATCGCCCGGTAACTCCCGAGGAACAGGCCATCTTCCAGTCCATGGTCGACGATATTTACAACCAGTTTGTAGATGTGGTGGCCCGCGGCAGGCACAAGGATGTTGCCGAGGTCAAAGCTCTGGCGGACGGGAGGGTTTACACCGGGCGCCAGGCGAAAGAGCTCGGACTTGTAGACCAATTGGGAGATTTCCATGACGCGGTGCTCCTGGCCGGAAAAATGGCGGGGATACCCGGAGAACCGGCAATTGTTGAAATAGGTGCAAAGAGCTTTTGGCAGGGGTTGTTTACCGGGGTGAAGGGGAACCTCCTGCCGGGGCTGGGCTGGACGGACTTGCTGGAAGAAAATAAAAATTTCCTCAACCCCCGCTAAAGAGCCTTAGAAGGAGAAAGTTGCCATGTATGATAACACTTATAAGTTCGAGCAAAACTCTTCGGGTGAGGCATCCGGCGCAGACGGCGCAGACAGGAACGGGCTGGAGCCGCAAGAAAAACCGTCGGGCGCTCCCTGTTTCAACAATACCGAGGGGCCAAATATTGGCGGTGACGAGGATGAATCTGTCCAGAGCTTTCTGGAACTTGTTTACGGGGTGCTTTTTGAACCGGTCAAAACCTTGCAAAAGGCGGCCCGGCGCCCGCCGCTGGCCAATGCCCTATTACTGGTGACCATCCTCGGATTGGCCGGGATGTTGATGTGGCTGTTAACCGTCTCAAGAGTTTTAACCCAGGCCGCCGAGTCTCCCGCTATGGTTCCTTTACCGTCAACAGCGCCGCTTATGGTTTTTGGCGCGGTTTTAATTTTCCTGTGGGGGTATATAAAATGGTTTAGCTATAGCGCCTTTATCAGCCTTGCCGCCGAAATGCTGGGCGGGTTGGGGAGCGCTAGAAAGGTTGCCGCTGTCGTCGGCCTCTCCTTAATCCCGACTATTTTCATGGTTCCTGTTCAGATGCTCAACTACTACCTGGCTTCCGCGGCATTACTAGGCACCACGGTGCTGGTTGTATGGATCTGGGTAGCCGCGCTCATGGTAATCGGGGTCAGGGAGGTCCATCGACTCTCTACAGGCCGGGCCTTGCTTGCCGTACTCAGCCCGGTCTTGGTTCTGGTCATGTTCACGGGCTTGCTTTTAGCCGGACTGGCGGCAGTTGCGGTGAGCATATTTTCAGGGATGAACCTGCCCGGTTATTTTTGAATGAATTCAGGAGATATTTTATTGCACACAGGAGGTTTTTAGGAAAGTCCGACGAATGTTTACGGTTATTAATAAATAAAGCTATTACAGGGCTGGAGTGGAATATATGCCGGGGTAGCTTACGATTTGCTCATTGTGGACGACCAGGCAGGTGTGCGTCGCCTTCTATACGAAGCTTTTTCTGATGAAGGGTACCTTGTGGAAACAGCTTCCAGCGGGCTGGAAGCCATCATGAAGGTAAGCGATAAATCCCCTTTATTGGTCCTCCTTGATATTAAGATGCCAGGCATGAGCGGCCTGGAAACACTTGATGAACTGCTTAAGATCATTCCTCAAACGCCGGTGGTGATGATGACCGCCTATGGCGAACTTGACATAGTGGCGGAGGCAAAAAGGAGAGGGGTAAAGCACTATATCAATAAACCTTTTGACCTTGATGAAATCCGCTACCTGATCAAGGGATTGCTTTTGGAGGAAAAGGACAGGCTGGCGATGATTAAAGAAATAGGCTGATTGTACCCTGCTTATGGAAGGAGCCGTCCTGGGATGGTTTCTTAGATGCGGCTTTCACTTTGGCTGGAAATCGCGTCCGGTCCGTAATTGCCGGCGCTAAAACTCCGGCTGTTTTTATTTGTATGGTCAGATTGAAAAAGGACTTTTAGGAGCAGTGGCGAAGTATTATATAACAGACAGGGGACATGATCTTTTAGGGAAAGCCGGCTCCGGTTTTCAAGAAAGCCCCGGATATCTTGCCTGGAATCCATCCCCTATGGTTGTAGGAGGGTTGAGCAATGGGTATTGACATAAACACCGTGCTGGCCATGCGATGCCCTGATTGCGGTAAAATGGAGTTTCATGAGTTTTCCCGATTTTCTATTGCCAGGGGGCATGCTTTCCATGTTACTTGCTCCTGCGGTGCCAACAAACTGACCGTCAGTACAAAAAACTTAAGCTGTTACTGGCTTCAGGTTCCCTGTGTGGTATGCGAAACCAAACACCTCCGGGAGCTATCCGGGAAAAGGCTATGGTCGGGAGAGGTGGTAACCCTTTCCTGTGATGATACCGATTTGGAGTTGGGACATATTGGCCCTGCATCAAAAGTGAAAGAGATGACTGCCAGTTATGAGCAGGAACTGGAAGCCCTGGTCAATGAATTTGGCTGTGACAGTTACTTCAACAACTCCAAGATCATGTATGAAGTACTGAGTTGTCTCCACGAGATCGCCGAGCGGGGGGAACTTTACTGCCAGTGCGGTAATTATAAAATCGAAGTGGATATCTTCCCGGATCGACTGGAACTCCAATGTAAAAATTGCGATAGCCTCAACATCATATATGCTGAAACGGAAGAAGATTTAAAAGTAATCCAGCAGGTCGACATGATCGAGTTGGCCCGGCACGGCTTTAAATGTCTGGACAGTCTGGCCAACACCGGTAAACCCAAAAAAGCCCGCCGCAAAAGGAGTAAAACATAATACCGCTTGCTTCCGGTCATACTGTTGTTACCGGCCAAAGAGGTGGCTTGAATTTCACTGGCATTTGACTTGGTCAAATGTCAGTTTGCGTAATGTTATCCTTCCGGCAGGAAAAGACAATGTTCGAGTTTTGCTTTTGTTTGCAAACAGAACCGCTTCAGTCGCAGGTATCTACCGAAAAGGAGGAAATGCTTTGTCTCTCGTACCTGTCAGTGCATTATTGAAACACGCCGAAGCCGGCGGTTATGCGGTGGGGGCATTTAACTGCAACAATATGGAAATTGTCCAGGCCATTGTTGCAGCCGCCGAGGCGGAAAATGCCCCGGTGATCATGCAGGCCAGTCAGGGGGCCATCAAATACGCGGGGATAGACTACATCGTGGCCCTGGCCAAACTGGCTGCGGAGCGTACTACCATCCCGGTTGCCCTGCACTTAGACCACGGCACCAGTTTTGAGCAGGTTGTACAGTGTGTCAGGGCCGGGTTTTCGTCGGTTATGATCGACGGCTCCAAGTTGCCCCTGGAAGATAACATCGCCCTGACCAGGCGGGTGCTGGATGTGGCAAGGGCCGTAGGCGTATCGGTAGAGGCGGAACTGGGTAAAATAGGCGGTACCGAAGATGACATCACTGTTAGTGACCGCGACGCCCTTTTCACCGATCCCGAGGAGGCCGCCAGATTTGTCCGGGAAACCGGAGTGGATGCCCTGGCCGTGGCCATCGGCACCGCTCACGGTCAGTATAAGGGAAAACCGGAGCTGGATTTCGAACGCCTGACAAAGATCAGAGCCCTTGTCAAGATCCCCATCGTCCTGCACGGGTCATCCGGGGTCCCGGATGAAGACGTCCGCAAAGCTATCGGCCTGGGGGTATGTAAGGTCAATATTGACACCAACATCCGCGAGGCCTTTGTTGCCGCGGCCCGCCAGGTGCTGGCAGACAACCCTAAAGAAATCGATCCGCGCAAAATGCTGGGACCGGCGAGGGAAGCCGCGATCGGGCTGATCCGGGAGAAAATCAGGGTTTTTGGCAGTTCGCAGAAGGCTTAATTCTTAGCAGGCCAGGAGGTGTTCAAAGAAAATTGAAGCTTTTTCTTGATACGGCCAATATTGATGAGATTCGTAAGGCCTATGCCCTGGGTGTGATCTGCGGTGTGACTACCAATCCTTCTCTTATTGCCAAAGAAGGGCGCAATTTTGCCGAAGTGGTGCGAACCATTGCTTCTATTGTAGACGGGCCCATCAGTGCGGAGGCGGTTAGCCTTGATGCGCCCGGGATGATTGACGAGGCGAAAGCCCTGGCCGCCATACACCCGAACATTGTGGTGAAAATTCCGATGACAGCCGAGGGTTTACAAGCCACGAACAGCTTGTCCGATGCGGGCATCCGCACCAACGTAACCCTGGTTTTTT
>DNIT01000020.1:0-6189 GCA_003489345.1 Pelotomaculum sp. | reverse complement strand
AACCAGGCCCTGCTGGCCGCCCGTGCGGGAGCCTCTTACGTCAGTCCCTTCGTCGGCAGACTGGACGACATCAGCCTGGATGGGATGGAATTGATTTATGACATAATGGAAATTTTTAACCACTACCAGCTGCCCACCGAGGTGATTGCCGCCAGTATTCGCCACCCCATCCATGTCATCACCGCGGCCAAGGCCGGAGCCCATATTGCCACCATACCTTACAGGGTGCTGATGCAGATGATCCAGCATCCCCTCACCGATGCCGGCATTAAAAAATTCCTTGAAGACTGGGAAACTGTTAAAAACAAGTAGAAAACACACTACCCTTGAAAACAAATGTTCTGGTCTTTCTTAAAAGTGCGGGTACGAATACATTCTCAAAAATACAGGCACTGGCTGCCGTAAGATCGGCGCCGGCGGGCCGTGTATGCGTAAAGCCGCACCCGCATCGACTTTCATGCTTTACCGGTACCGCTGGAGCGGCATGGTAAGCTGCCATAAAGATGCAGGGCTTTTGTCGCTATCAGGCAAATGAAGTAAAGCTAAATGATTTTTGTCAGGTTTGTTGATGGGAATAATACTAATGATACAAAGACCAAAGGGGTAGGACATGTTTGCTGAAGGGATTTTGTGTTTGAAAAAGAAAATTACCACGCGTGTGCTGGATTACCTGAAAAATTACTACAATAAGGTTATGAGCCTGCCCGATTCACCCAAAAAGATTGCCAGAGGAGTGGCTTTAGGGATAGCCTTTGATTTCCTGCCCATACCCATTATCAGCATACCGCTTTCCTACCTGGTGGCCCGCCTCATCCGCTGCAGCCCGCTGGCAGCCGTCGCCACGGTTTGTGTGTTTAAAGCGCTGGTCCCGGTATTCTTCACCTTTGATCTCCTGGTCGGAAAGTTTCTGTGCGGGGGTGCCCCCGAAACAGACGTTTCCATCAGCGGCTTGTCATTCGTAGGTCCTTATCTGGAAAAAGTTATTGAACACGGTTATCCTTTTCTGGTGGGCAGCCTGGTGAATGCCACACTGTTCTCCCTGGCGGTTTATTTTCTCCTGCTAATGCTTTTGGAGCGGCGCAGGCGCCAGCGGAATACATAAAACCGCTCACCGTTGTTTAAAACTATCAAAAATAAATCGCTGGGGGGCTGCCTTTGAATTATGCAGACTTAGAGAGTAAAACGTTGGTTGAACTTTACAAAATCGCCAAGGACCTTGAACTACCGGGCTACTATAAATACCGCAAAAAGGAACTGATTTTTGAAATCTTAAAAACGCAGACCGAGAAGAATGGCCTCTTATATGCCAAAGGAGTACTGGATATCCTGCCTGACGGTTACGGTTTCCTAAGACCCTTCCAATATCTTCCCAGTTATGACGATATCTACGTATCCTCATCGCAAATCAGGCGTTTTGACCTTCGTACGGGTGACATGGTGGCGGGTCAGGTGCGCCGGCCTAAAGAAAGCGAACGGTACTTTGCCCTGCTGCGGGTTGAGCAGGTGAACGGCATTGACCCGCAGCAAGCTGAAAACAGGCTGCATTTTGACGGGCTCACCCCCCTTTATCCCATGGAGCGGATTAACCTCGAAACCGAACCGGATAAATTCTCGACCCGAATTATCGACCTGCTTGCCCCCATCGGCAAGGGTCAGCGCGGCCTGATTGTTTCCCCGCCCAAAGCCGGCAAGACCATTCTTCTTAAGGAAATAGCCAACAGTATCACCCGCAATAACCCGGAAATAACTTTGATGGTCCTTCTTATTGATGAGCGGCCGGAAGAAGTAACCGATATAGAACGTTCCGTGGACGGCGAGGTGGTCAGCTCAACCTTTGATGAACCGCCGGAGAATCACGTCAAAGTTGCCGATATGGTCTTGGAGAGAGCCAAACGGCTGGTAGAGCACGGTCAGGATGTGGTTGTCCTGCTGGACAGCATCACCCGCCTGGCCAGAGCGCACAACCTGGTGGTTCCGCCAAGCGGGCGCACTCTTTCTGGCGGAGTCGACCCGGCCGCGCTGCATAAGCCCAAAAGGTTTTTCGGCGCGGCGAGGAAGCTGGAAGAGGGCGGCAGCCTGACGATCCTGGCCACTGCTCTGGTTGAGACCGGGAGCAGAATGGACGATGTTATTTTCGAGGAGTTTAAAGGAACGGGCAATATGGAGCTTATTTTGGACCGGCGGCTGGCCGAAAGGAGACTTTTCCCGGCTGTTGACGTACAGCGTTCCGGTACGCGCAAGGAAGAGCTGCTCTTATCCAGGGAAGAACTGGAAATGATCTGGCAGTTCCGCAAATCCACCAGCGGAGCAACCCCTTGGGAAGCCATGGATATGCTGGTCGAACAGATGAAACGGACCAGGACCAACAAAGACCTGGTGGGCGCCTTCCTGCACCTGCGGAGGGCCGAGGGGGGGGCCGCGAGCCGTCCCGAAAGCGGGCGCCGGGGCGTCTATACGGTAGGAGCTGACAGCAAGTAAGGGATAACGTAAAGTATAATAAATACCTCTTCTGGCAAAACTAGCTATTGATTTTGCTTGGAAGAGGTGTGTTTTTTTGAAAAAGCAATTCTTTAAACTGCCTATAAATTTAATTAGGGCTTTTACGGCGATGGTTCTGACTGCTGTGCTCTTGTTGACTACCAGTCCGGCTATGGCCCGCCTGGATGAGTTGATTGTCGGGGATAAATATATCTTGCCCCCTTTGGCCCTGGTGGATAACGACAACAAGCAACTGTACGAGGTCAAGCCGGGCGACAACCTCACGGATATTGCCAGGCTCAACGGTATTTCCCTCGAGACGCTGGTCTCGGTAAACAGGCTGCCTGACCGGGATCGCATTAAGGCCGGCCAGCGCTTAACGATCCCCTCAGACTGCATCGTCCATCTGGTGCAGCCGGGGGAAACGCTGCTGGATATCTCTAAGATTTACCGCGTTCAGGTAAATGTGATAGCCGCGAGAAACGGGCAGACGGACCCAAACACCATCCTGGCGGGGCAGAAATTGATGATTCCCCGCAGTGTCCCCGGCCTTGAAATGCTTCCTTCCAGAGGACTTGCCGCGGGATGGTTGTCCTGGCCGCTATATGGCGCCATCAGCTCGCCTTTTGGTCTGCGGGACGGAAAGCCCCACGAGGGAATTGATATCGCCGTGGAAGAAGGTACGCCAATCAGGGCGGCAGCGCCCGGCCGTGTGGTATTTGCCGGTCCGAGAGGCACTTACGGTCTGACTGTGATTGTCGACCATGGGGATGGGATACGTACGCTGTATGCTCACTGCTCAAGAATTCTGGCTGTCGAGGGAGATTCGGTGGACACAACCACGTTGCTTGCCCTGGCCGGCAATACCGGCAAGTCCACAGGGCCGCACCTGCACCTGGAAGTGCTCCTGAACGGTACACCCTTAGACCCGCTGAACTACCTGGAGCAGGAGCATTACTACGGCTAAAATGAGCCTACCAAAGGGGTTGGGAGTTCTTCACTCTCAACCCCTTTGGTATATATTGACAGGGATTGACAGGGGGACGGGGGTTGTTGACAAGTTTTTTATTTGATTGGAATTATTAAGAAAATTGTAAGATGAAGTTAATTGGTTTTTAATATATTTGAAGTAGGATTGATGCAAATATGGCAAAAGGAGGTTGTTGAAGTGTTGAATTCTCCCATCGAGTTGGCTGAGATCGCCATGAACATTGAGAAGAACGGGCTGGCGTTTTATACCGCGCTTGCGTCGAAGGCGCAAGGAGAAAAGGTCAAAGAAATATTTTCTTTCATGGCCGAAGAAGAAAAGGAACACTACACCACATTTAAAAAGCTGAAGGAAAAACTGATCGCGTATGGGGTGTTGGAGCCGCTGGAGGAAGAATACAGGGACTATGTGCAGGAATTGGTCGACAGCAATGTTTTCAGCAAAGACATCGACGCAGCTGAACAGGCTGCCGGCCTGAGCGATCCGGTAGAGGCGATTAATTTAGCCCTTGGTTTTGAAAAGGACTCCGTAATTTTCTTTCTTCAGTTTAGAAAGGCCGTTCCGGAGGATGAAAAGTTTGTCGTTGAGGAACTCATTGCCGAGGAAAACCATCACATCAACAGGCTCCTGGTGATGCGCAAAGCGATCATCGAGACCCCTGAAGAGTTTTATCAATCACATGTTAAAATCGGTGATGCCGAAAGATAACATTTTACTGCAAAACCTCATACGCCTCCGCTAAACAGGGCCGTATGCAAACACGGCCTGAAAAAACCGCTTGAAACGTTAAGTTTTTAGGCGGTTTTTGATGTTTGTTTGCCAGGAATAGGTGGATCAATTATAATAATGCAATAGGTTGTCTTTAGGGGGAATGGCCAGTGTACCGCCTGGTTTTTGCGGGGGAAGACGGTCGCCTTTATGACCATCACAGCCTGGGGGCTACCGGCCGCAGCGGGGACAGGTTTGTGGAGATAGCGGAGGAGGACCTGATTAAGCTGCCGCAAGGGGCTTCCCTGGTACTTGTGCCGGCCGGCGTCCCGCTCGGCCTGACGCGGTCCGGCCGTTTCACCCTGCTGGAGCAAAACCCGTGGAAATCCGGCCGGGCTTGGGCGGTGGGGGCGCTCTTGCCCCAGGGTTATACCCGTACGCTGTTGCCTTCTTTTCAGCGCGATAAACAAGAAAAACCGCTGCCTCTAATGGGTTATACGGCTGTAGCCTACAGGAATGGCGAACTGTATGCGGCCGCCCTGCCCACTGACGACCCCGGGCCCTGGGATCCCTCGGCATACGACGGCGAGGAACTACCGTTCAAGGTTGAACAAAAACAAAAAGAGTATCCGGCCAACCGGATCATTCGCCAGCTGGCTTATTGCGCACTTCATTACCACTGCTTTACCGCCCAAAACATTTTTTACGGCCGCTGGGAGGGCGGGATCCCGGTTTCGCCAAAGTGCAATGCCAACTGTCTCGGCTGCATATCACTGCAGCCGGCCGAATGCTGCCCGTCACCCCAGTCGCGCATCAATTTCAACCCCACGCCACGGGAGGTGGCTGAGGTGGCGATCCCGCACCTGGAACCGGGTAACGGCGCCATAGTCAGCTTCGGGCAGGGGTGCGAGGGCGAACCGGCTCTGGCCTCGTCCATTATTGCCGAAGCCATCGGCATGATCAGGGCTGAGACCGGTGCGGGTACCATCAATATGAACACCAACGGCGGGCATAGCACAGGTATAGCAGAAATTTGCCAAGCCGGTCTGGACGCCATCCGGATCAGCCTGATCAGCGCCAGACCGGAGACTTACAACGCATACTACCGCCCTGCCGGCTTCGGGTTGGCGGAGGTCCGCAATTCCATTGCAAAGGCGGTTTCCGGCGGGGTTCAGACTTCTTTGAATCTGCTCGTTTTTCCCGGTCTCACCGATCGCGAGGAGGAGGAGGCCGCCTTGATCGAGCTAATCCGCGATACCGGGGTCAATATGGTCCAGTTGCGAAACCTTAATATAGACCCCAACCTGCTCCGGCGGCACGTGCCCTTATCCAGCGGTTCCACCAGGGGAGTCCCGGAGTTGGTGCATGCGTTGAGAGAATTGCCCGGTTTGACCGTCGGCAGTTACAGCCACCCGGTAGAGTAATTGCCCGTACCTCGGCCGGAGCCGGGAGGAGAGGGCGAAATTCTAACCATGTTTGTGTTTTACTACTTGGCCATTTTGTCAGACAAAAGCTGGCCGCCGGTTCCGACATTGTCCATATCGTTTTCTTTAATCAGCGTAATAAAAGCTTGTTCAGGGATACTTAAAATCTCGCTTGCTTTTTGCGTAAGTTCCTTAACCAGCAGCGCCTTTTTGTTTCTGTCCATTTTGCCGGCTTCAACTGTGATAACGGGCATAATAACACTCCCTTATATTTATAATTTCAACTTTATCTTAGCATTGTGATTTTACCGTGTAAATATGCTGCAAAAGTTTTATGCCGGGATAGGACGGAGGGTGAAGCGACTCCTCCTGCCGGGAACCTGTGTTTATGTTGCGGGGCAATAAAACGTATGCTATAATTAGGAAGTGTGTCTTTTGCTTTGTCAGGAAAGAGGTGAATAAAATGAAAGAAAACATTCATCCGAAGTACGGGAAAATAACAGTTTCCTGTGTGTGCGGTGCGAGCTTTGAAACCGGCTCAACAAAAAAAGATATGCGCGTGGAGATTTGCTCCAAGTGCCATCCCTTCTA
>DNIT01000035.1:42333-44816 GCA_003489345.1 Pelotomaculum sp. | reverse complement strand
CGAACGATTGTCACGATTATCGGAGTTGTTCTGTCCGCCGCCATGATTACGGCAGTCGCTACTTTTGGCACTTCCTTGTTGAATTTTCTGGTAAACGGTTCTATTGCCAAATACGGCGGTTGGCACGTTGAGTTTTTGGATGTTGATTCCTCTTTCGTGCAGGAGCGAACCCACGACAATGGAGTTGCAAACACCGCAGCGTTTGAAAATATCGGCTATGCAACGCTTGACGGCGGGAAAAGCCCCGAAAAGCCCTATCTTTTTATCGCCGGATTCAGCAAGGAAGCCTTTGATACCTTGCCCATAAGCCTGATTTCCGGCAGGCTGCCTGAAAATAGCGGGGAGATTCTTGTCCCGGCCCATGTCGCGGCAAAGGGCGGCGTTAGATTCACGGTGGGCGACACGCTTTCACTTGCTGTTGGAAGCCGCATGGATGGAAACAAGAGTCTCGGTCAACACGATCCTTACATTTCCGGGGGCAAGCCGGGGAAGGTCAAAGAAACTCTTGTGCCAAAAGCAGAGAGGACCTACAGGGTTGTGGGTATCTGCGAAAGACCCGGGTTTGAGGAACATTCCGCACCGGGATACACCTTGATAACGAAAGCAGATACGCAAGACCAAGCAGACAGCTTCAGCATATTTGTCACGCTTGAAAACCCGAGGCAAGTCCATGCTTACGCAAGCAATACAGCCGGAGCAGGGGCTTATGTCTTTAACGATGATGTGCTGCGCTTCATGGGCGCTTCGGACAATAAACTCTTCAACGCGCTTCTGTACACGGTTGGCGGCATTTTGGTTGCCATAATAATGGTAGGTTCGATTTTTCTGATTTATAACTCGTTCAACATCTCGCTGAACGAACGCACACGTCAGTTCGGGATTCTCTCGTCGGTGGGCGCCACGGCAAGGCAACTGCGAAATTCGGTGCTGTTTGAGGGACTTTGCATTGGCGCAATCGGCATACCGATTGGCGTTATGGTTGGCATAGGCAGTATCGGGCTGGTAATTCCTATTGTTGCCGGGAATTTCAGGAACCTTCTCCAAAGCACCGTGCCTTTAACCTTGTCGGTGTCTGTCCCCGCGATTGTCGCGGCGGCGGCGGTCAGTTTGGTTACCATTTTGATTTCAGCCTATATCCCGGCCAGGAAAGCCGCAAACACTCCCGTGATGGAGAGTATTCGCCAGACGAACGAGGTCAAAATCGAATCTAAAGCCGTGAAAACGTCAAAACTCGCGCAGCGTATTTACGGTTTGGAGGGTACTCTTGCGTTAAAAAACTTTAAGAGAAACAAGAGACGTTATCGCAGCATCGTGTTATCGCTTGTTTTAAGCGTCGTGCTGTTTGTATCGGGAAGTGCTTTTGGAACAACTCTGCAACGGCTTTCGGAACAGTATGTAGTGGACATGGACTATGACATCTGTTTTTCAACGCAGGACATGGACGAAAGCGAGGTATTCCAGCTTTACGACGAATTGAAAACCGCCGACGGGGTTTACAATAGCTCATACCAAGCAATTATGACGTATTTATGCGCGGTTAAGGCAAGCGATTTTTCAGACCGCTACCGGGAATTTGCGGGTTATGCTTCGCCGGACGAAACAGATAATCTGTCAATGGCCATCCAGTTTATTGAGGATAGCGAATATCTGCGTTTTATCGAAGGCTTGGGCTTGCCCGCAGAGAAATATACCGGGGAAAACGCGAAAATGACTGCCGTCGCAAAAGCAAACCTATACGACGAAGAAGCCGGACAAAGAGCATTGTTTGATATGTTCGCAGACCGCTCCATGACTTTCACAATCACCCCCGAAACCAGCGGCGAGCCAACGGCGGAGCAGGGGCAAAACATAGATATTACTTTTGTCGATACCATGCCGCTTGATACGCTCCCAAGGGAATCTTCCGCGCCGAAGTCGACCGTTTTTATGGTGGTTGCCCCCTATCAGCTAAAAGAAAGGTTTGAAATCCCCGGCGAACATGAAGAACTGGGCTTAACCTTCCTGTCAAAGAATCCCTCGCAATCGGTGGCTGAAATGGAAGCGATAATTCAGGACGCGGGAATTACGTCTGTGTATACCCTGTACAATGTGTACGCGATAGTTGAACAATACCGCAGTATAACATTTGTTATTGATGTGTTCACCTATGTTTTTGTCATCATGATTTCGCTGATTGCGGTTGCCAATGTGTTCAACACGATTTCCACGAATATCAGGCTGCGCAGGCGGGAGCTTGCCATGCTCCGCTCGGTGGGGATGTCGGACCGTGATTTCAATAAGATGATGAATTTCGAGTGTGTCTTTTATGGCATGAGGACGTTGCTATTTGGGCTTCCAATAGCGGGAATCATCTCGTGGCTGATTTACGAAGGGTTGGTGGCCGTAGAAAGGATGGACAACTTCGATTTTGTATTCCCGTGGGGCAGTATGGCAATCAGCGTGTTCAGCGTGCTCTTTATCGTGTTCATTACAATGCTGTATGC
>DNIT01000035.1:29144-42170 GCA_003489345.1 Pelotomaculum sp. | reverse complement strand
ATTATTGACGCGCTTCGGGATGATATGACTTGATTCAAAACCGATATCATTATCGACGCGATACACAAGCAGCCAGTCGCTTTGAATATGACATTCCCGATGCCCTATTCAATTACCGGATAGCGCGTGGTCGCGGTTCGTTTCAGGAAGTGGCTCTCCCTTGGCCGCCATTGGTCACCCAATTTTGTTCGACCCTCTCTTCGGTACTACGCCCGGTGTCTGACTCCTCAGCGGCGTACACGCCAGGATTGCGGCCACAGACCTTCCCTGGCCGACCCGCCAGTATTTGCCGACGGGTATCGCTGAGGTCTCCCGGTTCTCGAACATAGAGTGTCCACGCATGCTCAGGGTCTCTGACTCTGCGGGGCTTGTATGCGGCTCGCTGCATTTATCGCCGCTTTACCGTGTTGCCTTTCCTACCGGGGTACGAGGTCGGCACCCCAAAAGGGTGATTTCGGAGCTCTATGGCTGGCCTGCGTTTCCCCCTGTCAACGCTTCACGTGCGTCCTGTCGGCTGCCCGCGCATGACTCGGGGTCGTGATGGTTCAGCTATTCCTTTCACGTGGGGCTCTTTCATCCCCTACTCTATGCCGGTTTATCCCGGCGCTTTCACCCCGTCCCCGTGTCATGTGCGTGTCATGTGTCAACAACCCCGTCCCCGTGTCACCCTCCCCGTGTCACTCGCGCGTTTATCTTTTGTACCTTAAATAGAACAGCCGGAGGCTGCCGGCCAAATGTGCCAGCAGGGCCAGAAGGATCACCCCTGCCAAGACAGCCAGGAAAAAGCCGAAGATTTTAGCATGGGTGTACGGAGCCAGGCTTTGCCATCCGCCGGTCGCAGCCATGGCCGGCGCCGCTGCTTCTCCCAGCGGCGCAAACCAGCTGCAGGCCAGGTAGGTGTACAGGCCGGCCAGGGCGGTATGGGCCATTCGCGTTATGATAAAAGGCTTCATCCTGATGTCGGTCTCGGCAATCATACTGGCCGCCTGGGCATGGACGGAAAGGCCGCTCCAGGCCAGGATCATGCCCACGGCAGTCACCCGCTGGATCAAAGGGGCGGCCGTCTCGCTGGCCAGTTTCGAACCGATGGTCATCTCAAAGAAGCCGCTGCCCAGGGCGGGTAATATGCCGGGCGCGAACCCAAGCGGCAGCAGCAGCAGCCCCAATATGCCGGCCAGAGCGTCAATAACCCCGGCTGTGGTCAGCAGCCTGATGATTACGGCGAAAAGAATGATAAAGCCGCCGATATTGAGCAGATTGGTTACGGCGCTGCGCACCGCGTCACCCATGACTTTACCGAGGGGCCGATGGTCCTCTCTCTGTACCTGAAGCATGCGCTGAAAGGCATGCCGCATAATGCTGCTGTCTCTCGGATGTGCGGGGTAGTGTTCCCGGCCGTCCCTGCCGTAAAAACGCAAGCCCAAACCCAGGGTCAGGTTGGAAAGGTAATGAGCCCCGGCAATCAATAAGCCCACCTTGGGGTTGTTGAACATGCCGATTGCTACCGCCGCCAGCATAAACAGCGGGCTCGAGTTGTTGGTAAAGGACATCAGCCGCTCTGCCTCCACCCTGGTGCATAGTCCCTCCGAGCGAAGTCGGGCCGTGACCATGGAACCAATTGGATAGCCGGAGAAAAAACCAACCATCATGACAAAAGAGCCGGCGCCGGGGACATTGAAAAGAGGCCGCATCACCGGTTCCAGCAGCACCCCCATAAAATGCACCACCCCGAAATTCATCAGCAGTTCGGAGGCAATAAAAAAGGGCAGGAGGGCGGGGAAAACAATGTTCCACCAGGTTTTCAGACCAAGAACCGCCCCGTCAAAGACCACCCGCGGGTACAGCGCCATGCTGATTACAAAGGCCAGAGCACAGACAGTCCAAAGGAGGCGAACCGTATCACGCCGCCGGTCGTCTATCTTTGTAAAGCTCTTTAAATTTAATCTCGCCATGCATTCACCGGCTGTCTTTTTGAAAATGAGTCCTCTTAATTATATGGCCTGTCACCTGGATTTTAGACCCAGGTAAGGTGGTTGGTTGGCGGGCATAGTATTGCAGGCAAAAATCTGGGCCCTTAGCCCGCTGTTGTTATCATGTCACTGTTTCAAGATAAATGTTTCGCTATCTCCAAAAATGCGGGAGCGAATTTATGCGCACAAATCCCATATTGCAATCGCGCCCGCATCAAACCGGCTCGGTGCGTACGATAAGGGATGTGAATTAATATGAAGTAAGTCTTGATTTTTATAACAAAAGCTTTAATAATAATGAGGGAGGCGATTGTTTTGTCCAAGTTCAATAACCGTTGGATTAAGCTGTTTTTGCTGGTGGTTGGCCTGGGCGCCGCCGCGTTTTTCTTGGGAGCCTATGCTCCTATATTTAACCAACAGATGGAAAATCCCGCTGGAAACACGTCCGACCCCCTTGCGCAGGCACCCGGGGAAGAGACAAGAGAGCTGGTACTGTATTTCTCCGACGAACAGGCCATGTACCTGATACCTGAAAAACGGCAGGTCGCTGTTCAGGCGGATAAGGTTGGGGAAGCCGTGATCAAAGAATTAATCAAGGGACCGGACAGCCCTGTGTTAAAAAGGACTTTACCCGAAGAGACCAGGCTGCTTTCCCTGTCGGTTAGACAGGAGACAGCATATGTCGATTTTTCAAAGGAAATCAAAAACAATAGTTTCGCAGGCTCTGCTGGTGAAATCGCCCTGGTTTATTCAGTTGTCAATTCTTTGGCCGAAGTGCCCGGGATCAAAAAGGTGCAATTCCTGGTGGAGGGCGAAGAAGTAGAAACCCTTTACGGCCACATTGATACAGGAAGTCCTGTTTCCCCGGACCCGAAGCTGGTGAAAACGGGAACACCGTAAAACCGCATAGAGAAGGAAAAATCTTGACAAAACTATACTAAATCAATATAATTTTGGGTATTGAAATGGCGGTGGGCGATACAATGCTGCGGTTGGACGTAGCCAGGCTGAAGAGGTCGCCGGGGGAATCGAGCTCTTTCGAACTAGTGGCGGATATGCCCCCGATGGAGATGGCAGGTGAAAGAATCAGCTTTGACGGACCGGTCAAAGCTGTTTTGAATGCAACCAGCGCAGGCCGGACGGTTATGGTGGAGGGAACTGCCTCCGGACTGCTTCAGCTAAACTGCAGCCGTTGCCTGGAGCCGTTTCCCTATTCTTTTGAAGTACCCTTCTCTGAAATCTACACAACTGCCGTTGAAGAGGCCAAAGAGGAGGAAGCCATCCCCTTTAGCGGAGATATCCTTGATGTTACCCCTGAAGTCTTAAAAAGTCTGATCATGGCGCTGCCGATGAAAGCGGTATGTAACGAGGAATGCCAGGGATTGTGCCCCGGTTGCGGGCAGAACCTGAACCAGGGAAGATGTGGCTGCGCAGGCGCTGAGGTTGACCCCCGTTTAAGTGTTTTGCGCGATATTTTAAAAGGAATGAACGGATGACTGGAGGTGTAGAAACATGGGTGTTCCAAAAAGGAAATCATCTAAACAGCGCGGCAGACAGCGCCGTGCCGCAAATGAGAAGCTTGAGGCGCCGGTTTTGGTAAGCTGCCCGCAGTGCCGGGCTCTGATCAGGCCCCACCACTTGTGTCCTGAATGCGGGTATTATAAGGCCAGAGAAGTGGTAGCGGCAAAATAAAGCAAAATATCTCAATTTTTTAAAATAAGCCCGGATATCAACCCGGCGCTTATTTTTTTTGTCTTACTTGCAAATTAACAAAAGGTACATTATACTATTCTTGGTACCAGGTACTAATTTTTTGCCGATGGCGGTAATGAGGGTGAGGTTATGGCCAAGTGTAGTTTAAATAAAAACACCAGGCAGCGCCAGTTGAGCAGGTATCTGGAGGAAGACCCCTTTCTGACCGACGAGGATCTGGCCTGTATTCTCAAAGTTAGCGTCCAGACCATCCGGCTGGACCGGTTTGATATGCAGATCCCGGAGTTGCGGGAACGTGTCAAGAACGTGGCCAGAGGAGGACGGCAGCTCAGGACCATGGCCGGAGGAGAACTGGTGGGGGACCTGGTAGACCTTGAAATTGGCAACAGCGGCATGTCGATCCTACCGGTTACACCAGCCATGACCCTCAGCAAGACCAGTGTTGCCAGAGGGCATCACATCTTTGCCCAGGCCAATTCACTGGCGATCGCGGTGATTGACGCAGGGGCGGCGCTAACCGGGGCAGCCAGGGTGAGCTACAAGCGGCCGGTTTACTGTGGTGAAAAAATTCTGGCGAAGGCGGTTATAAAAATAAAAAAAGGCAATAAATACATGGTAAAAGTTACCTCCGAGGTCAAGGATGAAATTGTTTTTAAAGGTAAATTTCTAGTGTTTGCCCTGCAGGAAGAGGGAGTGCCGCAGTGAAAATAGCAGTGGATGCCATGGGCGGCGATTTCGCCCCGGGTGAAATCGTAAAGGGATCCCTAATGGCGGCCAGGGAGTATAAGCAGGCCGTAATCCTGGTCGGCGACGAAGAGAGAATCCGCGTTGAGCTTGGGGGAGTTGACCCCGGCGAGTTGATAAGCATCGTCCACGCTCCCGAGGTTGTAGGCATGGGCGAGCATCCCGCGGTGGCTGTAAGACGCAAGAAAAATTCTTCTATTGTAAGGGCTACCCAACTGGTTAAAGATGGGGAAGCCGACGCCTTGGTTTCCGCCGGCAGTACCGGAGCAGCGATGGCGGCGGCCCTATTGGGGCTGGGCCGGATCAAAGGAATTGACCGCCCGGCTATCGCCGGGGTGCTCCCCAGTGAAAAAGGTTATGCCGTCCTATTGGATGTGGGCGCCAATGTCGACTGCAAGCCTCAAAACCTCTTGCAGTTCAGCGTGATGGGATATCTTTACGCCAAAAGAGTCCTGGGTGTGGCCAATCCCCGTGTCGGCCTTCTAAGCAACGGGGAGGAGGAGACCAAGGGGAGCGAGTTGACTTTGGCGGCTTATCCCTTGCTGCAGCAAGCCGGCATCAACTTTATCGGCAATATCGAAGGACGGGACATTTTCCGGGGCACGGTGGATGTTGCCGTGTGCGACGGGTTTGTCGGCAATGTAGTTCTAAAGTCGGCGGAAGGAATTGCCGGAGCTCTGTACAATACGCTGAGAGAGGAAATCAACAGGAGCTGGTTGGCCAAAGCAGGGATTGTTTTGGCCATAAAAGCCCTCATGCGGTTTAAAAAACGCATCGATTATGCCGAATACGGCGGAGCGCCGCTTTTGGGTGTAAACGGCATATCAATTATTTGTCATGGGAGTTCTACGGCCAAGGCCGTCAAAAACGGGATCCGGGTGGCCATGGAGTCGGTGGATAACCGCCTGGTGGATTCGATTTTAGACAGTATCGCACAAACCGGAATGAACGAAGGAGTTGGGAGCAGGCTTGCTAAGAGAAGTGTGTAACGCCGGTATTATAGGAGTAGGAGCTTATCTTCCTGACCGGGTTCTTACCAACGACGAACTGCAGAAAATGGTTGACACCAACGATCAATGGATCCGCACCAGATCGGGTATAAGAGAACGGCGCATCGCCGCTCCGGAACTGGCGACATCAGACCTGGCCGTCATTGCGGGCGAACGCGCCCTGGCGGATGCGGGAGTTGCTCCGGAAGAACTGGGGCTCATTATTGTGGCCACAAATACCCCTGATACCATTTTTCCGGCCACAGCCTGCCTGGTGCAGGACCGTTTGGGGGCCGTTAAGGCAGCAGCCTTTGACCTGGCTGCCGGCTGCACCGGCTTTGTTTATGCTCTTGCGACCGGCAGCCAGTTTATTGCCTCAGACGCTTATAAAAAAGTCCTGGTTATAGGAGCAGAATGTTTATCGAGGATTGTCAATTGGGAGGATCGCAAGACCTGTGTCCTTTTTGGCGATGGGGCAGGGGCGGTGGTTTTAAGTCCTGTTCCGGCAGGTAACGGTATATTGTCTTTCACACTACGGTCCGACGGCGCCAAAGGTCAGTTTCTGACTTTGCCGGCCGGTGGTTCCAGGCAGCCGGCCACCAGGGAAACAGTGGACCAAAAGCTCCACACCATCCATATGGAAGGACGGGAAGTCTTCAAGTTTGCGGTGCGGGTTATGGGTAAAGGAGCTCTGGAAGCCCTGGCTGCCGCCGGACTGAAGAGATCGGATATCGACTATTTTATACCGCATCAGGCCAATATCAGAATTATAGAATCAGCCGCCAAGAGGTTGAACCTGCCCATGGATAGGGTGCTGGTCAACCTGGACCGGTATGGCAATACCTCAACCGCCTCGATCCCCCTGGCATTGACGGAGGCTGTTCAAAGCGGGCGCATCAAGCAGGGTGACCACATTGTTATGGTTGGTTTCGGGGCCGGTTTGACCTGGGGAGCCACAGTGATAAAGTGGGGAAGCCCGGCATAAAAGAATTAGTATCTTTGATACGGGGGAGGGATTCGTCTTGATCCGAACTGCATTATGTGACTTGCTGAATATAGAATATCCTATTATACAGGGAGGTATGGCCTGGGTTGCCACCGCCGAACTTGCGGCAGCCGTGTCCGATGCGGGTGGTTTGGGGATCATCGGTTCCGGCGCTGCTCCTCCGGACTGGCTTAGAGACCAGCTTCACCGGGCCAGGCAGCTGACCAACAAGCCGTTTGGGGTAAACGTGATGTTGCGTTCGCCCTTTGTAGATGAAGTGATGAAGCTTTTAGAAGCGGAACCGGTGGCTGTAGTGACAACCGGAGCAGGAAACCCTGGTAAATATGTGCCGCCTTTGCGTAAGGTTGGAACAAAGGTTATTCCGGTGGTTTCCTCGGTGGCTTTAGCCAAAAGGCTCATCCGCAGCGGAGTTGACGCGTTAATCGCTGAAGGCATGGAATCAGGCGGCCATATCGGTGAGATCTCTACCATGGCCCTGGTGCCGCAGGTGGTCGACGCCGTTGATATACCGGTAATTGCCGCCGGAGGTGTTTACGACGGCAGGGGGTTGATCGCGGCCCTCTCTCTGGGTGCCGTGGGAGTTCAGATGGGTACCAGGTTTATCTGCGCAACGGAGTGTACCGTACACCCCAAAGTCAAGGAAGCGGTAATTAAATCCAAGGACCGCGATACTGCTGTCTCGGGCGCTTCAACCGGGCACCCGGTGCGCGCGCTGCGCAATAAACTTACGAGAAAATACGAAGAGATGGAAAAAAACAACGCTCCGGTTGAAGAGATTGAAAAGCTTGGTGCCGGCAGTTTAAAGCAGGCCATGGTTGAGGGCGATGTGGTCTACGGGACGGTGATGTCCGGCCAGGTAAGCGCCATGGTCAAACGGGTGCAGCCGGCCGGTGAAATCATGCAGGAAGTTTTGAGCCATGCTGTTGAGGTTCTGAACCATTTAAATAGCAAGGTGGTGAAATAGACATGACAATCGCCTTTGTATTTCCCGGACAGGCCTCCCAGTACGTTGGGATGGGTAAGGAATTATGCAGTCATTTTCCCGAAGCTGCCGCTGTCTTTGAAAAGGCTGACACAGCGCTGGGATTTTCACTTTCCCGTCTGTGTTTCGAGGGACCGCAAGAGGAACTGAATAAAACCGCCATTACCCAACCCGCGGTACTGACTACCAGCATCGCCTGTCTGGCTGTACTCAGGAAGGCCAAGGGACCGGTCCCGGCTGCAGCGGCAGGCCACAGCCTCGGAGAATACAGCGCCCTGGTGGCGGCCGGTGCACTGGACTTTGCGGACGCGGTCCGCCTGGTGCGCAAACGGGGGCAGTACATGCAGGAGGCGGTTCCGCTGGGAGAGGGCGGGATGGCTGCGGTGATGGGACTTTCGAGCGAAGAGGTGGCGGCGGTTTGCCGTGCGGCGTCTACAGCGGGGGTAGTTGAAGCTGTCAACCTGAACTGTCCGGGACAGGTCGTAATTGCCGGAAACACCGCCGGACTCGAGGCGGCCGGTCCTCTGTTGAAGGAGGCCGGGGCCAAACGGGTGATACCATTGCCGGTCAGCGCCCCCTTTCACTCCAGTTTGATGGTTCCCGCCGGTGAAAAACTGGCCAGGGATTTAGACGCGGTGGCGATAGCGGATCCGTCCATGCCGGTGGTGGCCAACGTATCGGCCAATTATGTCCGGACGGGTCCCGAAGTCAAAGCCTCCCTGCTCAAACAGGTCTACAACCCGGTCCGCTGGGAGGAAAGCGTCAGGCTCCTGGCTGCCGGCGGCATTCAAACTTTTATTGAAGTGGGTCCCGGAAAGGTGCTTAGCGGCTTGATCAAAAAGACCTGCCGGGAAGCATCGCTTTATAACGTGGAGGATCCGGCGTCTTTGGAAAAAGTCCTTGCGTTAACAAAGGAGGTTAGCTAAAATGGTTCTTAGCGACAGAACTGCCATTGTTACGGGTGCTTCCCGGGGGATCGGACGGGCTATTGCCCTGTCCCTGGCCAAGGCCGGAGCAGATGTGGTGGTTAATTATGCCAGGAACGACACCGCTGCGGCCGAGGTGGCGGATTTAATCAGGGCTGAAGGCCGGAGGGCTTTGCTGTTCAAGGCAGATGTAGCCGCCCCGGAAGCGGCGGAAGCCCTTATTAAAGCGGCGCAAAGCGAGTTCGGGCGGGTAGACATCCTGGTCAACAATGCCGGTATCAACCGTGATAACCTGGTCTTGAGGATGAAGGATGAGGATTGGGACGCAGTCCTCTCCGTAAACCTGAAAGGCGCTTTCAACTGTGCGCGGGCAGCCGCCCGTGCCATGGTAAAAAATCAGTACGGCAGGATTATCAATATCAGTTCGGTGGTCGGGTTGACCGGAAACTTCGGCCAGGCCAACTATGCGGCAGCCAAGGCGGGTCTCCTGGGTTTGACCAAGGCCCTGGCGAAGGAGCTCTGCTCCCGCAATATCACCGTCAATGCCGTGGCGCCGGGCTTTATCAACACGGAAATGACCGCCGGGCTGCCGGAAAAAGTAACGGAAAAATTGCTGGCCCAGATCCCCATGAAACGCTTTGGAGAGCCTGAAGATGTTGCAGGGTTGGTCGTTTTTCTGGCCACGGACGCAGCCGCTTATATCACCGGACAGACAATTGCCGCGGACGGCGGCATGACATGTATGTAAAAAGATTAACAGGATACAGTAACGGAAGGGGGTGAATGTATAATATGGCAATTATTGATAAAGTGAAAGCGATTATTGTCGAACAGTTAGGGGTAGAAGAAGCGGAAGTAAAAATGGAATCATCCTTTGTTGATGACCTGGGCGCCGACTCGCTGGACATTGTTGAACTGGTAATGGCTCTGGAAGAAGAGTTTGACCTGGAAATACCCGATGAGGATGCAGAAAAAATCCGTACGGTAGGTGATTCGGTGAAATATATCCAGGAGCACCAGTAAGTTTTTTTGCAAGTTTGAAGTCCCGCGGGGAAACCACGGGGCTTTTTTGAAAGAGAGGTAATAGTTTTGCAAAAACGGGTTGTCGTTACCGGCCTGGGAATCATCTCGCCGCTGGGAACAGGTCTGGAGCAGTTCTGGACGTCCCTTACCGGCGGGGTTTCCGGCATCAGACGGATAACCAGGTTTGACGCGACCAAGTTTAGTACGCAAATAGCGGGGGAAGTCATTGACTTTGATCCGGCTGAACATATGGACAAAAAAGAAGCCAGGCGTATGGACCGCTTTACCCAGTTTGCGGTTGCTGCTTCAGGTATGGCCATGGAAGACGCCGGCCTTGACCTGGAAACTGTGGACAGGGATCGCATCGGGGTAATACTCGGTTCCGGTATCGGGGGTATCGAAACCCTGGAAAACCAGGCCAGAGTCCTGGCTGAAAAAGGGCCGGGCCGGGTCAGTCCGATTTTTGTGCCTATGATTATCTCCAACATGGGCGCCGGACAGGTGGCGATCAGCTATGGTCTGCGCGGTCCCAACATTACCAGCGTATCGGCTTGCGCTTCCAGCAGCAACGCCATTGGAGACGCCTTCAAAATGCTGCAGTGGGACTATGCCGATGTAATGGTCACCGGGGGGATGGAAGCGCCTATTACGCCCCTGGCCATGGCCGGCTTTTGTACGATGAAAGCCATGTCGAACCGCAATGAAGAACCGGAGAAGGCCAGCAGGCCCTTTGACGCTCAAAGGGATGGTTTTGTCGCGGGAGAAGGCGCCGCCATACTGATTCTGGAGAGCCTTGAGTACGCCCTCAAGAGGGGCGCCAGGATATACGCTGAAATTGTTGGGTATGGATGTTCCTGTGACGCTTATCACATGGTCGCCCCCGACCCGGAAGGATACGGCGCGGTTAATTCGATGAAGGCAGCCCTCAAGGACGCGGGCGCCGCGCCTGAGTCCGTTGATTATATCAATGCGCATGCCACCTCCACACCACTGGGTGATAAAGCGGAAACTCTGGCCATCAAAAAATTATTCGGGGAGCATGCTCCTAATATAGCGGTTAGTTCGACCAAATCCATGACCGGCCACTTGTTGGGCGCCGCCGGCGGGCTGGAGGCCATAGCCAGCATCCTGGCTATACAGCGGGGTGTGATCCCGCCTACAATTAACTACGAGCAGCCCGACCCGGAATGTGACCTTGACTTTGTACCCAACGTGGCCAGAAAGGCTAAGGTGCGTTTTGCCCTCTCCAACTCATTTGGCTTCGGAGGCCACAACGCCACGCTTGCTTTCAAAGAATATGGGCGTTAAGGATAACCGGACCGGATTGAAAAAAAAACTTGGGATAGTCTGGCGGGCCGAGGACCTGCTGATCCAGGCGCTGACGCACAGTTCTTTTACCTATGAAAGCCGCCAGAACGGTGTTAAAAACAACCAGCGCCTGGAATTCCTGGGCGACGCCGTCCTGGAGCTGGCTGTCAGCGACTTTCTCTACCGGAACCACCCCGACCTGGACGAAGGGGATTTGACCAAGCTTAGAGCCGCGGTGGTATGCGAGTCGTCCCTGGCCAGGGTGGCTGTAGATCTGCAACTTGGTCCCTGTCTTGCCATGGGTAAGGGAGAGGAAAGATCCGGCGGCAGGGAACGGCCCTCGATCCTGGCGGACGCTTTTGAAGCGCTCCTGGGAGCCATTTACCTGGATCAGGGGCTGGCCGGGGCCAGCGAAGCCGCGATAGGATATCTAACGCCGGTTATTCAAGATGTCCTTGAAGGGCGCCTGGAACGCGATTACAAAACCGAGTTACAGGAACTTGTCCAGCAGCGTGGCGGCGGCCAGGTCCAATATCTGATCTTAAAGGAAGAGGGACCGGACCACCATAAGATCTTTACAGCCGGAGTCCTTTTAAAGGGCGAGGTGGCCGGCCGCGGGAGCGGCCGCTCCAAAAAAGACGCCGAACAGCAGGCTGCCAAGGCCGCTCTGGCCGGACTTGACCCGGGTGGAAAAAAGAGTGGAAGGTAATACAGGCTTTTATGTATCCGAAAAATGCGGGCGCGAATTTATTCGCCCGGAAACCATTTGAAAGGCAGCAATAGTGTCTGTAGAGCCCTTCATTCGTTTGAAGTAATTTTGCGCTAAATCTTAATGTTCCTATATTGAGTAATCCGGGAGGTCAATTAGGTTTATGGGCTTTTTCAACCGTTTAAAGGAAAGCCTGCACAAAACCCGCCAGTCTTTTGTTGAGAAAATCGACGATCTCGTACACCACCGCAAGTCTATTGACGAGGATTTGTACGAGGAACTGGAAGAGGTGATGGTGCAGGCCGATGTAGGTGTTACTACCGCTATGGAACTGGTGGACAGGCTGCGCCGCACCGTCAGGGAACGGCGGGTCGAGGACGCCGCCGAGTTGAAGCCTCTCCTTAAAGAACTCATCCGGGAAATGCTTGGCTCTCTGCCGGGTCGTCTCAATACCAGTTTGGATTCTCCAACCGTAGTAATGGTTGTGGGAGTAAACGGTGTGGGCAAAACCACCACTATCGGTAAACTGGCTTATTTATATAAATCGGAAGGCAAGAAGGTTATTCTGGGCGCCGCCGACACTTTCCGCGCCGCCGCCATCGATCAGTTGGAAGTGTGGGCTGACCGTATCGGTATAGACCTGGTTAAGCACCGGGAGGGCGCCGACCCGGCTGCGGTTGCTTTTGACTCCTTGCAGGCGGCCAGGGCTCGTCAGGCTGATCTGCTGATTATCGATACCGCCGGCAGGCTGCATACCAAAAGCAACCTCATGGAGGAGTTGAAGAAGATTGGCCGCGTGTTGGATCGCGACATGCCCGGCGCCCCCCACGAGGTCCTGCTGGTACTGGATGCCACCACCGGCCAAAATGCCATTTCCCAGGCTTCCCTGTTTAAAGAAGCGGTCGGAATAACCGGCATTGCTCTGACGAAGCTGGATGGGACCGCAAAAGGCGGAGTGGTTGTCGCTGTGAAGTCGCAGCTGGATATCCCGATCTATTTCGTTGGGGTAGGGGAACAGGTGGATGATCTGCAGCCCTTTGTGCCAAGAGAATTTGCGGATGCCTTGTTCGAGTCAACGGAAAATACTTGACGGACAACTTCGCCTATAGTATAATGTTTTATCGTAAAGCATAAATACTTGACTCCAAAGGATCGGAATTTGAAGTTCAAGGATGGGATGCAGGATGAATAAATTTGAAGNNGATGCCACCACCGGCCAAAATGCAATCAACCAGGCCAAACTATTCTGCGATGCCGCCGGGGTAACCGGCATTGCCCTGACCAAGCTGGACGGCAGCGCAAAGGGCGGTGTCATCATAGCTGTCAGGCAGACCCTGGGCATCCCGGTGAAGCTGATCGGTATCGGGGAAGGCATCGACGACCTGAAGGAGTTCAACCCGGAGGAGTTCGTCAACGCCCTCTTCTCCTAGTAGCTAAAAGAAAAGCATCCGCTGTGTATTTCAACGAATGCGTATTAAAACCCAGGTTCGGGTTCATCTTCTGCCGACGCCGAAGCAGCCGCAGCGGTGTCTAAATGAACAGGTTAACACCGGCCTCGTCGGCTGCGCCAAGGTAGGTGGCCACGCCGGCGTACTCAAGGCCGTCGATGAGTTCCTCTTCTTTCAGCCCCATGACGTCCATGGACATGGTGCAGGC
>DNIT01000035.1:26414-28841 GCA_003489345.1 Pelotomaculum sp. | reverse complement strand
CAGAAGGTAAAGAACATGGTCACTTCATTGCCCATCGCGGCGGCGCCGTTGGCAATAATCAGGGAAGCCATCGCCTTATCCAGGTCGCCGCTGAAAACAATCATTGTTTTCTTATTGCTATCCATTGTTACCACCCTTTCAAAAAACAGGCATCCGCCTGGAACTAGGACTGGTCAACTTTTTTGATCCTGGCTTTTATAACGCCGTTCTCTTCTTCCAGGAAGAGCAGCTCGTTTTTTGTCTTTTTACACCAGGCAGCTATGTCTTTTTTAAAACCCAGGTCGGTTGCCTCGATGTCCATGATGTCCCCGGCGGCACAGGTTTGGGCTTCCTTAAACAGACGCACGATCGGTCCCGGGCACTGCAGCCCTCTGCAATTGATAAACTTCTCCGCCATTTTTTAAGCCTCCTTATTCAATTTCGAAAGGATAGGCGCTGATCCCGCCTTCCAGGATGCTGAGGTTTTCAAAGCCGAGCTTCTTGAGCTTCAGAAGCGTGTTGTAGGAGCGAAATCCTACTTTACAGTTAATGATTATCTCCCTGGCACGGTCCAACTCATCGAGCCGGGACATGAGCCGGCCTAGAGGAATATTGATGGAGCCCGGGATGGAACGGACGAAGAATTCTTCCTCGGTTCTGATATCCAAAAGGATTGCTCCGGCATCCATCCTGTCTTTTAAGGCCAGGGGATTGGTTCCCTTAAACTTTCCTTGCAGTTTATTCATCATCACGTTGGCTGCTGCGATGGTTGAACTCATGGCGGTGGAAAAGGGCGGGGCGTAGGCCAGGTCCAGCTTTGCCACCTGGTCGACGGTTGCTCCTAAAGTGATGGCTGTAGCCAGGATATCAATTGGTTTATCCACTGTGCCCTCGCCAAAAACTTGAGCGCCCAGGACGCGGCGGTTCTGACGTTCAACAATAAGTTTGGTTATGATCTGGCGACTGCCGGGGTAGTAGTGGGCCCGGTCGGGGGCCGGAACCAGGACGGTTTCTACATCATAGTCCATGGCTCTGGCTTCTCTTTCTGATAAACCGGTCTTGGACAGTTTGAGCTCGAACAGTTTGACGATCGCAGTTCCCAAAACTCCTGCCAGGTCGTCCTCGCCGCCGCCTGCTATGTTATTGGCGGCTACACGGCCGGTTTTATTGGCATTGGACCCCATTGGGTACCATACCGGCTTCCCCGTAATAAGGTTGGTATTTTCGGCGCAATCACCGGCGGCGTAGATGTCTTTAATATTTGTCTCCATTTTTTTGTTCACGGCAATCGCCCCGGTGGGTCCCAAAGTGATACCGCATTGCCGGGCCAGTTCCACGTTGGGGCGAACTCCCACTGCAAGCACCGCAAAATCGGCCTTAATGGCGCCGGCGCTGGTCAGGACAGCGCCCACTTTGCCCTGTCCGTTATCCGTAAAACTCTTAACGGCTGTCTCGGTCAGGATTTCAATACCATTTTCTCTTAAGTATTTTTCCGCATGCAGGGCCACGTCACGGTCAAAAGGCGGCAGGATGTGGGGGGCCAGTTCGATTACCGTAGTCTTGATACCCAGGCGCGCCAGATTTTCCGCCGCTTCCAAACCAATCAGCCCTCCGCCGATAACAACGGCTTCCCGCGGGTTGCCGCGCAACTTTTCCTTGAGGGCAGAAGCGTCTGTAACGGTACGCAGGGTAAAGACATTGCCCAACTCCCTGCCATCCAGCGGCGGAACAAGGGGATAGGCGCCGGTTGCCAGGAGCAGCTTATCATAAAGCATGTTCCGGATCTCACCGCTGGAAAGATCTTTTACAATTACAAGCTTTTCCTCCGGCAGGATTTTTTGAGCTTCCTGAAGGGTCAGGACTTTGATGTCCATGTCAACCTGAAAATCTTCCGGTTGTTTGACCAGCAGTTCTTTCTCCTCCCTGATAACTCCTCCTATATAATAGGGAAGCCCGCAGCCGGCGTAAGAAACATGTTGGTCCTTGGTTATAACCGTAATCTCCAGGTCAGGGTTTACCCGCCTCGCCCTGGCGGCTGCTTTGGTACCCGCGGCTACCCCGCCGATAATGAGTAACTTTTCTTTTTGAGAATTCATTTTGGGTCCTCCTCTTGTTTTTGATTCACAAATAAAAATTTCACAATTTCACGGACTAGTTCATTGGTGACCTTATAGCATACCTCAGTTCCTTTGCGGCGGCCTTCAATAATCCCTTTGCTGCGCAGGATACCGAGCTGCTGGGAAACCGTTGACTGGGGTAATTCAAGACAGCTTATGATGTAATTGACATTGCACTCGCTTTCCAGCAGGCCGTGCACAATGCAGAGCCTGGTGGGATGAGCCAGCGCTTTGAGCAGTTCCGCTTTCTCAATGTATGGCTCCATTTCCTTCAATATCATTGCTCCTTTTTATTTATCTGTTTATTTATATATTACGATATTAAGATATA
>DNIT01000035.1:23225-26335 GCA_003489345.1 Pelotomaculum sp. | reverse complement strand
ATTAAGATATAATTTGTCAACAGACTATTGTAAACTTTTCGGGAAAAACTAGAAGGGTACAATAACACCTGCTCCCAGGACACATTGTACGCACAAGTTTTTTTTGCCGGTAGTATGCGGTTGAAAATCATAATTGATTCATTTGCATATAGTAGTACATACTGTTCCTGCGGGGTGAGCGCTGTGGTGGTGTGCCCGGTTTGCAACAGCTTGATCGCAGTAAAGAAAGACTGTCCCAATTGCGGCCGGCAGATGATTGACGCTGGAAAAATCCAGGATTATTACGACGATTACAGCCCTTATCTGGCCCAGGACATCTACCAGGACGGTTACGACTGCGTGGACGGCGCCCACTGTGTCCATCTTTTTGCCTGCCCAAATTGTCATTATGACCATCGCCTTACTTTCCTGAAGGTGGAGGGCGGCGGCTGATGAATTAACCACTGCCTATTTTTTACGCCGAAGAGGAAAAGAAACCAGAAGAGGCGAATATTAGGAGAAAAGACCCAAATTGCTCATTGCAGTTAACGAAGGGGGCTAGATAATTTATGGAAGTAAAAATTGCCGTGATTGGCGGAACGGGAGTTTACGATCCGAATATTATGACCAACATCAAAGATGAGACTGTGGCAACGCCATACGGTGAAGTGCAGCTTAAAATCGGTAACTACCGCGGTAAACCGGTAGCTTTTATGAACCGCCATCATGAAGACCATTCCATCCCGCCGCACTTGATTAATTACCGCGCCAATATTACGGCCTTAAAAAAACTGGGGGTTAAGAATATTCTGGCCACCGGAGCCGTGGGGTCGCTTAACCCCGCGATGCAGCCCGGTCACTTTATCTTTGTAGACCAGTTTATTGATTTTACCAAATGCCGGCAGCACACCTTTTTTGACGGGGGCATGTCCGGGGTGGTGCACGTTGACATGACCGAGCCATACTGCCCGGAACTGCGGGAGATCCTTTCACATGCGTCACGCAGCCTGGGCTTTACCTCGCACTCGTCGGGAACCTACGTCAGCTGCGAGGGACCGCGTTTTGAAACGGCCGCAGAGATAAAAATGTACCGCCTGCTGGGTGGGGACCTGGTGGGTATGACCAGTGTACCGGAAGTCTGTCTGGCCAGGGAGTCTGAAATTTGTTATGCCACTATCGCCATGGTTACCAACTATGCCGCCGGGATATCTCCTACCCGCCTGACGCACCAGGAAGTTGTAGATGTGATGATGCAGTACGGGGAGAACATCAGAAAACTGGTCATGCAGGCCATCCACTGGCTTGACCCGGATCGCCGCTGTGACTGCCATAGAGCGCTGGACCAGGTCAAACTGGGGTAGCACGGAGAATGCATCAGCGCCCTAACCCGCAAAGGAACGCAGTATCATCCTTTAGCTGCTTTGCAGTCAAATGTGATTGAAACCGCACCCATATCGCTTGGCCTGCATCCTTCTAATTGTTTATGCACAACCCAAGTTGAAGGAAGGATGCACCTGTACCCTGCAACCGTTTGTACGAACATTTTCAGCAGCTTGTTAAAGCATCATGGGGGTGAACGGCTTTGGAAACCATGCGCTGGTTGGAGGAAGGCCTGCTGGAACTGCTGGATCAGACCTGCCTCCCCGGTACGGTAAATTACCTCAGGTGCAGTGATTACCACCAGGTGGCGGCAGCGATTAAAAACCTGTCGGTGCGCGGCGCCCCGGCCATCGGGGCTGCCGCTGCTTACGGTCTGGCGTTGGCGGCCGGGAAAATTGAAACCGGATCCAGGGAGGCCTATCTAGCAGAATTACGGGAGGCGGCCGGTGAACTGGCGGCCACCAGGCCGACAGCCGTTAATCTGTGCTGGGCTGTAGACCGGGTCATGCACAGGTTGGCCGGCGCCCAGTCGGACGACCCGGCGGTACTTCGGCAGGTTGTCCTTGACGAGGCCCACGCCATTCATCAGGAAGATGAGTCCGGTAACAGGAAGATGGGGGAATACGGCCGGGAGCTTATACCGCAAGGGGCCCGCATTCTCACCCACTGCAACGCCGGGGCTCTGGCTACGGCGGGTTACGGGACTGCCCTGGGGGTGATCCGGGCGGCCAGGGAGGAGGGCAAGGATGTAAGCGTTTTTGCCGGTGAGACCAGGCCCCTTTTGCAGGGCGCCCGTCTGACCGCCTGGGAAATGTATCAGGAGGGCATCCCGGTAACCGTAATCACGGATAATATGGCCGGTTATTTGATGGCCAAAGGCATGGTCGATCTGGTACTGGTGGGTGCGGACCGCATTACCGCCGGCGGTGATGTGGCCAATAAAATCGGTACCTACAGCCTGGCGGTCCTGGCCAAAGAGCATCATATCCCATTTTACGTGGCGGCCCCCATTTCCACGGTAGACTTGAGCTTGACCTCGGGTTCCGAGATAACAATTGAAGAACGGGATATGGCCGAGGTGACCCACCTGGCCGGACACCAAATAGCCCCCACCGGGGTGCAGGTCTGGAACCCTGCCTTTGATGTTACACCGGCCCGTCTGGTTGCAGCCATCATCACCGAACGGGGGATTGTTCGCCCGCCCTACCTGCAGAACCTTAAAAAAACGGTAGAGGGGTAGTAGTCCAACCATTCGTACAAAAGCCCCAAAAAATGCAATGTAAAAATCTTAAACTGTGTCTGCAGAAATCGTACCTATATCAAAAAATAAAAAAAAGCTAAAGGCTTATAGGATTAAAGGTCTATTTTCTTAACGCTTCATTTCAAACCGGTCCCTGTCTTATCGCTGCGAATACAATTTTCCGCTGAACAAAGCGGATGCGAAGCTATTCGTGCATGACCCCAGGGGAATGCAGGATATACCCACGACTCACGTCCCATCTCTCAAAAAGGAGGCAGACTGATTTGTCCGATTATGCCATAAGAGACATTAAGCTCGCTCCTGGCGGGCGATTAAAAATAGACTGGGTGCGAGCCCACATGCCCGTGTTAAATCATATACGCGAGGAATTTGAGCGGGATCGTCCCTTCGACGGCGCTCGGGTTGCGATGTCCATTCACCTGGAGGCCAAAACAGCCCACCTGGCCGAGGTTATCCGTGCCGGCGGGGCGGAAGTGACCGTCACCGGGTC
>DNIT01000035.1:12988-23089 GCA_003489345.1 Pelotomaculum sp. | reverse complement strand
AAGTGACCGTCACCGGGTCCAACCCGCTTTCCACCCAGGACGACGTGGCGGCGGCCCTGGCCGCGGCAGGGATAAAGGTTTACGCCTGGCATAACGCCAGCGGCCCGGAGTATCACAACCACCTGCTGCAGGCTCTTGATACGCGGCCGCAGGTGGTCATTGACGACGGGGGAGACCTGGTCAGCCTGTTGCATACGATCCGCAGGGACCTGGCCGGGGGGGTTGCCGGCGGTTGCGAGGAAACCACCACCGGCATCCGGCGTCTGGAAGCGTTGGATCGCGAGGGCAAGCTGCTCTTTCCGATGCTCGCGGTAAACAACGCCCAGTGCAAGTTCCTGTTTGACAACCGTTACGGTACCGGTGAGTCGGTCTGGTCCGGGATCATGCGTACCACCAACCTGGTGGTAGCCAGCAAGACTGCGGTAGTAATGGGTTATGGCTGGTGCGGCAAGGGCGTGGCCATGCGTGCCAAAGGGCTGGGCGCCCGTGTCATTGTGTGCGAAGTTGACCCGGTGCGGGCGATAGAGGCCTGCATGGACGGCTACCAGGTCATGAACAAAGATGAGGCCGCCACCCAGGGTGATATTTTTATCACGGTTACAGGCTGCCGGGATGTCCTTACACAGCGCCAATTCATAAAAATGAAAGACAGAGCCATCCTGGCTAATGCCGGGCACTTTGACATAGAAATCAACAAACCTGATTTGGCCGCCATGGCGGTGGAACAGCGTCAGGCTCGCCATAATATCGAGCAGTATACCCTGAAAGACGGGCGCAGAATCTACCTTCTGGCTGAAGGAAGGCTGGTTAACCTCGCGGCCGGTGATGGGCATCCAGCTGAAATCATGGATATGTCCTTTGCCGTACAGGCGCTTTCAGCCAGGTATATCATGGAAAACGGGAAACAATTCCAGAAGAGGCTGTATCACGTACCAGAGGAGATTGACCGGCGGGTGGCCGATCTGAAGCTTAAATCGATGGGCATAGTGATTGACAGCCTGACCAGCGAGCAGGAAGCTTACATGCGAGAGTGGCATGAATAAGTTACCGGGAGGAGCAAAATGGCTAGAATTTTAATAAAAGGCGCTACCTTACTGACTATGGAGAAGCACGACGCTGTTTTTCATAACGGCGAGGTAGCTATCGCGGGTGACAGCATCATAGCAGCCGGGCCTCAGGGCTGTGTTCCTAAAAATTTTATGGCCGAGCACGTGATTGACGGCAGCGGCATGGTGGCGATGCCGGGTTTTATCAACTGTCACACCCACGCGTCTATGACCCTCCTGCGCAGCTACGCCGACGACCTGCCATTGATGAAGTGGCTTAACGAGAAAATATGGCCGCTGGAAGCCAAGCTGCAGCCGGAGGATTGTTACTGGGGAGCAATGCTGTGCTGCCTGGAAATGATCAAGTCGGGGACCACTACTTTTGCCGATATGTATTTTGAAATGGACGAAGTGGCCCTGGCCGTAGAGGAAAGCGGCATCAGGGCCTGCCTGGCGCGCGGC
Source organism: Pelotomaculum sp. (assembly GCA_003489345.1). GTDB lineage: Bacteria > Bacillota > Desulfotomaculia > Desulfotomaculales > Pelotomaculaceae > Pelotomaculum_C. The sequence continues at coordinate 21,581 of DNIT01000035.1, read as the reverse complement.
ATGGTGGGGGCCGGACCCGCCGCCGAACGGGCTATTGAAGAAAACGTAAAACTGGTGAAAGATTGGAGCGGCAGGGCCGACGGCAGGATTACCACCATGTTTGGGCCGCACGCTCCTTACACCTGTTCGCCGGATTATTTAAAAAGGGTCATGACATTGGCAGAGAAGTATGATGTCGGTATCCACATCCATGTGGCCGAGACACAGGACGAGATCCGGCAAATCAAGGAAGAGTACGGCATGACACCCGTCCAGTTGCTCGATTCAATCGGCCTCTTTGACCTGCCGGTGCTGGCAGCCCACTGTGTTCATCTGACACAAGAAGACATTGCCGTTCTGGCTGCCAAAAAGGTCGGTGTGGCCCATTGCCCCGCCAGCAACATGAAGCTGGCCAGCGGTATTGCTCCGGTAACGGAGCTGCTCAAGGCGGGGGCAACAGTAGGCCTGGGTACCGACGGGGCTGCCAGCAACAACAACCTCGATATGATGGAGGAAATGCGCATAGCGTCCCTGCTGCATAAAATCGCCACCGGCGACCCGATGGCGATGCCTTCCTTTAAGTCCCTGCAAATGGCTACGTCCAACGGAGCCCGTGTGCTGGGTCTTGGCGACGTGGGGATGCTGAAGCCCGGTATGAAGGCCGATTTGATCCTGGTCGACTTCCAGCGCCCTCACCTCTACCCGCAGCACGACCTGATTGCGCACCTGGTCTATGCTGCCCAGTCGGCTGACGTGGACACCGTGATCATTAACGGGGAGGTCGTCATGGAAGGCAGGCTGGTCCTGACCATTGACGAGGAAGAGGTTATGAGCCGGGCTCAGGAGAGCGCATTCCGTTTGGCGGGCCAATAATAATAAATGTGCGATTAAAACACGCCTATTAAACCAGCCGGCTACTTTTTGGACCAGCGGGAAAACCGCATGACGCTAAGCGGCCTGGCTGAAGGGGCAAGAGTGCTTGACTACCGGAACCTTCAGCGTTTATGCCGCCGTTTACGGCGCCAGGGAAGTGCTTGGCGTGGACATTGCCGGCACGACCCTGGAGGTGGCCCGGCGGAATGCTTCCAGGAATGGTTTTGAAGGAGTTTGCAGTTTCCGTGAAGCGAATGCTTTTGATGAGTTACGGGCACTTGAAATGAAGTGTGGTGAACAATCACCATGCTTTATTTTTTGTTCGTTAGTCCCATTCTCATTTCCTAAGGTGATATTGCTCAATTCTTTCATAGACTTAAAGTGTTCCTCAATCTTTCATAGGTGCAAGCTCCATAAATTTGTAGCCGCCCCCTCCATTCCAACTAACGGCTTTTGATATTCCGTCCTGTTTTCCGTCAATAACAGCCTTTATGCGAGAAATACAATGTATATAGCACTGCTCACCTGACTCAATACCTATCCAGCGGCGCTCCATTTTTTGCGCTACAGCAGCGGTTGTACCTGAACCGAGAAAGGCATCGAGAACAAGATCCCCTGGGCTAGAAATCCAATCCAGAATCCTAAATAATATAAATTCGTTGCACTCAGTTTCAAAGTCGGTTAGATCGCCATTAACTTTTAAATCCATCCAATTTTCACTAAGAAATACTTTATTTGACGGAGGAATGTAATATACCGGTTTACTATTCATATTCAGCTTTACAACTTCAAAATCCTTCACCGATAAATTGTTTCGTTCCAAATATTGTTTGTAATGAAAGTCGAAATCATCTTGATTATCATAATCAAATGTATAACAATCCATATAACGCTCTAGCTTGACGTAATTATCAATAGCTTTAAATGTTCTACGTTCACTCCAACGCCATTCACCTTGCTTTGGTGTGATACCAAATAATTCAAATCTATACACTGGATTGTTCGTACTATGCCAAAGGCTATGCCATGAACCCGAATTTTTCTGATTATCGACTTCGATAAATGGATTTGGTATTCGTAGGTCTTCCTCTTTTGAATACATTAAAATCGTATCATAGCCAGTATTCAACCGTTCGACAGTATCATGTTGAACGGTTGGTTTTTTCGTGCTACTGTTCACTATAATAGAATTTCTGTAATTTTGCCGTCCGAAAATTTCATCCATAATTACTTTCAGATAATGGAGCTCTCTATTATCAATCTGGACAAATATCACACCGTCGCCGGATAGCAGTACTCTAAGAATTTCAAGTCTTGCCTTCATTAATCTAAGCCACTTCGTATGTTCCATTTTATCACTATAATGTTCAAATACTATTTGGCTGTTATAAGGAGGGTCGATGTAAATACATTTTACTTTTCCGGCATATTCCAATTCAAGAGTCTTAAGCACGAGAAGATTATCGCCGTGTATCAGAAGATTCTTGGTGTTTTGGTCTCCATAGCTTCTTTCATTATCATAAAGCAATACACCTGGTTTAACATCAATATCATCGTATTTTCCTGTCCAGGAAAGCACAATGAGTTGGTCTCCATTAGATTTCATATTCATCCCTTACTGTCTTAGAAAATTTAAAACTATTCAACGTGCTGGTTCTCCTTAATGTTTTTTTCATGATTTTAGAACCGAATAGCAAGGCGATCCCTCCTGTTAAGGGTTTTCGACACGGGTTAAGGAAATACCTTGTGAGTGGTTGACTATAAATGTGTAAGACTCCGAATATAATACGCCGGTGAGCCTTATTTATTGGTTATGCAATTTTCTATCGGCGCTGCGTTAGCGGCATAATTGCAACATGAAATGCTGCTATTAAGGCGCCGGCGCAATCGGCGATTAGATCTAAATTAGTATCCGTCAGGTCCTTTTGGTTTGGGAGTTTTGGTTGAATTATTATATCCGACATGAATTCAAGTATTTCAAAAATTGCGCCCAAACTAATGCCAACCAGGGTTAGAAAAATGAATTTATTCAGGCTGGATTTAAAAGATATTCCCATGAACTGCTGCAGGACAGCATAGGCAAAAAGGACCAGGGAGTAAATACCAAATATATGCAGGTATTTATCAAACATAGCTGACCGGAGATATAGTTCAAAAATTTTTCCACCGACCTCATGGACCAATATTACGAGTACCAAACAAACTCTAATGTAATTACTAACGGATATGCTGTATTTAACTTCTAAGAAAATATATACTGCTGCAATGACCGTGATAAATGTTACATCTCGGATATAGTCTAATTTCCCGGTGCTTATCAGAGCAAAAATAATACCAAATTGTATTACAAAAAAAGCAACGCTAATAAAATTTCTGGTTTTTGCTTCTAAATACATATATTTACCTCCGGCCAGCACGTAACAGTTTTTCTCCGGTGTTTAGTTTGTACAGCTTGAAGCAATCTATTATACGACATCACTATCTGTGTTAGGATTAAAAAAAAGACCAGGTCACTAAGGAAACTCAGCCTGAGAGTCTTCCCTGCCAGGGAACCTTAAAAACCGAAATGAAAATAATAGAAATCAGTTAAATATTAATTGCTCAACTTTATTTAGTTATTATATTATTTAGATTACAGCGAGGGCTTTGAAAGAAGAGAGTGAGGAAACTGAGTGAGGTATTGGTGACGAACAAAATAAAAGAAACTTTTGATAGCAATGCAAAGGATGTCAAGTACATCATTGAAGAAAGAATCAACAAAACTATAGTCGGCCGAAATAACGAAATAGAATGCTTTAAAAAACAATTCGACCGTGTTTTGGAAGGAGGGATGGGATTAAGCGTCGTTTCCGGCAAACCTGGTATTGGTAAAACATTTTTCGTCGAGTATGCCGCCGGCCTGTTTATTAGCGGCAATGCAACATATGTTTACGGCAAATGCAGGCAATATGACAAAAATCCACTTGGCGCTATTGCAGAAGTTATTGAGCAGACGGTAAGACATATTCTAACCTTGCCCACGCAATCCTTAAAGCACATAAAAAATGATTGTATCCAAAAACTGGGTACCGACTCGGCAATCATACTATCGATCTGCCCTTATGCGGGAATTTTGTTAGGAGCTCACAAAGCTGTTCATACGGATAGCCTGGAACAGCTTAAATACAAGGTCAGGAAAGCCGTTCACCGTTTTTTGGAAATTGCATCCACAGCACTGTTTCCACTGATCGTATTCATTGATGATTTGCAATGGGCCGATACCCTCTCGCTCAATGTTATCGAGGCCCTCTGCAAGGATTATGATTTTTTTAATCTGCAACTGGTGCTTGCCTATAGGGATAATGAGCATGGCAAAGCACGCCTGAACCCGGGGAAACTGCCCCAAAGCGGCAGTATTTTTATTGAATTGGCAGGACTGGCCTATGAAGACATTGCGCAATATGTTCAGCTGATTTTTGAGCGGAATATAGAGCATCAAGATTATTTAATCAGAATATTATACGGTTTGACCCTTGGCAATCCATTTAATATAAATAGAATTCTAAGACTGTTCCTCCGGGAGAATGTTCTTTCTTACTCTGATCCAAACAAAAAATGGCTGGTACAATTTGACGAAATGGAAAATTTAAATTTGCCTGCCGACATGGAGCAGCTTGTTAGGGAGCAAATAGAGGGATTGCAAGATGCAGACAAGAAGCTTCTGGAACTTATAGCCTGCTATGGGGGCAAAATAAAGATTGAGCTATTGAGAATTTTAACCGGTACGGAAGATGTTTTATTGAACAATCAACTGGACAGGTTGTGCAAAAATTATTTGCTGGTAAAAACAGTACAGGACAATCGGTTGCAGGCTGAATGCAACTACAACTTTGCGCACGATATTGTCTTAAAACTGACGTATGAAAATTTGAATTCTGAAGAAAAATCCAAAATTCATTACCATATTGCCGGGACATTGACGGATATGAAAGGCAAAACATTTGCGGCAAGCAACAGTCTGATCATAGCCTCGCATCTGTTAAGGGTGGACAGGCATTTGCTGAAGCAGGACAAGACCAAAAAATGGATTGACGAGCTTTACCAGGCCGGCGTTACGGCCAGGCAAACAACCGCGGTAGAACAGGCGCTTGCTATTTTTGCGTGTTGTGCCGACTTGCTTCTCTCTTGTGACCAAGAAGAAAAAAGCGGCCTTTCGCTCAGTGTTCATCTGGAGCTGGGGGAGTGCCAGTTTATCTGCGAGAGGGTTGAGGAAGCAAAACAAAGATTTGAAGCGCTCATGGCAAAATATCCGGAAACAGAAAATCTGATCAAGATAAAAAGTAAGTATATAAACCTTTCCGCTTGCAATGGCGACTTTGAAAAGGTAATGAAGCTGGGCCTGGAAATACTTGCCCATTTAAACCTTAAGCTTGCTCTGAAATATTTAATTGCCGACTTGATTCAATGCAAGCTGTTGTTTCGCGATAAGAAAATCAAACAGCTGAAAAATGCTCCTGTTATAACGGATCAAAGACTGCTGCGTATCTTAGAAACCTTAACAATTATGGCTCCTTCCGCCAACCGCGTGAATGATCAAACATCCGTCATGATTGCCTTAAAATTAGCGATTCTTTCTGTAAAACACGGAGATTCCGATTATTCGCCTGTAGCCTATGCCACGTATTGCTATGTCCTCTTCCACATCCTGAAAGACCATAAAAAGGGTAAACAGCTTGAAGACGTTGCCCTTGCGCTCTTGCAGCAATCCCAAAACGCTTCTTCAAAATCCGCGGCCTACTGTATTATGGGAGCACTGATCCATCACTGGTCAAACCCGCTGGGGGACACGATCGGCTGCCTGGAAAAATCCATTGAGGAAGGGGAAAAGGAAGGGGCGTTCTTATACGGCAGCTATGCCATAACATTTACAATTATCACGAAATACGTGATGGGGGCGCCATTAACTGAACTGAAACGGTACATTCGCCATTGCCAAAAAAAACAAAAAAGGCTGGAGCATTATCTTACCCGTTGTATTTACGACATGTATTTAAACCATATTCATCAGCTTGCGGAAGGAACCCCTTCAGAGGAAAAGGAATTTCCGGAGGAGGAGCAAAAATATAAGAATAAGGACTTGTTTGCGGATACAATCAAACTGAACGGCGATATGATTTATCTACAGCGGCTGTATCTGGAAGGGAAAATAGAAAAAGCCTATCGCCTGGCGGAGGATATAGCGCCCAAAGTGGGCCTGCATAAAGGGTTTGTCTTAAACGTGGAGTTTCTTTTTTACAGCCTGCTCGTAAGAATTGCCAGGCATCAAGACTTATATGGGGCGAAAAAAAAACACAATCAAAAACTGATTAAAAAATATTTAAAAGAGCTTAAAGATTGGGTCCTGATTTATAAGCACAACCACTATGCGCGATATTTACTGGCCCAAGCCGAATATGACGCTATGTTCGCCAGGGGCAAGTCTCCGGATAAACTGTACCAGGAGGCCATGGATTTTGCGGGGGGACAGGGCAATATACCGTTGGAAGCGCTGGCCAACCTGCTGGCGGCAAAATATCACGGTGCTAATCGCAAACTGGCAAGGTTTTACGGGACAGAGGCTGTAAACTTGTATAAGAAGTGGGGAGCCATCTATATCGGCGATTTAATCGCGAAAAATATGGGACTGGAATGGGAGCCGGTACGTCATGAAGAGGGAGCCTCCCGGCAGCCCGGGGTGGATGGAGAAGACAGCGGAAAAAAAGCGGAGCATACTATTTTATTCCATTTGAGTAAAATAGAAAAAATGCAGGAGGATGAGGGGTATCTATATCTGCTCAACCTGCTCATCCATGAAAATTATACTGATTATGGCGCTGTTTTTTTTGAAAAGTCCGGTGAAATGTATCTGAAATATGAAAAAAGGAAAGACAACCAGGCTTATGTCCATCAGGATTTAATCAATATGAATCATTTAAGCAGCCTGCCGCATAAGATTATCCGCTATGTTGCCAGGACGGAAGCGGAAATTGTTTTCGATAAAAAGCACCCGGGCGGTATATTTGCCGGCGACTCCTACCTGATGGAAAAAGACAGGCTGTCCCTGGCTTGTCTACCCATCAAGTACTTAGGCGTTTTACTAGGTGTACTATATTTGGAAAAAGCTGGTGAAGACGGGTTTGGCAATAACACGCTATCATTTGTTAAAGGATTTATTCCTTCGCTGTTGTCCAAGAAAACAAACATCAGGGAAGTCGTCAATATGCAGAATGTCTTAAATACCCCCAATAAGAATTCTCTCTTTACCGGGAGAGAGCTGGAGGTATTGAAACTGGTCGCCGAAGGAAAGTCAAATTCGGAGATAAGCATGAAACTGCATATCACTCTGGGAACGGTCAGAAATCATTTGAGCAACATATATGCCAAACTGGAAGTGGATAACCGGGTTAAGGCGGTTTTAAGGGCCAAGGAGCTGAAAATTATTCAATTATAAAAGAAAATCATAGGCGTTAAAACCTGCACGAAAGCGCAGGTTTTTATTTTTTTTAAAAAGATATGATCTTTGTCACATGTAAAAAGAAACGGCATTATCTATAATTTTTCACGGCAGTATAGTGTTTTTAGTTGGGAAGGGTCTGGGATGAGATGAGCCAGCTCTTGGGCGAAATTAAGCTGATTGCTTATCATGATGTTCCGGCAGGCTGGATGAAATGTGAAGGTCAGTCCCTGGATATCAATACGTATCCCAAGCTATACATGATGCTGGGGACAAAATTCGGCCGGGACGGTAAATTTAAATTTATGCTGCCTGATTTAAGGGAAAAAGCGCCGGCTGGCTTGGTTTATTGCATTGCTGTGGAAGGAGAGCTGCCCAAACTTCAGGGCAAATAAGAGGGAGGAAGTCTGAGGACATGAGGGTGGCGCCAAACCATTGCAAACGGCAAGGAGGAATAAGCGAATGGTTCCGTATGCACTAGACGGTCTATGGGCAAAGGCTGTCCGGCCGCGCTGGAACGTGAAACTTGAAACCAGCCTGTATATTGTGAAAACGGCTGAAACCCGGGCGGAAATGGAGGAGGCGTTGCGGCTCCGCCACGAAGTGTTCCGGCGGGAGCTGTTGGGCGACCCGCATCCGTCGGGGCTTGACACCGACCGGTTTGATCCGCTGTGCGACCATATGATCGTTCAAGCGCGGGATACGGGGCAAGTGGTGGCCACATACCGGCTCAACCCGTCGGCAACAGGTGATTACTATGCCCGGCAGGAATTTGAAATGGACGCCATTTTGCGACTGGCGGGCCGGAAACTGGAAATCGGCCGGTCCTGTGTGGCGCGCGGGCACCGTCGCAGCGCGGTATTTGCCTTATTATGGCGGGGCATGGCCGTCTACCTACGGCAGGCGGAAATCCGGTACTTGTTTGGCTGTTCCTGCGTGCCTGCCCTGCCCTCCCATGAATTGGCTGCGCTGTATCAGTATTTCCGGGCCCGTCATTTCTCGCCTGATTCCTTGCGCGTTCACCCGCTGCCGTCCGGGCTTGTTCCCGCCGGCCATCTCAAACCGGCGGACAAACCACTGTCTGATGACGCAGTGAGACGGCTCATACCTCCCATTTTGCAGTTTTATCTGCGCAGCGGCAGCCGGCTGTGCGGCGAACCTTACTTCGACCGTGATTTCAAATCGTATGACTTCTTCACGCTGCTGGACGTCACGGCTGCCGGTCCGTCTGCGCGGCGGTTCCTGGCGGAACCGCGGCCGGTCGGCTAA
>DNIT01000035.1:9828-12863 GCA_003489345.1 Pelotomaculum sp. | reverse complement strand
AGGGAGCGGACGGGAAGGAACATGAGAAGGGAGGGATTCCAGGGGATAAAAAAGATCCTGTGGTGTTTCTAAGAAAAATGATCAGTAAAAATGGTCAAAAGATCAAGGAGGGAAAACAATGTCAATTGAAAATGCGCAGGAATTTGTCAAAAAGTTAAAGGATGATCCGGAGTTGTACAAACAGGCGGCGTCTTTCAAGACTAAGGAAGAGCGGCAGCAGTGGGCCAAGGGACTGGGATACGACTTTACCGGCGAGGAACTGGAACAGGTTGTAGACGGCGGAGCATTGACGGATGAGGAACTGGAACTGGTAGCCGGCGGCAAATGCTGCGGTTACACGTGCGAGAGAGATTACAAGGTTTGCGATCAATCGGGAGAGACAACTGTCGAGGGTCATTGTACTGTTCCTGTATTAGGTTAACGATCGCCAATCGGCATGGTCGGCAGCGGGCCGACCATATGCCAATTATGCCTTGGAATTCGCTGCGCGGCGGTATTGGGCCCGGAGGGGAAGGCTTTCTTCTCCGGGACTCCTTTTTCCAAAGCTGCCGCAAGCATGGAAAAAAGCTCTTGGGCATGGTTATTGCCGTGTGAAGACCGGTGTTTTACCGGGCCGGCAGGCGTCAAAAACAAGAAGGGGAGACTGTGTTATGCTGCCATGTGGACCTGACTCTATGGAACAAAACAAGCTGCAACTGGCGCCTTACCACCGCTTTACGGTGGAGGGGCGGACTTACGTGGTTGACATCGACCGCTTTCGCTGCGCCCGGTTGGATGCCAGGACAGCTGCCTTTCTCGCCGCGTGGGAAAGCGACCCCCACGTCCAGGCGGCGGACGACGTGCGCAACTCCCTGGTGAAAACCGGCCTGCTGGCGAAGGACCGGGGAAAAATCCAGCCGGACGGGACCGACCGGCTGGAAAGGGACAGGCGGTCGGCAGCCGGGTGGCTGGCCGGCGACTCCGCCCGTACCACCTCCCTTTGTCTGATGGTGGCCCAGGAGTGCAATATGGCTTGCGTTTATTGCTACGGCAGCGCGGGGACATATGGCGGCGGGGGACTAATGCCGGCGGAAACCGCCCGCCGGAGTGTCGACTGGCTGATCAGCCACAGCGGCGACAACCGGGATCTGATCGTAATCTTCTTTGGTGGCGAACCGCTGCTCAACTTGCCGGTTATCCGGCGGACAGTGGACTACGCCAAGCGGATGGGTGAGCAAATGGGCAAGACATTTTCCTTCAGCGTCACCACCAATGCTTCGCTGGCCGATGAGGCGGCGATAGATTTTTTGCGGGCCAACCAGTTCGAAATCATCATCAGTTTTGACGGGACACAGGTGGCCCAGAACAGGCAGCGGCCGTTCAAAGACGGCGGTCCGTCCTACGCGGCGGTGGTACCAAGGATAAAACAGCTTTTATCCGTCTTTCCCAAGGCCTGCGGCCGGGCCACCCTGTACGGGGATACGGAGCCGGGCGAGGTCCTTGCGGCGCTGAAGGAAATAGGATTCCGAAACTGTCATTTGGTCCCGGCTTCCGGATGCCTGCTGACCGACGCGCCTTCGGAAGAAGCGCTTTTTCGCCGGGACCGGGAGCGGGCGGATTATTTGCGGCGGGAGGCGGCGGCCTACGTGGCGGCGGTGAAACGGCGCGACCGGGCGGAGGCCGCTCAGCTGCTCAAGGACGGGGAATTATTCCGCATCACATCTATCGGCGTTTCGCCTTTCTTCGTCCGCCGGCTGTTTTTTTGCGGGGTGGGGCGCACTTATCTGGCGGTGGACGTGGACGGCAGTCTTTATCCATGCCATCGTTTCGTGGGCATGAAGGAATATTTGCTGGGCAGCATCAGTGAAGCGGCAGACCCGCCCCGGAGCCTGTTCCATGAAAGTCCGGTCATCATAAGTGAGGAATGCCGGCAGTGCTGGCTCAAGTATGTGTGCGGCGGCGGCTGCACGTATGGCAATATAGCCTCCAGCGGCAGGCCCTTTGGGACTGATCCGGCATTTTGCCGGCAGTACAGGCAAATGATGGAGACGCTGCTTGACGCGGCCGCTCAGTTAACGGGGGAAGACCGAGAGTTCCTGTATCAAAACAATGTGGTTGCCCGGCCTAAGTGTCCCCTGGATTTTTAACCTCAGAAAAAGAAAAGAGGTGTCAAATATGGACCGGGGCGACCCGCGACTTCATTTGTTTGCGGCTGACGGCGCCAATTATGCGGTCAGCACGGATTATATGCGGTTTGCCAGGATTGATCCGGAGACGGCCGCGGCGGTAAAGCGGGGCGGGCCGGTTGAACCGGTTCTGACTTTGCTGGGAGTCCCACTGGAAACGCCCGGACAGAAGCGATTCCTGTTTGCGCCGCCGGACACTCTGGTATTCATGCTGACCTATGCCTGCAACATGGCCTGCCGGTATTGCTGCCAGGGAGAAATTCCGGATATCCGGGAAAATCAGATGTCCGAGGCAGTGGCGTACCGGTCCGTCGATTGGCTGATCCGGAACGCGGGGACTGCGAAAACAGTTCATATCGGATTTCTTGGCGGTGAGCCGCTGCTCCAATTTTCGCTCATGCAAAAGATTGCCGCCTACGCTGAACGGCAGGCGGCAGCCGCCGGCAAAGGGGTTCGCTACGGCATCATGACCAATGGCTTGCTGCTGACCGGCCCGGTCATTGATTTTCTGGCTGAGCGGCAAGTCCAGGTTACCGTCAGTTTTGACGGGCCGGCCGCGGTGCAAGACCGCAACCGGCCGCTGAAAGGCGGCGGAGGCTCATTTCACGTCATCGCCGGAAGAATCCGGAAACTGCTGGTGCGCTGCCCGGACGCTACGCTCCGCCCCACGCTCTATGCCGGTGCCGACCTTGACGAGGTGCTCCAAACAGCCCGGCAGCTGGGTTTCCGGCAATGCCGCATGGAAAAAGTGTCCAGTTCGTTAATGCCGGAAGGTATAAAGAACGACGAAGCGGCATCTTCCGGCCAACTGGCGGCCCATTTGCGACGCCAGGGAGAACGCTTTTTAACCGCTGTACGGGACAGGGACGC
>DNIT01000035.1:4677-9747 GCA_003489345.1 Pelotomaculum sp. | reverse complement strand
ACTGGGGCGGATTGCCGTGGACGGCGCGTTTATGGAGGGCGTCAGGCAAATGTTTTCGGTGGCCCGGGCGGACACGCCGGTCCGGCGGCGCTGGTTTTCCTGCGGTACAGGCCGGCAAATGCTGGCGGTGGCGGTTAACGGCGACTTGTACCCATGCCCGCGTTTTCTGGCATTGCCTGAATACCGGCTGGGTTCGGTTGCCGAGGATGGTTTTCGGGGGGAACTGCACCAAAAAAGCCTTTTGCTCCACAGCGAGGATTGCCGGTTCTGCTGGGCGCGTTATTACTGCGGCGGCGCCTGCATTGTGGAACATTTGGGCCGTACCGGCTCGATTTTCCGGGTCAACCCGGACACCTGCCGCTTGCGGCGGGCCAGAATCGAAACGGGCATCCGGGTGATTGCCGAATGCTCGGAAGAGGACAGGGAGTTTTTGCAGGAGACCGGCGTTTTGCCGGGCCGGCCCCTTGAGGGGTAAATTGAAAGGTCAGTTGGGCCTTACGGGAACTGCCATGGAGGAACTGTCATGCAGGATAAGCACAAGGTAAAAGTGGTGGTACTATATTTTTTGGCGGCAAATACCTTGCTTGTTATTTTATTTGCCCTGCTGGCGGGGTGTTCGGACCGGGAGGAGCGGGGAGATATTGTAATCGGCGTGGCATGGCCTTTTGCGGCGCAGAACGACTTATTCCAAGAGGGTGTCTGGCTGGCTGCTGATGAAATCAACAATAATGGAGGAATAAACGGCCGGAAGGTTCGCCTGGTTGAGAAGGACGATGGGAACACCGTTACCGGCGGCATGGCCGTTGCCCAGTCTTTTACGAAAGTTCCCAACCTGACGGCTGTAATCGGTCATAGAACCTCCTCTGTTTCCATCACCGCCTCGGCAACCTATGAAAACGCGGGTATGGTCATGCTTTCTCCGGCTTCCACGGCTCCTGCCCTCACCCAAAAAGGATATCAATTTATTTTCCGGAATATCCCCAGCGATGATGAGGCCACCAGGCAGTTGGCTTTGTTTGCCGCCCAGCGCGGTCTGCAGCGCATAGTGATTTATTATTCCGATGATTCCTACGGGATAGGCCTGGCCAATTCATTTGAAGATCACGCCAAAGAGGCGGGAATGGATATCGTGGACCGGTTTTCCTATTACGCCGGTTTAAAGGATCTGCAAAGACTTTGCGAAAAGTGGAAAGCATTGGAGTTTGACGGTATTTTTGTAGCCCGCCATATGCCGGATGGTGCGGAATTTATCGCCAATGCGGCCAAGCTGGACGTTACGGTGCCGTTTTTTGCCGGCAACACCCTGGATACGCCCCAGCTTTACGAGATTGCCGGAAAGGCTGCGGAAGGCACCGTAGTCTGCTCAATTTTCAATCCCCAGGAATCCCGCGCGGAAGTAAAATCCTTTGTGGACAGTTTCCGCAGCAAATACGGCGTGATGCCCACCTCGTACGCGGCCCAGGGGTATGACGCGCTGAACTTGCTGGCGGAGGCCGTTCAGGAATCCGGCTCCGCAAGTCCTGACGCAGTGGCGCAAAAACTGCGCACGTTCAAAGACATGCCCGGGGTGGCCGGTTTCCACACCTTTGCGGACAACGGCGACGATATCGGGGGCCTGGTTGTGAAAAAAGTGCTCAGAAACGGACAGTTTGAATATATCAATTAGCTGTAGCTGCAAAATGAGGTGGTTTGACTCATGGCACAGGATTTATTCCGCAAGGTGGCGCTGGACAAGCTTTCATCCCCCGAACAACTGGACCAGTTAATCACAGTGACCACCCCCAAAGCCTGGTTTGCGCTGGCAGCCGTCGCGTGTATTCTGGCAACGGCTGTTATTTGGAGCGTTTTGGGGAGCATCCCTACGAAAGTAACAGGGCAGGGTATCATAGCCAAGAGTTTCGGAGTCTACAATATCGTCAACGACAGCTCCGGGCAGATATCCGACATCCGGGTGGCGGTGGGAGACCAGGTCCAAAAGGGAGCAGTGGTAGCCAGAATCGATCACCCCCAGTTGGTGGAGCAAATCAATGGGTTAAAAACAACGCTGGAGCAATTGAAAAAGCTGGACGGGAACGGGATCGATCCAAGCGGCGGCCAAAACATAGGGTCGGAGTTGGCCGAGTTGTACGCTTTAACCCAAAAAATCAAAGAAGCCAAAGCAGCCATTCCTTATGCGGAGGCCGACTATAAAAATGCGGTATCGGGACAAAAACATGATATTCAAATGGCGGAAATAAGCCTGGAACAGGCCAGGGTCAGTGAATTGGACCAAAAGATCAATCTTGATAAAATAACTGTTCTTTACCAGGCCGGCGCGGTTTCCGAAAACGATTTAACAAATGCCAGGAGGGATTGGGACCTGCAGCGTCTGGCTGTGCAGTCGGCCGAGGAGAACTTGGCCAAGCTGACGGCCGGAGAATGGCAGGACACGATTATGACCTACAGGCAAAATCTTGGGCAGGCCCAGATGTCGCTGCAGTTGCTGGAGGAGCAATTTGCCGCAACAAAAGCGACCAAAATTGCTGAAGCCGAAGATAGAATTAAGAAGTTACAGGATGCGCTGGTCTTTTCATCGGAAATCGTATCCCAGGTGGACGGCCGGGTAGTGGAGGTAAAGGTCAATAAAGGAGATATTGTTTCGCCGGGAGCGCGTCTTTTCAGCCTGGAGCGTGAGGGAAGCACAATCAAGCTGGAAGCGGTACTGTATGTACCGGCGGAGGAAGGTAAAAAGGTTTTGCCCGGTATGGAGGCGTTTATATCTCCCAGCACCGTAAAAAAAGAAGAGTACGGCTACATAGTGGGCAGGGTGACTTCGGTGTCCGAGTATCCGGCAACCAGCCAGAATATGATGCACAGTCTGGGCAATGAAGGGCTGGTATCCGAACTGGTCGGACAGAGCGCGTCCCTGGAAGTGCATATCGACCTTACAGTGGATGACTCCACTGTAAGCGGTTTCAAGTGGACGTCCCCCCAGGGGCCGTCGGCGAAAATCAACAGCGGCACGCTTTGCGGCGGCTCTGTGACGGTCAGTGAGGAACGTCCGGTCAGTATGGTTATACCCACGCTAAAAAAAGCACTTTCCATAGATTAGTTCACGGAGGTTTGCGTGCGGGTGAGAAGAAAGCAGGTCAAAAGGGCAAAGGTTCCCACCGTGCTGCAAATGGATGCGGTGGAATGCGGGGCGGCTTCCCTGTCTATGATCCTGGCTTACTGGGGCAAATATGTGCCTCTGGAAGAACTGCGTATTGCCTGCGGGGTTTCCCGGGACGGCAGCAAGGCCAGCAATATTTTGAAAGCAGCGAGGAAATACGGGCTGGAGGCAAGGGGCTACCGCAAAGAGCCGGAATACTTGAAGGACATGAGACTTCCGGTGATCATTCACTGGAACTTCAATCACTTCCTGGTGCTGGAGGGCTTCGGTAAAGGGCTCGCCTACCTGAACGACCCCGGCAGCGGCCCCAGGTCCGTTCCGGAAGAGGAGTTCAACGAGTCCTTTACCGGGATTGTGCTGGCCTTCGAAGCCGGGCCGGACTTTGAAAAAAACGCCGGCAAACCAAATATCGCAACTGCCTTAAAGAAACGGCTGAAGGGCTCGGAGACGGCTATGGCCTATGTCATCCTGGTAGGCCTGGCCATGGTCGTCCCCGGTCTGGTTATTCCCATCTTTTCGAAAATATTTGTGGATGATATTTTACTCGGGGGAAAAGAGAACTGGCTGGTTCCCCTGCTGCTGGGGATGACGTTAACCGCGTTCCTGCGGGGTATCTTAACCCGGATCCAGCAGCATTACCTTTTGCGGCTGGAGACCAAAATAGCTTTAAGCACCTCATCCCAGTTTTTATGGCACGTGCTTTGCCTGCCGGTGGAGTTTTTCACCCAGCGCTACGCCGGCGACATCTGCCTGCGCCTGCAGAGCAACGACCGGGTGGCCCAGTTCCTGTCCGGCCAGTTGGCTGCTAACGCCATCAATCTTTTAATGACCGTCTTTTATTTCGCCATGATGGTTCAGTATAACCTTTGGCTGGCGTTGGCCGGCGCGGCGGCTGCCGCCGCGAATATCCTGTACTTGAAATATGTTTCACGCCGGAGAGTGGATCAAAACCGCAAACTGCTGCAGGATCAGGGCAAGCTTGGCGGAGCCGCCATGTCCGGCCTGCAGATCATTGAAACCCTGAAGGCCACCGGAGCGGAGTCCGATTTTTTTGCCAAGTGGTCCGGCTACCAGGCCAAGGCCTTGAACGCGGAGCAGGAGATAGGGGTTTCCACCCAGTTTCTATCAGCCATTCCCGCCTTCCTGACCACCCTCACCAATACTGTGGTTTTAGTTCTGGGCGGTTTTCTCATTTTCAGAGGGGAACTGACCATAGGAATGCTGGTCGCCTTCCAGAGTCTTACAGCAAGCTTTATGGGGCCCGTCACCGGCCTGGTCTCCCTGGGCAGCCAGCTGCAGGAAATGGAAGGGGACATGAACCGCCTGGACGATGTTTTGCAATATCCGGCGGAGGAACGGACGAAAGAAGACCTGCCGGGCGCCGTCGGCGACAATTTTCACGAAAAGCTGGAAGGATACGTCGAACTGCGTAATTTGAGCTTTGGCTACAGCCGCCTGGAGCCTCCGCTAATCGAAAATTTCAGTCTGAAACTATCCCCCGGCTCCCGCGTGGCCCTGGTGGGAGGGTCGGGAAGCGGCAAGTCGACGGTGGCAAAATTGGTCTCAGGCACTTACAAGCCATGGTCCGGGGAAATTTTATTTGACGGAAAGCCGGGGAAAAGCATGCCCCGGGCGGTCATAAACAATTCCCTGGCGCTGGTGGACCAGGACATTTTCCTGTTTCAGGGGACGATCCGTGACAACCTTACTTTGTGGGACAAGACAGTGTCTGAATCTGATCTGATCCGGGCGGCAAAGGACGCCTGCATTCACGACGATATCACCGCTAAAGCGGGTGGCTACGATCATCAGCTGCGAGAGGGGGGAAGCAACTTCAGCGGCGGTCAGAGGCAGCGGCTGGAGATCGCCAGGGCCTTGGCCGGCAACCCCTCGCTCCTGATCCTGGATGAAGCCACCAG
>DNIT01000035.1:4382-4594 GCA_003489345.1 Pelotomaculum sp. | reverse complement strand
GAAGCCACCAGCGCTCTCGATCCCCTGACGGAAAAAATGGTGGATGAGGGAATTCGCCGCCGCGGCTGCACATGCATGATTATTGCCCATCGTTTGAGCACCATTCGGGACTGTGACGAAATTATCGTTTTAGAAAAAGGGCATATCGTTCAGCGCGGCACCCATGATGAATTGAAGGATGCGGACGGTCATTACGCGGAACTGATCAAGGC
>DNIT01000035.1:3676-4318 GCA_003489345.1 Pelotomaculum sp. | reverse complement strand
AAGGATGCGGACGGCCATTACGCGGAACTGATCAAAGCGGTTTAATAGAAAGCTTGGCAGACTCTAATGGTGACGCCGCAGGCGGCGTTGGGGCCTGCATCAGCAATGCCTGCATAATTACGAAAAAGTGAGTGCGGTGGGTGGGATGAAAAAAAATCAGTTCCTTTTTATAAAGGATGGCGCGACAGTGGAGATAGAAGGAAACCGGCCTCTCCTGATTACCGATCCGGGCCGGGTGTGGGTGGTTGAACAGGGGAAGGCGGCTGTTTTTTCGGTCCGGATTATAAACGGTGAAATCTGGGGCGCCAGAGACTTTTTATTTGAGGTGGAAGCAGGGGGGATGCTCTGCGGCGTCGGGCCGGAAGGTGAAGAGCAGATCGGCCTGCTGGTGTCGGGCCTGCCCGGCACCCGCCTGCTTCAGATCGACCCAGCAAGGCTGCATGAACTGGCGAGGCAGGAGGCCGTCCGGGAAACATTTGTTCGCTTGATCGGAGATTGGGTTCACGCCCTGGCCGGAGACGCTACAGTTGGAGTAGTGCCCGAAGTCCGGTTTCTCCCTGCAACTGAAGAAATGATTTGGATTCAATATCCGGCCTTTGCTGATGAGCTGATAACCCTGGGACGGTTTCACAGCCTGGCCTT
>DNIT01000035.1:518-3579 GCA_003489345.1 Pelotomaculum sp. | reverse complement strand
TAGGCCGGTTTCACAGCCTGGCCTTGCGGACAATCAGCAGCCGCCGCCAAAAACAGAAACAGGCTGAAAAGCGGCGTCTGGCAGAAAAAGAAAAGAACAAACGGGTTTTCTTTGAAAACGCACTCAAGGGAATACTCTCTGTTACAGACCCGGGACGGGAAGGAGAGGCGCCGGAGGAAAGCGCGGATGACGCCCTCCTTACGGCCTGCCGGCTGGTGGGCAGGGCGATGAAAATGGAAATTGTTCCTTCCCCCCTGGCTGAAAAAGGCATCCCCACCAAAGACCCGCTGGGCGACATCGCCAGGGCTTCCCGCATGCGGATCCGGCGGGTGGCGTTAAGAGGAGATTGGTATAAGCGGGACAATGGTCCCCTGCTGGCTTTCATGGAGGAAGACGGCCGTCCGGTGGCCTTGCTTCCCCTGTCCCCGACGCAATACCGGCTGCACGATCCGGCCGGTGCAACCAGTCTTCCGGTAAACGAGCAACTTGCCGCCCGGGTAAAGCCCTTTGCGGTTTTCTTTTACCGGCCCTTTCCGAAAAAGGTGCTGACCCTGCGGGATATCTTGATTTTCGGGATCGAAAACAGCTGGAAGCAGGACCTGGCGACGGTGGTGTTAATGGGCTTGTTCAGCGGCCTGCTGGGCATGGTTATCCCCATAGCCACGGGAATTGTCTTCGACACCATCATTCCCGGGGGAGATCAAGCGCAATTGGCTCAAATTGCCTTTTTTCTGGCCGCCGGCGCCCTTGGCGGGCTGTTGTTTCAATTGACCCGCTCCCTTGCCGTGCTGCGCCTGGAAGGGAGGATGGAGGGAGCCATTCAGGCAGCCGTCTGGGACAGACTGCTCAGCCTGCCGGCGCCCTTTTTCAAAGAATATACCTCCGGAGAACTGGCCATGCGGGCCATGGGCTTAAGCCAGATCCGGAAAATGCTGTCCGGAGTGGTCATCACCACAATTATATCCAGCCTGTTCTCCTTTTTTAATTTTGGTTTGCTGTTTTATTATGATCCCAAGCTGGCAGGAGTGGCCACCGCCCTTGTAGTGGTGGCCGTGACCGTGACCGTATTCTTTCAATTCCGTCAGATGCGTTACCAGCGAGAAGTGGTCGACATCTCCAATAAAATTGCCGGTCTGGTTTTGCAATTAATCGGTAGCGTGGCCAAGCTCCGGGTTGCCGGCGCGGAAAAAAGAGCTTTTTATTTATGGTCCAAGGAATTCATCGGCCTGAGAAAAACTGATTATAAAAGCAGGACCATAACCAACTGGCTGGCTACTTTCAACTCGGTTTTTCCGCTAATCGCTTCCATCGTGATCTTTTACACCCTGGTTAAAGTCAGTCATAATGCCATGGGAGCAGGCAAGTTTGTTGCCTTTAATGCAGCCTTAACCAGTTTTATGGCTGCCGTTATTTCCTTATTCCAGTCATTGATCGCTGTGAACGTCATTATTCCTCTCTATGAAAGGATAAAGCCGGTTTTGCAGGCATTGCCGGAATATGACGATTCAAAGAGCGACCCCGGTGAATTGACCGGTTCCATTGAAGTCAGCCACGTTTCTTTCCGCTATAAGAAAGAAGCGCCCCTGGTTTTGGACGACGTTTCCCTACAGATCCAGGCAGGCGAATACATAGGTATTGTGGGGACCTCGGGTAGCGGAAAATCCACCCTGTTCCGGATATTGCTGGGGTTTGAAAAGCCGGAGGCGGGCCAGGTCTTTTACAACGGCCAGGCTCTTGAAAAGGTGGATATTCGCTCCGTGCGCAGTCAGTTGGGAGTGGTTCTGCAAAACGGACAGCTGATGTCGGGAAATATCCTTACGAACATCGTAGGCGCCAATATCCACTTAAACATGGACGACGCCTGGGAAGCGGCCAGGATGGCCGGACTGGACCAGGATATCAAGGCGATGCCCATGGGTATGCACACGGCGATCAGTGAGGGCGCCGGCACCCTGTCGGGGGGGCAAAGACAGAGGCTGCTGATTGCCCGCGCCATTGTCAACAGGCCCAAAATCATTTTCTTTGATGAGGCCACCAGCGCCTTGGACAACCGGACCCAGTCCGTAGTCAACGAAAGCCTCGATCAGTTGCAAGCGACGCGGGTGGTAATTGCCCACCGGCTGAGCACCGTGGTCAAATGCGACAGGATTGTAGTAATGGATAAAGGCAAAGTCATTGAAAACGGGACTTATGAACAATTAATGGAAAAGGGCGGGATGTTTGCAGAGCTGGCCAAAAGGCAGCTGGCCTAATGCTATAGAATTACAAGTAGGATCACAACTCTCCGTGAAATATGTGTTGGTATTAAATGTTTTTTATCATTGCCAAATCAATGATTCAACTGACGTATCCTTCCTGGTGGTTGAAATATAGTTATCTATATCAGCCATTCAGGAAAGGCAGTCTGATATATTAGACCAATATACAGTTAAAAAACAATTTAACTCTCTCGCTTATTACGAGATCAAATTAACACGGCAACAGTGATTGTTTTCAATTAGTAGTTACAATTAAATAACAATTTTCCACTATGATCATTAATACATACTGACTCTAAACCTACATTTGAATTTTTTACAGTCTCATTGGGTATAATAATTCCTTTTCTGTTGTTAACCAATTCTGTTACTTCATAACCATCTTCAAACTTTACTGTGATTTCATGGGAATTTTCAAGAATCTTTTGATCATTGATCNNCGAATAAAACAATCATTATTGCTATAGTGAAAATAATTAACGAGATTATACTGAAATTCGTATATGATTTTATGAAGTTATCCATGTTATCTATTTTACCGATATTCCAAAACCAACTGGGTCTATGATAAACCCTAACTTGATACAAGCGATATGTTCGTAAAATAATACACATCAAGAATACTGGTACTAAAAATTTGGCCGGATGAAATGCGCCTACGGGAAGCGTATCCATTTTGCTTCTCTCCTTTTATCGATTCCCAGGGTATCATTTTAGCCAGCTTCACCCAACGGTTATTGGCATCGAGTTTTCCTTGGAAAGGAAGTCTGAATTCTTCAATAACCATCTGACTGGTGGGACGT
>DNIT01000035.1:0-244 GCA_003489345.1 Pelotomaculum sp. | reverse complement strand
CACCCGTATAGAAATCTAAACAATAATAATATTTCTTATTTCCCTGTTCCGCTGTTACAAACCAAACGATTTGATCCTTTGAGTAATTATGAGCAGCATGGATTTTCTTTATATTTGTTTTATCTATCCCATTTTTTCAATAGAAACAACTGTTTTCTATGACTACACCTCACTTTTCCCCACTAAAGTATATTGAAAGAAAATACTCCAAACTCTCCGTAAAATATGTGTTGGTATTAAATGT
>DNIT01000156.1:24831-28122 GCA_003489345.1 Pelotomaculum sp. | reverse complement strand
AGTTTAGCAAATTTGGACGGTAACTTAAAAGCACGGCGATTGGCACCGTCCTGTTTCATCCCTTGTTGGTGCCTTTCGCAGAAAGGAATGGTCTTTACCATGAAAGATCTGTCAATTTCTCAGGAATATGTATTATGTTCTTTAAACGAAAAAGGGAGATTCCCTGCACTTAGTACAGAAATTCCCGTTTGTGTTTTGGCAGGCGGGTTAATCGAACTGCTAGCAAGCAATTGTATTCAAGTAGAAGAAAAGAATAAGGTTTGCGTGATAGGCAATTTAGGCGAGAAAGAAATTCATTTGAAATCTCTTTTTGACTGGCTCAATACATCCAAACCAATGAAAATCGAAAAAATTACGCAGGAATATAGCCTGACCTTTACCGATAAGAGACTGAATGCATTGGTAACGGATATTGGAAATTCTTTGGCTGACAGAGGTTGTGTGACCTCTGGAAAAGGCGGCCTCTTCGGTAATAAATATTATTTTATCCCCAATCCGGACGAAGTTGATAAAGTGATACAAAAGATAAGAGCGGAGTTGCTTGAAAACGGAACCATATCCGATGAAACAGTGGCACTGGTTAGTCTGCTGGAAAAAAGCCATCAGATAAAAAAATATTTTTCTAAATATGAATCTGAGCAATTAAAGTCCCGTTTAAAAGAAATCAAAGAAGCTCCTTCCAATCAATTGGTAAAGCAAATGGTGGATTATGTTGATATGATTATCGCTGTTACTGCTGTTGCCGCGATATCGACAGGGCATTAAGGGAGTTTTGTATCGTGTCAAGGCAGAGAAGCATAGAAGTGATAGAGAGCTCTCCATACGTTACGATTGGAGAACTGGTAAGATTAACAGGCGTGAGATACAGCACGCTCAAATTTTATACCAAAGAAGGCATGTTGGTTTTTGAACAAGCGGAAGAAAATTTAACGAGAAGATATAAACGTGTCGATACGATCCAGCGTATTTCCTATATTAAAAGTTTGAGAGCAGAAGGCAGAACCATTCCGCAAATTAAAGATATTCTCAACCAAACAAAATAAAGTATTATACGTCAAAACAGGTCTGCGGGCTTTTTGAAAGCAATTTCAGAAAGCCCGTTTTCCATAGATGCATCTAAATCGGAGTTCTTGTAAAATTCAGGATGCAACAAATTTCTTTACAGGAACATATGTTCTATAATATGATAAAGACTGTAAGGAGTTGAGCGGGTTGGATGTTTTTCATAAGCTAAAAATATTGACCGGTGCGGCAAAATATGATGTAGCCTGTACTTCCAGCGGAGTGGATAGAAAGGCGTCTGCCGGGAGTATCGGCAGCGCAGTGGCCTGCGGCGTATGTCACAGCTTTGCGGCGGATGGACGATGTATTTCGCTGTTAAAGGTGCTGATGACCAATGTTTGCGTCTATGATTGCCAATACTGCGTCAACCGCCGTTCTAACGACCCGCCGCGGACAACCTTTACACCCCGTGAGTTGGCGGAACTGACCTTCAATTTTTACCGCCGCAATTACATTGAAGGTCTTTTTCTGAGTTCAGGTGTGCTTAAGAATTCCGACTATACCTGTGAGCAAATGCTGGAGGCCCTGCGCATACTGCGGGAGGAGTACCGTTTTGCCGGGTATATTCACGCCAAAATTATTCCGGGTGCCGACAGCCGGCTGATTGACCGAATCGGCGCGCTGGCGGACCGGATCAGCGTGAATATTGAGCTTCCCTCTCAAAACGGTTTGCGGCTGCTGGCCCCGGACAAATCAAAGCACGCTATTTTGGGGCCGATGGGATACATTCATAACCACATAAAAGAGAGTTTCTCAGACAGGAAAAGATATCGGCACGGACCAAAGTTCGCCCCTGCCGGCCAAAGCACCCAGATGATTATAGGAGCCACGCCGGACACAGATTTTCAGATTTTAAATTTAGCCGAAAGCCTGTATGAAATATACAAGCTAAAACGGGTTTTCTTTTCTGCTTATATGCCGGTAGCTGAAAACACCATTTTGCCCGCCATAGGTACAAAACCGCAGCTTCTGCGGGAGCATCGCCTTTACCAGGCGGACTGGCTGCTGCGGTTTTACGGTTTTACCGCCCGGGAACTTTTGGACGAGCAGCACCAAAGCTTTAATCCCTATTTGGATCCCAAATGCAACTGGGCCCTTAACCATATGGAGTTTTTCCCAATGGAAGTAAACCTTGCGTCCTATAACGACCTGCTGCGGGTGCCGGGCATCGGCGTAACAAGTGTTAAGCGGATTATAACGGCCCGCCGCACCGCTGCTCTCGATTTCGACGGGCTCAGAAAGCTGGGGGTCGTACTGAAACGCGCCCAGTATTTCATCACCTGCGGCGGTAAAATCGCGGACGGCCTGAAAATCACTGGGGATGCGGTGCTGAGGGCTCTGATGTCTGAAAAAGCCTGGGGCATGTATAACGAGAATTCCCCCCCGCATCCGGCAGCGGAACAGCTTTCTCTTTTTGATGAGCCGTCATTCTGTCAGGAGGATGTTCAGAAATGCTTGACCGGTCAAATATGATGTATCTTTACGACGGCAGCTTCAATGGGTTGCTGTGCTGCGTGTTTGAAAGTTATTACAAACGAGAAATGCCGGCGGAGATTTTAACGCCGGACATACCGCAAGCCATACTCTTTCCGGTTAAAAAAATTACGACCGATCCGCAGAAAGCAAACCGGGTGCTGGTCTCTATTCCCAAAAAAATGGGGCATGTGGTCCTGGATTTCCTGCAGCATGCCTTTTTAACCTGTCTTCCTCAAAAGGAACTGCATATCCTGCGGTTTATGCGCATGGGTTACAGCCACGGCCCCTCCGTGATGGCTATGCTGGCCAATGACGCAGTGCATATACTCTTTAAAGCCGTAAAGCATTTAAAAAACGAAAGCCACCTACTGAAAGGGTTCCTGCGCTTTTCTGTTTTTCACAACGTCCTGGTAGGCGAAATAGAGCCTAAAAACTATGTGCTCCCTTTGCTGAGGCAGCATTTCTGCCAACGCTATCCGGAGGAACGCTTTTTAATTTTTGACAAAACCCATGGTATGGCGCTGGCGTACCACCCTTACCAGTCGGCAATCATTACTGTTGAAGATCTGGTACTGCCCGAACCTGATAAAAAGGAACAATCTTATCGTGAGCTGTGGCGGCTTTTCTACGAGACCATTGAGGTGGAGGGGCG
Organism: Pelotomaculum sp.; assembly: GCA_003489345.1. GTDB lineage: Bacteria > Bacillota > Desulfotomaculia > Desulfotomaculales > Pelotomaculaceae > Pelotomaculum_C. The sequence goes on along the minus strand of DNIT01000156.1, from coordinate 24,932 downwards.
GCACAACCCCCAGTGCCGTATGAGCCATATGCCAAAGCGCTACTGGAAATGCATGACCGAATTTAACCGCCCGCAGGAATCCCCGCCAATATCGGCATATC
>DNIT01000156.1:21097-24662 GCA_003489345.1 Pelotomaculum sp. | reverse complement strand
AACCCCAGCCATATTGTTGTTTTTTGGATATATTAATCTATATTATAAGTTTAGTTATTTCCCCTTGACCATATTAGACGTTTCCTGAATAAAATAATTTGTAATACCACTGGAAATTTTCTTCGCCAACAGCGCCTGATACTCACTCTGTTGCAGCATAATTTTCTCTTCCGGGTTACTCAGAAAACCTACCTCAACCAGTACCGCCGGTACCCCGGCATTGCGTAACACATAGTAATCATTAACTTTTGCCATTTCTTTCTGAGGATTACCAGTCATCGACTGCAATTCAGCCAGTATACATTCTGCCAGCAACCCGCTTTTTTCTGATTTTGGATAATAGAACACCTCTGCTCCTCTGCGGTTAACCTGGTGATAAGTATTGACGTGAATGCTGACAAACAGGTTGGCTTTAGATTTATCGATCAGCTCCAACCTTTTATCAAGGTCATAGCGCTGGGTCACCCGTTTTTTAAGATCGACTGCCGCTGGGCTGTAGTCATTGTCGCGGGTCAAAATCACCGTTGCGCCGTTTTCCTTCAGATATTCGCTCAATTTCAGAGCTATTTGTAGATTTAGGTGTTTTTCATATATACCTTCGCGTACCGCGCCGGGATCAAATCCACCATGACCCGGGTCCAACACTACAGTTTTTCCTTTAAGGTTAATCTGGTTGACAAAAACTGGTTCTGCAGGGGTGTTTTTTAAATTCATAACAATGGTTATTTTTCTTTGCTTTAAAGCATTAATAAGTTTTTGCGCTGAAACATTCGACACTCCGGCATTTATTCTTGGAATCATAAAGCATCCTTTTTCGGTCGTATATGTTGTCATGCTGTTAATGTAATAAAAATATTTAAAACCTAGTGAGCGTGCAATCTCCCGGGTGACTTCACTATCCTGGCCATAGGGCCAGGCAATGTGATATATAGTTTTACCTAGCTCCTTTTCCATGGTTTCTTTAGCATACTTCAGGTCATTCTCGATACGGATTCTATATTCCAGTTCCGTTTCAAACCTCTTTTGAGAAGGCAACCAGACCCTCCCCTTAAGGCAAGATCTTATTTCATTATTTGGGTAAATATATTTCAAATAATGGGAATTGAAAGTATGCGGATAAAAACTCATTCCATTTGCTTGCATTTCTTTTATTTGATCCCACGATAACTGGTTTATTTCCCCTTTTTCACCTATCGCTCCAACCACAATAAAGTTGGTAGCGGGCATATGCCTTTTCAGTAGTTCAGGGTAAGCATAATGGTAAAATGATTCATATCCATCATCAAAAGTAATAACAACGCTTTTTTCGGGAATTTGTGCTTTCCCTTCAAGGTATTCCACATATTTATCAATGGCTATGACTTGGTAACCTTCCCTTTGTAGTGCATCCAAGTGTTGCGAAAATTGTTGGGAGGCAATTGATATATTACCAACAGGTTTTTGGCTAATATGGTGGTACATAAGAACTATTGGTTGTTGTATTGTTTTTGAGGCATTTTGACTATCGGCTTTTGATGTAAGCGAGACTAGAATACAAAGAAAGCTGAAAAATGCAATTAACTTAGTAATTATTGCCAAAACCAAACACCTGCCTATATAAGATTCATTCTTTATTTTGCATAAAGATGTTTTAATAATGTCAGGTGATTTAAGGGAAGTTTTTCTCGTTTATCTTTCTCAGGTAAAATAATGCACCTCCGAGCCATGATATCAAAATTGTCATATCAAGACTCTCCACTCCTTCCGTTTCTGGAAAGAGCGTCAAGTTAAGGTGTTCCGTTCCTTCTCGTTTTTGAAGGCCTCGTTGGTCTTGCGTTCCATGCGAGACAAGTACCGGTCCTTGTCAATCACGGTGATAAAATTACCTCCCTTTCACAAAAGGGAGGTGCTAAAATGGACCACACAGAAATTTTACTCATGATGTTACCACTCTGGTTATCTGCCATGAACGAGCCTTCCAGTGGTTTGGCTGGTGTGCCTAAAGAAAACGCTACGATAATCCCAAAACCATCGTTTTGGATAACCTTACATCGTTAATTGCCTCTCAGTTGTCGGTGTAAATGATCATAAGCGAATCAAGGGCTTGTAATTAGCAATTTAAAAAAATTACTACTTACACCAAGACTTTTTTATTTCATGCGTATATGCAATGCAAACAACGAAATAGGGTTATCGAATGAGACTCCTGCTTTCTCCCTGGCAAGGAGCAGAGGAAAACCGCATGCGGCGGGAAGGGTCAAGGAAGTCTCATTACGGAAGACTGCCTAACGTCGACATCAATAAATCATAAACATTAATAGATCCATCTACTGTTATGTTTGTATCTTCCCGTTCTGAGTAAAAGGAGTTATCTAAGTTTAATAATTCCTTTAATGTAAGATTTTTATCTCTTAGAGTTCGCATGGCTTTCTCCCAAGCTACTGTTTGTGGTCCGTGGTAGTCTGATAAAATGTTGAACTTCTCTTCATCTAAAGCCAGACAACAGTCCCACATGTCTTTTACAATATCAAATGTAGTTCTTTCATGTGCTCCTTGTTCCCAAAGACGTTGTTTGAAAACATTCTTTACTAAGGTTTCTTCTGAGAACTCAAATATGAATGGTGGCATGATGTAACCAACAGGAAGTTCAGAACGAGCTATTTCTAACTCTTTTTTTACCTCTGGTTCTTGATTCCATTTGCTCGTTAAGTTAATGACCTTACGAACTCTTTGCATATTTCTAACAAGATATGCTTCTCGGTCTTCAGTTTCCACAGGTACTTCAATACCCCAGGGCAAGGAGTGCCTTAGCCCTCCTGCAATTCGGGTTGGTCTGCCTACCGAGAAGGTGATCAGATTGTCGTAGACAGGTTTGCCTACCCCAATAAATAAGAATAAAATGTTTTCTCCCCGAATTGGTTCATACGAATGGTGGGATGGTACTATTTTGGATAAAAAGCGATTGATATTGCACATATCATTATATTTAGAATGATATAAGCTTGATTTAAATGCACTGAATAAACGTTCTTGGTCTGTTTGCCTAATAACAATAACTCGACCTCTTTGAATTGGTATGTTTCCAGTTAAACCGGCTAACATAGAAATACTATCTGATAAATCATTTAGGTCTTTTTCTACCCATTCCCCTAAAATAACTCTTCCTGTTAACATAAGTTTTTCTTTATTTATTCTAAATGGGTGAGGTGTAGACTTGTCAGGCATAGATTTGCTTTACCCCCATCTGTAATTTGAGCTTTTCTCATTATATCTTACTTACTTTTAGAAGTCCACTTTAAGGCATAATGACTTGATAGTGTATACTTTACGTAATGTTATCAGAATATTTCCAGGGAGTGGCATAATTCCACAGAAAAGAATATCCTCAAATAAGCTTTTTAAAGAACATACTTACAGTAGCATCGGAAAAGGCATAGCCATTGCACATAGAGCATTTCGCCGGAAGTAAAGGCACAGATACTTGCTTCCCGAAATGCCCGGAACAGCTGCTTTTTAGTAAACATGCGCCGCAGTCCCGCACCATTGTTCTGTAAACCACTTAAAATGAAACGCTCGTAATCGCGCC
>DNIT01000156.1:19835-21030 GCA_003489345.1 Pelotomaculum sp. | reverse complement strand
GAAACGCTCGTAATCGCGCCATTGGGACGGCGCTATGTCTGGATGCGCCTTTTTCTTCAAGTGAACCAGCACGACGTCAACGCCGGGTTTTGGGTGAAAATCTTCCCTGCGAAAATGGTAGACGATGTCAAGATCGAATTTCGGCTTTATCATGAGCGAACGCAGGGTTTCATGCGGCTTGCCCATGAAGCGCTTGGCTGCCCTTTTTTCCATTGTCAGCCATGCTTCAATTGGCGGATTTTTGCTTTCCGTCAGCTTACGCAGGATATTGGTGGTATGGCAAAAGGGAATGTTCGCAAATACTTTATAACTACCGCAGGCGGGAAGTCGCCATTGCAGGAAGTCCCGATGAAAAAGGTTCAGATTTTTAGCGCCGCTGAATTTCTCGAGCAGCCTGCCATAAAGCTTTTCGTCGATCTCAACTGCGGTGACTTTCCGGCAGCTTTGAAGAAGCAGACCGGTTGTATGGCCTTTGCCGGGGCCTATTTCAATTATATGGTCCTTTGTGGTAATATTGGTTTTAAGAAGCAATCTTTTGATTGTTTTATAGCTGGTCAGAAAATTTTGAGATACCCAAACGGGCGGTTTTTGTCCTTTAAATCTGTTTTTGGACATAAAAATACACCTCTTTCGAATCAATTCGGTCAAAAAAGGTGCACAAAACTGCCGAAAAGCGCTTACGCTCTCGTTGGTTCAGTGCACCTTATTTACGAATCCGAATTGAAGCACACATAAGGTGTATTCAAGCCTCCAAATATAGATTATTTTTTATTGTACCAAGAAGCATGCAATATTGTCAACTCTGATGCAAGGGCGTGTACGTTGAAATATGTATCTTGCAAAGAGCCCTCCGATAGATGCTTTTGTCGCATTATTTTTAATTATGGAGCAGGCTATGTTATCATTCCTATCCAATTTTTTCGCACAAAAATCTATTATTTTGAGTTGAGTTCTAATCCGATTAATGCCACGTTTAATTTGCGTACTAAAAAAAGGACAAGCCCTATCCCATCAAGGAAGCGGGTGATGATATTCCAAAACTTGTATCGGCAGCTCACGGCGCATGGAAATCATTTCTCAAGGGGGAAGTGCGGCGTTTGCTTGAGCTGCACACTGTCTGCGGAGATGGCGAGCTATTGCTGTATGGCTACACTGAACGGCATCATGGAATCGGTAAAGCCTATGCGCGTGCTGA
>DNIT01000156.1:19395-19547 GCA_003489345.1 Pelotomaculum sp. | reverse complement strand
TATGGCCATTTGCGTTTTCTTGCCGAATGGGGACTGAGCGGCGGATTGAACGGCAGCGGAGCGGAACATACCAATGCCCTGCTTGAATTTATACCTGAACTGCGCCGTGAAGCGCCGCAGTGCCGGGTGCTCATCGTTGGAAAGAAACGACG
>DNIT01000156.1:16975-19234 GCA_003489345.1 Pelotomaculum sp. | reverse complement strand
CGTCTGGAGGAACTACACGCCGGTATGCAACCCTTGTCGCCACTTTGGTTGGATGGAAGCAAAAAGGATGCTTCCGCGCCAGTCCAATCAAGCTTTTTTATTATTGCCACAACCAATTCCATAGTCAAAAACGAAGTGCCGCCGTCCTTAAAATTCGATATGCTTGTTTTGTTGGAGCCGGACACCATGACGAAGACCGGCAGCACAATGATTTTCAAGTCTCTTGCCGGACTCAGGGCCAGGATACGTATTGCGTTGTATGCGGATACGGAGTATAGGAAGCGGTATGAAACGCGGTTGGTGCAGCAGGAATTGCTGGGCGTTTCCAGGTGCGCCGTGACGGACTGCCTAATTATCGATCCAAATAAACCTTTGCCGCCGCTGCCCCAGCCATATGTATTTAAGCCGGTTGTACATGCTCCGCAAACCTTTGCCGAAATCCAGATGCAAGGGGAGACGGCGCCGCATAAAAGCGTCTCCATTCCGCTACGGACGGAACAGCCTCGCACCACAAGCATCGGGTCCCGGCCAGAAATTCGTGTAAACTTTCGAACCGGAGAACAGGTTTTTGTGGAGCAGGCTCAAAAGCTGTCCGCTAAAACAGTGCGTTATGCTAGTTTTACACCCTTTATGGCCTATTGGCCAACATATGGAAGTATGACCGGTTCCCAGTCCCAGTGGTATTTCTATTGGCGCGGACAGGTGCGCTGCGGTGCATATCCGCAAACGGATTTGTCCTATATTTTCCTGTATGTTTATGAGTTGATTAACCTGGTGGGCTGCCGGACTCCCCTGGAAGGCTATCAAAAGCTGATGGATGTTTGGTGCGCATACCGGGTGCCGTTTCCCAAACTGGACAGATATTTGGCGGGCTGGGTGAGCGATTTTGTCCTGGTGCATGGTCTGGATATCCCCATAGGAGAAATTTCTAATCTGAGCGGCTGTCCGGTTGGTCAATATGATCTGGACCGTCTGTTGCTCACGAAATTTGGTGAAAGACCGCTTTGTATCGATATCCCCTTGCTGTCGCAGGCTGCCAATTATCATATCGAACGCAGTAAGTTCTATCAAAGCAGGTACTCCTCAATATGCGATGAATATATTCCCAAGGCCGTTGCGCTGGTCGATGCCTTTTTGGAAAAGCAACAGGGACGCCGTATGATAGAAATGTTCCATCCCGGGTATGGGCAACGTGAACGGTACCTGTTCCAAAGCGCATTGTATGCGGGGGAGCCGCGAACGATAAAAGTAAAAGTCGTAGCCTTAAGCGCACATTCGCCCCTGCGGGATTTCCTGGCGCAGGTCATCCGCCATACAGAGAATAAGCTGCGTGACATCAAGGGCTATCCCGGAAGGCTGCGCGGCATCGAACTGGAAGAAGAGTTGCGCAGGTTGATTGATGTATACATGGAACGGGAGCTTCTCAGAAAGCAGGAGGTCCAGTCGAACATCACCATAGATGCCGGAAAACTGGCCCGCGCGGCAGCCGAGGCCGAGCAAACACAGCGCATGCTGATGACCGGGCAGGCGGAAGAACAGCCGGACACTGCCGCGCCTGATTTTCTAAAAGCCTTGCCGGAAGTTGCCGTGGCTGCGACGGTACCCGCACGTCCGCCTGACACCCCGGGCGGGCTGTTGACAGATCTTGCGCTCGTAGCGGAGTTGCTCTCACAAGCGGATGAAAGTGAACGCAGGCTTATCAATATGCTGCTGCAGTATGGCTGGGAAATGGAAGGCAACGTATTGCAGTCCCTCCTGCCGGATTGCCCGACAGAAGACATTGTCAGCCGGATCAATAAAAAGGCGCTGCATATACTGGGCAGTTTGCTGATTGTTCAAGAAAGCGGGTTGTATCTCATTGATGAGGATTACCGGGATGAACTTGCATATCTGCCGGTAAATCCGGCAAAGGAAACACCGGCACATGCCGCCTGGAACGCTGATGGACTTGCGCCGGCGTGGCGGGAACTGTGCCAAAGGTTCTCCCCCTGGCAATTAGACATGCTGTATGCCGTAGCGCGGGGCGTAAGCCGGCAGGAACTGCAGAACATAGCGGAACAAGCAGAGACGATGGTAGAGCCGGTATTAGACAGCATCAATGAAGCAGCTATGGAGACCGTTGGGGATCTCTTGATAGCGGATGGGGTCGTTCTTGAGGAGTATCTGGAACTGGTCAAAGCATTGTTTTCTACGGAGGATGGATGAGCATGCATCAGATGAAGATTCCGAAAAGAGTATCAACTGCTTTGGTCAATTCAC
>DNIT01000156.1:14693-16880 GCA_003489345.1 Pelotomaculum sp. | reverse complement strand
CAACCGCTTTGGTCAATTCACTGACCGCCGGCGTTGTGCCGCGGGTGGGGCTTGAATATATCACGGTGGGCCGGAGATATGAAATCGAAGCCTTGCTGCGTGACCTGGATCATGCAGTGGAAGGCGGCGCGGCATTTCGGCTGATTACCGGGCGCTATGGCAGCGGTAAAAGCTTCATGCTGCAAACCATACGGAATTATGCTATGGATCGCAATTTTATCGTTGCGGATGCCGATCTGTCTCCCGAGCGCCGTCTGGTCGGGACAAAAGGCCAGGGCCTGGCAACTTACCGGGAACTGATGACCAACCTTGCCGCACGGACACGTCCCGATGGCGGCGCCCTTGAGGTGATTCTGCAAAAATGGATTTCTTCGCTCCAGCAGCGGGTCATCAGCGAGCAGGGTGGCCGGCCGCCTGAAGATGTTTTGATCCAGTGCGTAGAAGAGCTTATTCTTGAGGCGGCGGGCGAACTGGAAAGCATGGTGCACGGCTTTGATTTTTCGTCGGTGCTGGCCACCTATTGGCGCGGCTATAAGCTTTCCGACGACGAAAAAAAACAGGCCGCGCTACGCTGGCTGCGGGGTGAATTCATGACCAGGACCGAAGCGCGCAATGCGCTGGGGGTCGGTGTGATTATCGACGACGGCAGCTGGTATGATTACATCAAGCTTTGGTCGGAATTTATAACAAATTTGGGTTACAAGGGGTTGATTCTGTTTATTGACGAAGGTGTCAACCTTTATAAGATTACAAATACTGTTGCCCGCACGGCCAACTATGAAAAATTACTGCTGATGTTCAATGACACCATGCAGGGCAAAGCAGCGCATTTGGCGGTTTTCATGGGCGGTACGCCTCAGTTTGTCGAGGATGAAAGGCGCGGATTATACAGCTATGAGGCGCTGCGCTCCCGCTTGATAGAGGGGCGCTTTTCCGGAAATGGCTTGCGAAATTTGGCAGCGCCTGTACTCAGGCTCGCCATGCTCTCCAACGAGGAAATTTTGCTGCTTTTGCAAAAGTTGCGTGCTCTGCACAGTACCCATTATAAGTATGAAAGTCCAGTTACCGATGCGCAGCTTGTGGCATTCATGGAGAGCGTTGTCGGCAGAATGGGTGCGGAGAAACTGCTGACGCCCCGGGAAGTCATTCGTGATTTTATGGATATGCAGGACATATTGTATCAGAACCCGGATAAGACCTTTGAACAACTGATGGAAGGGCATAAGGTGGAGGCGGCCGAAGAAGACCCGGATCTGGTCAGCGACTTCCTGACGGAGTTTGAACTATGAGCAACCCTTTTTATCGCTTGGCCCCGTTCATTCAAGAATATATCTACCGGAACAACTGGACGGAACTGCGGGATGCACAGGTTGAAGCCTGCCATGTGTTGATGGATACCGACGACCATATGCTGATTGCTTCGGGCACGGCCAGCGGCAAGACGGAGGCGGCGCTTTTCCCCGCGCTGACACAGCTTTATGAGCATCCGCCCCGCACTGTGGGAATCCTGTATATTGGGCCGCTAAAAGCTTTGATCAACGACCAGTTCGAGCGCTTGAATGACCTTCTGCACGAGGCGCGGATTCCCGTTTGGCATTGGCATGGCGATGTATCCCGGAATGAGAAGACGAAGCTATTGCGGCGTCCTTCTGGCGTTTTGCAGATCACACCGGAATCGTTAGAAGGAGTATTGATGAACCGGCCCAACGCTATTCCACATTTATTTAATGATTTACGTTTTGTCGTTATTGACGAAGTACATGTATTCATGGGGCAGGATCGCGGAACACAGCTTTTATGTCAACTTGCCCGCGTTGAGCAAATGGCCTGCTGCACGCCGCGCCGTATTGGTTTGTCCGCAACCATGAGTGACTATGAAACGGCAAAGAATTGGCTTAGGGCAGGGACCTCGCGCGGTGTTGCGGTTGCCAACCCGTCAGGGGGCCGCAAGCTGCGGCTTGCGGTTGAGCATTTTTCGATGCCGGATGCCCGTGATACCGAACAGGCCGAGCGGCTTGCCCAAGCACGGACCACTTACTATGAGTATATTTACGATGCGACACATGCCAAAAAAGCGCTGATCTTTACCAACAGTCGGACGGATGCGGAAGAAGTGACGCGGGAAATGCGGACCGTTGCCGCCCGCCGGAGCGACCGCGATGTCTTTTATGTCCATCATGGCAGCAT
>DNIT01000156.1:4318-14509 GCA_003489345.1 Pelotomaculum sp. | reverse complement strand
GGCATCGATCTGGGAAATCTTGAGCGGGTGATGCAGGTGGGGGCGCCATATAGCTGCTCCAGCTTTGTGCAGCGTCTGGGACGGTCGGGGAGGCGCGGACAGCCTCCGGAGATGCTGTTTGTCTGTCCTGAGGAAGAAGATGAAAGCGCGCCGCTGCCTTCCCGCATTCCATGGACGTTGTTGCGTGCCGTTTCGGTAATAGAACTGTACACGAAAGATCGCTGGCTCGAGCCGTTTACGCTGCGCCGGCAGCCAACGGGATTGCTGTATCACCAGACGATGAGCATGCTTAAAGCGATGGGTGAAGCCTCACCAAGAGAACTTGCGCGCAAAGTGCTGGCTTTGCCCGCTTTCCGGGAGATCAATCCGGAAGATTATAAAGCATTCCTGCGGCACCTGCTGCAAATCGATCACCTACAACGTGTTGATGATGGGGGCTTGATCATTGGTCTGACCGGAGAGAAAATCGTCAACAACTTTCGTTTTTACGCTGTATTCCAGGACGAAGAAGAGCATGCCGTTTATTCCGGCACCGAAGAGATCGGCAGCATCACCACAGTGCCACCGCCCGGCTACGCAATGACGCTTGCGGGACGTTCCTGGCGTGTTATTGAGGTGGATAGCAGGCATAAGGCGGTATATGTTGAACCTGTTCGCGGGCGATCGGACACTTTGTGGCTGGGTGCGGGAGGGGATCTGCATACCAGGGTTGTGGCCAAGATGCGGGATATTTTGCAAAGCGGAGAAATCTACTCTTACTTGCAGCCCAATGCCGTGCGGCGGCTGGAAAAGGCGCGAAGGCTCGCACATGAAACGGGCTTGCTGAAAAATATGGTGGTAAAAGCCGGAGGAGACTCACTTTTTGTGCTGCCCTGGATTGGCAGCAGGCAATACCGCACGTTGGTCCGGGTGCTGAAATTTGTATTGAAGGAACCGCTCCGTATACGTACCATACTGCCCACCGAGCCTTACTATATAACCGTTGCAGGACCATGCGGCGCCGGGGAGTTGCAACGGGAACTGGAACGGCTTGCTGAGCAAACAATGGCTCCTTTGCAGCTGATGGATGAAGCGGAAGCACCGTTCCTGGGGAAATACGATGAATTTGTGCCGCCGGATTTATTGCGGAAAGCATTTGTAATGGATGGATTAGACTTGGATTTCTTGAATCCCGGCAAGGGAGAGAGGGGGCATTGAGCATACTTCTTCGCTGCCATGCTCTCGCCTCCTTGAAACATCTTGTCGTTTATCATCTTTCACTGGGTGTTTCGATGACATTAAAAAAAACGGCTCTATAGAGAATGGTAGAGCCGTTTTTTTATAGTATCTTTATCATTGGAAAATGGCACGGCAGACTTTTGGGAGCAGAAAAATTATATGGCGGACAGGAATTAATAAACAAAATACGAACGGCAAACGTCTAATCTTATACCTATACCTTGCCATACGATAAAACGGGCGGCGTAAGCGTGCCTCTGGTAGCTATGCATGCAGACGGCAGATTTTCGAAGTCGAAGGGAGATCGTAATTTGAAACAATGGATCATGGTATTCGTACTTTTCGTGTTTTTGGTCATCGGTTTGGCGTTTGGGCTGGCGGCGTGTAATAAATCTTCATCCGGTCAAAAAGAGCTGTTCATGCAAAAGCTCCAGTCTGAGACAAACGAAAAAATCATCAGCTTGCTCTATGATGATTATGACGGCGACGGCAAATATGAAGCGTTTGCACTGACCGGAAAAGAAAGTGCTGAGGGAGGCGAGCCATGGTTTGTTTCCGAAAGCGTACTGGTAAAACTGGATGATACGGACTGGTGCGCACCGCCGGAAGTTGTCCTCATAGGTGGTAAAAAGTTTATAAAGTATGAAAAAATCTATGCAACGGGCCGTCCCCTGTTTTTACTATGCGTAGAAAACAGTAAGCCCCAATCGGTCCTATCAGGTGGCGCCCAAGACCTCCAACAGATAGGCGACGGCACGTTTACAGTACAGCAGAACACGCTGGACGCTGGAGCGGATGGCACGGGGCGTACGTTAAAGCAATACTGGCTTTACTATGATAACGGCTTTCATGAATACGGCGGAATTGAAATAACGGAATCGGAGCTTCTCGAATTTAACGGAGCAGAAAGTGTTTTGAAAGAGATCCAAGCAGGTGGCGGCGTGTTAAAAAACATCCTGTACCGCGCAAACCATATCATCAATGTCAACTACCAAACGCCGCAGGGCATGAACCGTTATATAAATCTGCAATACGACGATACATCTGTTTCCGTGTTGCCAACAGATCATAACGGCGGCGTTTATCTTGCGGCGTTGCTGCCCGAAATTGCAACATATCCGGCAGCTTTCCATCATCCAAGAGTATGAACCTAACCGTTCTAAAGCAAGGCAGGGGGACGGCCGTTTTCCGCCCAGGCAGGACGAGCTGGATCGCCATCAATCCGGAGTGAGGTGGTTGTTCGAAGCGCTTGTAATGGCCTATAAGTTTTGCCCCAAGAAGGCTTATCCTGCCATTTTCGAGTTGGGCCGGCAGGTAAGATCTATACGAAGTATAAACCATGAGAATGTCATGAGCATGAAAATCCGGTGGTTTTGTGATTGCACGATGGATTCTTATTTCGTGGGTATGAAAAGAAATATAGGGGATAAAAATGGTGGTAGTTATCGATTGCAACCAAAGGTTGCGCCTGAAGCAACGATAAATTTCTTTACGGAATGCCAATCCGTCACTATTATGAAACTGCGAAAAAAATAAGAAGGGGGGATATGATGGATTTATCGGCCCGGATAAAAGAGGAAAGAAATAAATTAAATCTCTCCCAGGATGCGCTGGCTAGCAAGCTTCATGTCAGCCGTCAGGCCATATCAAAATGGGAGCGAGGACAGAGCTACCCTGATTTGGAGAAACTGATTGAGTTCAGTGATTTTTTCGGAATTACACTGGATGAACTGGTCAAAGGGGACAAAAAGCTGGAAAGGAAGCTGGTCAATGATGGAGGAAATCTGATGAGAGGAAGATCAATTCTGGGATTTGTACTGATTGCGGTGGGCATCCTGACAGGTTTCTGGGGCGGGAGCATGTATCCCGTCGGTCTGATGAATGTGGATTTTATGTCCTTTTTAATCGGTGCTTCTCTTCTGATTACGCTGGGAATCCCGCTCGTAAAGGATGTCCCCAAGTGGATCGTCCTTGGCTCTCTTTATCTGACGCTGGTATTGTTCGTTATATATATGATCAGCCTGAAGATGGGTTTATGGGTCACGCTCATTGGAATTGTAATGCTGCTCGGTTTAGTCTGGTGGCTTACCACGAAGATAATAGATAAATTTTAAACTGAAATAGCAGCGAAAAGAAAATAAATCAATACATTAAAAAAATGCCCGGCAGACCTGGTTGCAATAAACACCTTGATGAAAGAAGGAAGTGCATGATGAAAAATCAAATCGCCATAATAGCAGTTGGTCTCATTGGTTTCAGTATTCTAGCCGTATGCTTGTTCTATAAGAATGGTCCCTCATCGACTGGGCAGCAAAGTCAAGCAGACAGGACATCTCAGGAAAATGCCCGGGTCTTTACGCTTCAGGAATTAAGCGAATTCGACGGACAAAACGGAAATCCTGCCTATATCGCAATCAATGGCATTGTGTACGATGTTACAAAGGTGCGACAGTGGAAAAACGGAAACCATCAAGGCTGTAGCGCGGGTAAGGATCTGACTGCAAACTTTCCGCATAAAGCCTCCATACTGGCCAAAGTCCCAATTGTGGGGAAACTTGCTGGAAACTAAGAGTATGGACAGATTACTGAATCCCCAGTTTCCGCATTTTCCTGTACAGGGTATTGCGTGACATGTTCATATCTTTGGCGACCCTGCTGATATTGCCTTTGTTCTTGTAAAGCATCGATAAGATCTCCCGTCGTTCCTCTTCATCCAGCATAGCCTTGATCTTGTATATCTCGGCATTGATACTGCAGCTAGTTGTGGGCGGTACGATGTCTGGCGGCTGGGTTTTGGGCCGCGGCGATAGGATTTCCTCCGGCAGGTGTTCCATCTCTATGGTATTTCCGTCGGCTATGTTAACCATTCTCTCCAATACGTTCTGGAATTCACGCATGTTGCCCGGCCATTCATATTCCTGCAGGCATGCGATCACTCTGGGATTAATATGGTGTATGTCTATACCGGTTTTGCGGCAGACTTCCTTGAAGAACATATCGAACAGGAGTGGTATGTCTTCGCGACGCTCTCGTAACGGCGGAAGGTTAATGGAAATAACGTTGAGCCTGTAAAAGAGGTCTTTACGAAAATTCCCCCGCTCCGCTTCCTGGTGCAGGTTTTTATTGCTGGCGCAAATAATCCGCACATCCACTACGACGGCTTTGCTGTCACCGAGCCTGGTGACCTGTTTGTCCTGCAACACTCTTAACAAAGCCACTTGTTGTTCCAGGGGCATATCACCGATCTCATCAAGGAACAGGGTACCTCCTGAAGCCAACTCAAACTTACCCGGCCTGCCCCCCCTTAAGGCGCCGGTGAAAGCGCCTTCCTCATAGCCGAACAGCTCGCTGCCGATCAGTTCTCTTGGTATGGCGCCGCAGTTTACCGCCACAAAAGGACCATTGCTGCGGGCACTCCCATTGTGGATGGCCTGGGCAAATACTTCTTTGCCGGTGCCGCTTTCCCCCTGCAGCAGGACATTGCTATGACTATCGGCAGCGTGGATGGCCAACTGCACCGCTTTCAACAACCGGGGATTCTTGCCCACAATGTCTGTGAAGTGAAACGTCGCATGGGCGCCGCTGAAGCGGTTAATCAGTCTCTTGATCTTGTTCAATGGATTGATGAAGATAACTCCACCGGTTATACCTTTGTGGTCGTCTTCCATCGGCTTTCCGGATGACAGGCAGTGCACATGGCCCTGACCCGTGCTGACAGTCAAGTTAGCCTCATGGTAGGCGGTTCCGCTGGTCAACATGTCTTTGATTTTCTGAGGCTTATCGATAAAATCAGCAAAAGCCTTTCCTATAATCTCAAGTTTCCTATGGTTGAGAAGTTTCTCTGCAGCGGGGTTGAGCTGATCAATGCGGCCGTCTTTGTCAACAGTTATGACGCCATCTGAAACGGTGAAAAAAATATTGTTTAAATGGTTGTTGAGCCGCGCCAGATTCCTGTGGCTATGTTGGAGCCTGAGCCGATCTTCGATCGCTTTAACTGCGGCCACGATCATGCCCAGGGTGTGTTTGTGCGATTTTTCAGAGGGGCCTGACATCTGCAGGGCGCCGATGATCTGTCTTTGGTCGTTGCAAATCGGCGCTGCGGAACAGGTCCAGGCGTGTACTTTCTTGCAATAATGCTCCGCCCCCGATATCTGTACGGGATTCCGGATTGCCAGGGCGGTTCCGATGCCGTTGGTACCGACTTCTTCTTCGACCCAACTGGCTCCCTTGCTCAGGTTCAACTCGGAAGCATTGGCCAAAGTGTCGCTGTCGCCGATGGCTTCCATGATATAACCCTTTTCATCAGACAACATGACGATAAAGCCGGAACCGGCTACAAACTGGTAGAGGTTGCCCATGAACGGTCTGGCAATGTCGATTAGCTCGCTCTTTTTTTCCAAGAGTTTTTGCAGCTGCCGGGGATCCAATAAAAGACGGCTGACGCCGCTGGAAGGATCAACACCGGCCTGGTAGCAACGCTGCCACGATTGGGCAATTTCGGCACGTACCACTGTTGTGTCAATCTCGGCGGCGGTAATAAGTTTTTTCCAGGCTGAAGTGATATTTTGAGGTGCCGCATCAAGATTTGAAGCCATTGTTTCACCTCCGATGTGTGATAGTAACAACCCTGCAAGGACCATACGATATTACAGCAGATTCTTGTCATATCTGGTTAGGATTGAAAAATGTTGTCACACTTATTGAGTGAACAATAGATGCCAGCTTGTCCTGTTTTATAGTATTTTATCATGGAATTTATTTTTTTGTCATGGCTACTTAAATAAATGATATTGATTTAAAAATAATGTCAGTTGTGGAAATGCGTAAGCACGTTGCCTGCAATCAATGTGTCACGCAATTGGATTATGTTTATTACATATTGATGACACTTGTGAACAGTTCATGAAACAACTCTGTTATATAAAATGCCGGCCGTGCGGCTTTTTTTCTTGCCTGCAGCTTCTGGCATGATATATGCTTATTAGATTTGTGTCAGCGCCAGCCTTTCATTCTGGTCAAGAGCCTGTGATGAGGCGGCACCATCCTACAGCAGGGGCAGTTGCCGGCACTGCCCTGCCGGATGTCACAAGTGAAAAAGAGAGGGGACAAAAAGAGGATAAGCGAGGTTGGCGCTCTTGTTCAATGATTGTAAAGGGAGTATAAGACTCGTCATTACCGTAAACAAAAATGGTTGACCTGGAAAGAAATTAAACTATATAAAAACAGGGGGGTTAAGAAAATGCAAAAACCGATGGATGATACCTATAAACTATATATTGACGGACAGTGGGTGGATGCCAGTATCGGCAAGACGACTCCCACTTATTGCCCGGCTAATGGTGAGTTCCTCGCCAGTTGTGCGGATGCCAGCAGAGAAGATGTGGATAAAGCCGTCAAGGCCGCCTGGAAGGCCTGGGATAGCTGGAAGAAAATCAGCCCCCAGGAGCGCTCCGCCATGCTTTTGAAGATCGCCGACTTGATCGACGACAACACTGAAAAATTAGCCATGGTTGAAACCATGGATAACGGTAAGCCAATCCGTGAGACAAGGGGGATTGATGTTCCGCTCAGCGCCGACCATTTTCGCTATTTTGCCGGGGCTATCAGGACCGAAGAGGGCAAAGCGACGATGATCGATGATCATACACTCAGTCTTATTCTCCATGAGCCGCTCGGCGTTGTGGGGCAGGTCATCCCCTGGAACTTTCCGCTATTGATGGGCGCCTGGAAAATCGCTCCGGTGCTGGCCGCCGGCTGCTGCACGGTAATAAAGCCATCCTCCACCACCCCGCTGAGCCTCCTGGAATTGGCCAAGCTGCTTGATCAGGTACTGCCCCCCGGTGTCGTCAATGTAGTCACCGGCCGCGGTTCCACTACAGGAAACTTTATACTGGAGCACGAAGGTTTCCGCAAGCTGGCCTTCACCGGTTCCACCGAGGTTGGCTATACCGTGGCTGAAGCCGCCGCCAGGAAGTTGATCCCGGCAACGTTGGAATTGGGAGGCAAGTCGGCCAACATCTACTTCCCGGATTGTCCGTGGGACAAGGCCATTGAAGGACTCCAGATGGGTATTCTGTTCAACCAGGGCCAGGTCTGCTGCGCCGGTTCCCGGGTCTTCGTGCACGAGGACATCTATGATCAATTCGTAGCTGAAGCCGTCAAGGCCTTCAACAGTGTCAAGGTCGGATTGCCCTGGGAGCAGGATACCATCATGGGCTCCCAGATCGACGAGGGGCAACTCAAGAAGATCCTCGATTATGTTGAAGTTGGCAAGAAAGAGGGCGCCAAATTGGCCTGCGGCGGAGTCAGAGTAACAGAAAACGGCCTGGATAAAGGCGCCTTCATGCGTCCGACCTTGCTGGTTGATGTTGACAACAAGATGAGAGTGGCGCAGGAAGAAATCTTCGGACCTGTGGCCGTTGTGATCAAGTTCAAGACCGAGGAAGAGGTTATCGCCATGGCCAACGACAGTGAGTACGGCCTTGGCGGAGCGGTCTGGACCAGGGACATCAACCGTGCGTTACGTGTGGCCAGAGGTGTTGAGACCGGCAGGATGTGGGTCAACAACTACAACAACCTGCCGGCTCACGCTCCTTTCGGCGGTTACAAGAAATCCGGTATCGGACGTGAGACGCATAAAGTCATCCTCGAGCACTACACCCAGATGAAGAATATCTATATCAGCATGACTGAAGAAAAATTCGGCCTTTACTAGATTTAAAACATGCAAAATGACACAAGAGTCCAGAAAAACCGCGCTATAGAACATTAATGATTAGAGCACATACGCTCTCGTTGTAGCGCGAGGGTTGGCTCCCGCTTCAGATATAGCGTCAATAGGGGGATGCAGTATCACGCATCCCCCTATTGAGACAGGAGGTCCAACAATGTACAAGATCTTGAAGAAAATTGAATTGACCCCGTCCACCAAGCTGATGTGTATATTTGCGCCGGAGGTCGCCAGGAAGGCGAGGGCAGGTCAGTTTGTTATCCTGCGCATGCATGACCATGGAGAAAGGTTCCCCCTGACCATCACGGATTACAATAAGACGGAGGGGACCATCACCATCGTGTTCGCTGAGGTAGGCAAGTCCACCAGGGAACTGGGCATGCTGAGCGAAGGAGATTGCATCATGAATTTTATAGGTCCCCTGGGACAGCCGTCGGAGATTGAAATGTACGGAACGGTCGTATGCATCGGTGGGGGTATCGGTGTGGCGCCGGTTTATCCCATCGCGCGTTCATTGAAGCAGGGCGGCAACAGGGTGATCTCGATTATCGGAGCCCGCAGCAGGCAGTTGCTCTTTTTCGAGCATGAGATGGCGTTGGCCAGCGATGAGTTGCAAATTGTGACCGACGATGGCTCCTATGGCCGGCAGGGCTTCGTGACGAGTGCCCTGCAAGGACTTCTGGACAACGGGCTCAAAATTGATCTGGTCGTTGCCATCGGACCCGTCCCGATGATGCGCGCCGTGGCCGAAATGACCAGACCCCTGGGAATTAAAACCACCGTGAGCCTGAACCCAATTATGGTGGACGGTACCGGTATGTGCGGCGGTTGCAGGGTTTCGGTCGGCGGCGTGAATAAATTTGCCTGTGTTGACGGTCCCGAATTTGATGCCCACAGCATCGATTACGATAACTTGCAGTTGCGTCAGAAGATGTATCTTGCCGATGAAGAAGTAGCGTTGGCTCACTGGCACGAGTGCAAGTGCGGGGGTGACGTCCGATGACGGTGAAAAAAACACGTGAAGTGATGAGGACACAGGATCCGGCGGAGAGTATCAAAAATTTCAACGAGGTCGCGCTCGGTTATACCGAAGAGCAGGCGCTTTCGGAGGCCGGCAGGTGCCTGCGGTGCAAGAATAAGCCGTGCACTGAGGGATGTCCGGTCGAAATCGACATCCCTGGGTTTATAGAATTGATCAGAAACAGGGATTTTATGGGTGCCGCCAGAAAAATTAAGGAGACCAACAACCTGCCGGCCATTACCGGACGGGTCTGCCCGCAGGAAGACCAGTGCGAAATCTGTTGTGTTTTGGGCAAGAAAAGCGAACCGCTGGCCATCGGGCGTCTGGAGCGGTTTGTGGCCGATTATGAACGGAACCAGAGTGTATTTATTCCGGCGTTATCGGCATCAAGGCACAGGAAAGTCGCAGTGATCGGCTCGGGGCCGGCAGGATTGACGGCAGCGGCCGATCTGCGCAAGAAGGGCTATGCGGTAACCGTCTTTGAGGCTTTGCATGATGCGGGCGGCGTGCTGATCTACGGTATTCCCGAGTTCCGTCTGCCCAAGGATATCGTCAGGCAGGAGATCTCCTATATCGAGAAACTTGGTGTTGCAATCAAGGTGGATTCCGTGATCGGCAAAATCACTTCCGTCGACGAGTTGATGGCCGCCGGATATGACGCCGTGTTTGTCGGGACAGGCGCCGGTTTGCCGAGCTTTATGAACATACCGGGTGAAAATTTAAACAGTGTTTATTCAGCCAATGAATTCCTCACCCGAACCAACCTCATGAAGGCCTATCAATTCCCCGGCTACGATACACCGGTGCAAGTGGGTAAGCGGGTGGCTGTCGTGGGCGGCGGCAATGTGGCGATGGATGCAGCCCGGTGCTCCCTGCGCCTGGGCGCTGAAGAAGTTTATATCGTCTACCGGCGCTCCGAGGCGGAGATGCCAGCCAGGAAAGAAGAGGTGGAGCATGCCAAAGAGGAAGGTGTGCGCTTCAAAATGCTCTGTACTCCGTCCGCTATTATAGACAACGGCGAGGGATGGGTGCAGGCCATCGAATGTTACAGCAGCAGGCTCGGGGAGCCGGATGACTCGGGGCGGCGGAGACCGGTTCGAATAGAGGGTTCCGAACATGTTCTCGAAGTCGAGACGGTGATCATGGCCATCGGAAACAAGCCGAATCCCTTGATTTCCAGGACCACGCCAGAATTGCAGACCGGCAAAAACGGTATTCTGAT
>DNIT01000156.1:0-4246 GCA_003489345.1 Pelotomaculum sp. | reverse complement strand
CGGCAAAAACGGTATTCTGATCGCCGACCCCGCAACGGGAGCTACCACCAAAAAGGGCGTTTATGCCGGGGGTGACATTGTCACCGGCGCGGCCACCGTGATCTCGGCGATGGGAGCGGGGAAACAGGCGGCTGCGGCTATCGATGCGTACCTTAGCAATTCATAGAATCAACATTTTTCGTTGAGGGCATTGATTGAAACGGTGCTTGTTCCTGCGAGAGCCGGTTTGTGGCAATGATTTGGACCGTAGCGGTTCTGGCAGTCAAATAAAAAGAATAAAAAACGCAAGGGAGCGATCGTTCGCTCCTTTGCGTTGGTATGTATGCCCGGCAGCAGTAGGATATATGGGATAAATTGAAGTTTTCAGAGATTCTTTGGGAAGAAGGTAGACAAAATTCATTATAACCGCTATACTAATATAAGTATATCGATAAGCTAGTTGTCTTGGGAGATGACTATCACGTGCGCCTTGCTTATAAGCTCTGGTTAGATAATAACGGGAAGGTTTTTGGCGATGGGCCATATGACTTGCTATTGCGAGTCGACCGGACAGGTTCTTTGAGTAAAGCGGCAGCCGAACTTAGCATGTCATATAATAAAGCCTGGCGGTTGATCCGTGCTATGGAAGACAGATTAGGTTTTCCCCTGCTGAAATGCAAAGCGGGCGGTGCTTCGGGCGGAGGTTCGGAAGTTACCTTCCAAGCCCGGCAACTGATGCAACAGTACAGCGCTTTACGGGAGGAAGCGGAAGACGTTTTAGAATTGCTGTATGCCAAGCATTTTGATGATCAAGAAAAAAACGAATAATGTTTTTGGGCGCGTGAACTGATTAAAGTATAAAAGTTTACAAAAAGGGTGTAGGTTTATGGAAGGGAAATATCATTATTTTAAAGTCACTTTTGACAGCAGCCGCTTGGGAATGGGCAAACCGTTGGAAATCACCCGCTATGTGTCGGCAATGGATAAAGTTCATGCGTTAACAGGAAACAGCATGTCAGGCTTAAACAAAAATCTTACCAAAACAGGAACAATCAGGCTAGAGGAAATATCATACGATCATTATTGTGATTGTATAATAGCACAAACAGTACTTGCATATTTAGAGGAAGAAGACAATACTTTAGAACCGCTTTATGCCAGATATTTTGCTGAGGATTGATCAAGATGAATCGTTTTATTTTACGCAAAACACTAGAAATTAGGATTTGCCGAATTGATGGAAATGAAACCCACGCTTTTCGGTCTGTTTTTGTTTATGTATAGGCCTATGGAAAAATACTGAAGCAGGAACTATGCGGCTTCGAACCCATGGATATGCTGCTCCTTATGGATATGTGGCATCTGGTCGTAAAAGAGATATTGATAAAAAAGTATCTTTAATTCAGGAAGAAGGTGGACAAATTTTTTTAAGCACGTTATACTAATATAAGTATAGCGTTGCGCTGGTTTCCCGGAAGATGACTATTATGTGCGCCTTTGCTTATAAGATCAGTTTTGACAATGTTCCATACGACTTGCTATCGCCAGTTGAAGGGGCAGGTTCTCCTGAGCAAAGCGGGCGGTGCTTCCGGCACCAGGTTCGGAAGTAACTTACCAAGCCCGGCGACGGATGCAACAGGAAAGGGGTTCTACGGGAGGAGGTGGAGAATACTTTAGAGTTGCTGTAGCCAGGCAGTTAAATGATAAAGAAAAAAATCTAATATTTTTTGGGTGCGTTATGCTAGTAAAAGTATAACGACGGGGTTTTAATTGTTTAAAGAACATAAAAAGGGTGTAGGTTATGGAAGAAAAATATCGTTATTTTAAAGTCATCTTAGACTGTGGCCACTTGGGAATGGGCAACTCGGTGGAAGTCACCCGCTATGTAAGAGCAAAAAATTGTGTAGACGCGTTTGCCCTGGGCAACAGAATGCCAAGAGTTAAAAGGAAGCGTGAAAAAACAGGGACTATGAGAGTAATGGAAATTTCATACAGTGAGTATTGTGTAGGTCAAGAAACCGAATCAGATACTTTATACTTGAACATATATAAGCCCCGGAAATGTGGATAATGGTTTTATCCAGATATCGCCCCGGTGTCAAATACATTTTCAATAGTTTCTTTTCATACTCCTATGCGTTTGAAGTGAGTTAAAAGCCGCAAACCTTTAATATATAAAGGGATGCGGCTTTTTAATAAGAGTTTGGGGTCTGCTTTCAATATATCCGGTCTGCCTTTATGACGACAGGGTGCAGCAGGCCGATGATATTACATAGGGTCCCGTGCCGATGAAAGTCCCGTCCCGGTTCATAAATCCCGCGCGGTTGCCGCCGCCCGTTCTGTATCCGTGAGCGCGGCAAGCGAGGCCACCTTTTGCACGTCTAAACCGAGGGCGCCGGCGACCCTTGTCCCGTAATCCGGATCGGCCTTGTAAAACAGCGCGGTCTGACGGTACTGGATGCGTTTCAGCGCGCCGCCGAGATGGCCCGCGATGTTGGAAATCAGATGGTCGCGGTCGGTGTCGCTGAGCACGCGGCGGTAAAGCTCGCCGGCCTGATAGTAATCGTTTTCCACGACCTCCAGATCATGCCGGGCGATCATCGCCTCCCCAAGGGCGAGGGCGGGCACGTCGGGGATCTGCCTGGCTTCCGATTGGGCATTGACCGAATTTGGAAAATAATTCGCCGTGCTGCCGTAGTTCCCGTCCGTCATCATCAGGCCGTCGCGCTCGTTCGTATTCGCGCGGTTGCCCTTGGGTGAATTGACGGGGATGAGGTCGTGGTTTTTGCCCAGGCGGTAACGGTGGGCGTCTTCATAAGCGAAAAGCCTTCCCTGGAGCAGTTTGTCCGGCGAGGGATAGATGCCCGGCACAAGCGTGCTGGGGGCAAATGCCGCCTGCTCGACTTCCGCAAAGAAATTTTCGGGGTTACGGTTTAAAACTATTTTTCCGACGGGGATCAGCGGGAAATCGGCGTGGAACCAGACCTTTGTCACATCAAACGGGTCAAAGCGGTAGGTTTTGGCCTGCTCGGGCGTCATGATCTGGACATATACCGTCCAGGAGGGAAATTCACCTTTTTTGATGGACTCAAACAGATCGCGCCTGTTGCAGTCGGGATCTTTCCCGGCTAGCTCGGTGGCTTCCGCCGCGGTAAGGTTTTTGATGCCCTGATCCGTTTTGAAATGCCATTTAAACCAATAATGCTCGCCTTTATCGTTATAGAACATCCAGGTGTTGGCGCCGAAACCGTCCATGTGCCGGTAATCGGCCGGCGTACCGCGGTTGCTAAACAAAAACGTCACCTGGTGGATGGATTCCGGTGTGAGCGAAAGAAAATCCCAAAACATGGTGGCGTCTTTTAAACCCGACTGCGGCTCCCTTTTTTGCGTATGTACAAAATCGGGGAATTTGATCGCGTCGCGGATAAAGAACACAGGGGTATTATTGCCCACAATGTCGTAGTTGCCCTCTTCCGTGTAAAGCTTGACCGCAAAGCCGCGCGGGTCACGCTCGGTATCGGCCGAAGCCTGTTCGCCCCCCACGGTGGAAAACCGGATGAAAAGGTCTGTCTTTTTGCCGGCCCCGGAAAGAAATTTGGCGCAGGTATATTTTGAAAGATCCTCCGTCAGCTCGAAATACCCGTAGGCGCCTGAACCCTTGGCGTGAACAACGCGTTCAGGTATGCGTTCCCTTTCGAAATGCGCCAGTTTTTCAATCAGATAAGTGTCGTTGAGCAGGCCATAACCGACCTTTTTCCCGGTCGTGATGGATGTCTGGTCGTTTTCCACCGGTCTTCCGTATGCAGTGGTGAGCGTATCCTTTTCTGCCATATGGTTTTCCTCCTTTAACTGCTTATTTATGTTTTCCCTGTTGACACCAGGGGCAAACACCCTGAAAAGTAATGCTGTGCCCTTTAATGGAAAAATCGGTGTCCCGCTCAATTTTCCGGTCGATTTCCTTCAGACAGTCCGGCTCAATATCGAAAATCCCGCCGCAGCGGATGCACTGCACATGATCGTGGGGGTGCACCTGAATATCAAAGCGATCCGGGGAATCGGGAAAGGTGAGCCGTTTGAGAACGCCGTCCTCCACTAAAAGATTCAGATTCCTGTAAACCGTCCCTCTGCTCATATGCGGGTATTGTTTTTGAACCTCTTCTAAAACCTCCTGGGCCATCGGATGGTCGAGTACCTTTAGTGCATCCAAAATCATTTGTCTCTGCAGGCTGTGACGTCTGTTCACTATCCGCACCTGTTTACTCAGCAA
>DNIT01000063.1:4469-4597 GCA_003489345.1 Pelotomaculum sp. | reverse complement strand
ACCGTGGGACAGGACGTCTACTTGAGCTTTACGGATGACACCGCCTGGCGCAGTGCCATCAGCGGAATCAGTGTGGACGGCAGCGCTGTGGACAGCAGCAAATATACGATTGCCGCCGGAAGCATCAC
>DNIT01000063.1:3377-4313 GCA_003489345.1 Pelotomaculum sp. | reverse complement strand
GCTTCTGTTACCCAGACCATGCACCCAGCCTCCACAAACGTCTGGGACGGTACGGTGGACACCTCCTGGTATGACGCGAATCCGGGCGCCGCCGAATTCCATCTCTATGACGCGGCTGATTTAGCCGGCCTGGCCTATATCGTGAACCAGGGTACGGAATACCCTTCCGGCCATGAACAATTTAAAGATAAAACCATTTACCTGGAAAGCGATATTTATTTGAACGATCATGCCAGCTCGGCCCAGGACGCCGCTGCCCGGGCCTGGCCTTCCATCGGCGGCAGTGAACGCCTGCACACCTATAAAGCGATCTTCAACGGCACCTTCGACGGCAAGGGGCACACCGTATATAACATGTACATTTATCAACCGGAAAACTACAACTATGATATCAGCTGCGGCCGAGCCCTGTTCGGCGGCATTGCCGAAAATGCCGCGGTCCGCAACGTCTCCGTTACCGGTTATGTGGAATGCGCCCGTTATGCGGCCGGTATCGTCGGCAAAATCAGTCCCAGCGACGGTTCCTCCGCCATGTATCCGACCAGCCCGCCGGGCGCATTGGTCGAAAACTGCACCAGCTATGCTACGATCGTGGCCAACGGCCGCCGCGGTTCCGCCGGTATCGTCGGTTGCGCGTGGAACTATCCCATCGTCCGCAACTGCGTCAACTATGGCACGATCACCCAAACCGGTGTCGACGGTTACGGCAATGTGGGCGGTATCGTCGGGGAAACTGAATATGTGGTCGAAAACTGCGTCAACTACGGCAGCATCATCAATAACAGCAACCCCGGTGACCAAGGGAATGCCGGCGGTATCGCCGGTCAGGCTACCTATAATGCCATCGTTCGCAACTGCTATAACCTGGGTACGGTAAGCAGTGCTATAACAGCCGGCGGTATCATCGGCAATGAAATGGGTGCGTCGTACAACTGC
>DNIT01000063.1:0-3279 GCA_003489345.1 Pelotomaculum sp. | reverse complement strand
ATATGGCTGCTGTGACCGGAAGTGCAACCGGTGCTACGGTAGGCGGCGTAATTGGTAAATTAGCTTCCTCCGGCAACAACAGCAACCTTTATTATTACACCGGCACGGCTGCCGCCGGTATCGGCAACCCGGGCTCCTACACCGACAATACGGCTGCTCTGACCGACAGCATGAAAGATACTTTCCTGACTGCGATCAACAATAACGGTGCGGGCAGGTCCTTTGTAGCCGACCTCCCCGGAGAGAATGCCATCAACAACGGCTGGCCGATCCTGCGCTTCCAAACGGGTAGCGATACCACTACCGTAACCAGTCTCTCCATCACCGCTTTGCCGGCCAAAACCGCGTATATCGAAACCCAGACCTTTCAACCTGACGGTATGGCGGTCATGGCAAATTATAGCGACGGCACCTCGGAACCTGTTTTGCTCTACAGCTATCCGAAAGAACCGCTGGTTGGCGGGACAACTTCGGTGACGATTGGTTACGGCGGTAAAACCGTGGAGGTGCCAATCACCGTTGCGTATTTGCAATTGACATCGCTGGTTATCAGCACGGCTCCCGCCAATACCTACTATGCTGTGGGGGATAGCTTTGATCAAACAGGCATGGTCCTTACCGCCTATTTCAACAATACGACCGCTGCCGATGCGAATCGCGTCTGCCAGGTTTTGGCGGCAACGGACTATACTGTGACCCCGGAGACGCTTTCTGCCGGCGACACATTCGTAACCATCAGTTATACCCATCATGGACATGACGGCGACGTGACAATAACCGTTGATCAGGCGATCACCGTGATCGCCGTCCCGAGCCAGGATGAAGACGGCTACTATTTAATTCAAACAGTCAGTGACCTGCAATGGTTTGCCAACCAGGTGAGCGTTCTCGGCAATGCCGGCATCAATGCCAGATTGGCCGGCAACATCGATCTGACCGGCGTGGCCTGGACTCCTGTCGGCGCCAGCGCCAACCCGTTCAAAGGGACCTTTGACGGCAACAATAAAGCGATCACCGGTTTTGATAATAACAATACCACTGTGACCGCTCAATATTACGGGCTGATCGGTTACGCGGACGGCGCTACCGTCAAGGATCTGTCCGTAACAGCTAATTTAACGGGCGGTGCCAACTACACTTCTGCTATAGTCGCTTATGCCAAAGGCGGCAGTACGCTGACGAACCTGACCGCCAACGGCACGATTACCAAAATCGCCGGCAGTTATAACGGGGGTATCGCAGGCTCTGTGATCGCCAGTACGGTCAGCGATTGCGTCAACAATCTTGTTATCAGCGGCAACGGTTCCCAGGCCGGCGGCATCGTTGGGTCTATGGGCGCCGGCTGCACCATAGACAATTGTACGAACAACGGCGAAATTAATATGACCAGCAACTGGGCCGGCGGTATCAGCGGGTACAATGGTACGGCCGCAGAGTCCACCGCTTCTGTCATTAAAAATTGTACCAATAATGCCAAAATCACGGGCGGGAGCAATTGCGGCGGCATCGCAGGCCAAAACTTCGCTTATCAATACATCAAAAACTGCGCCAACCTGGCCGACGTGACCAGCACGAACACCTACGCAGGCGGTATTGCCGGCAGAGTTTCCGTGGCTACCGCCCATGTTAAAGCATCTTATAATACCGGCCGTATTTCCTGCAAACAAAGCACCGGAGGCATCGTGGGCTACAACGCCGGAGCGATCACAGACTGCTACAACCTGGGTGCCGTAGATGACTATACTTCCGGCGGCACTGCTTCCCATGGTATCGGCGGTATTGCGGGTACCAGCGCTACTTCCGCTATCACCAACACCTACAACGCCGGCGCCGTTACGAGGACCAATGAAACGGTTCATGCCGGCGGCGTGGTCGGTCTCTTAAATTCCGGCAGCACTGCCAACAGTTACTACCTCGCCGGCACGGCGGCTGCCGGTGTCGGTTCCGGTACGGATACTACGGCAGTGAAAACCTCCGATGAGCTGGAGGCCCTGGCCCCGGTTTTGGGCGAAGGCTTCCAGGCAGGCAGCGCTTATCCCATTCTGGCCTGGCAGGGTACTGCCGGCCCCACCGTCTACACCGTGACGGCGGACAGCGCCATAACCGGCGGCAGCCTTGCGCTGAGCCCAACCAGCGGTGCGGCGGGCGACACCGTCACCGTCACTGTCCATCCTGATTCCGACAAGCACTTGGTGGCGGGCAGCCTCAAGTACACCGCCGACAACGGCGCCACCTACACGGAAATCACCGCTGCCGGCGGCGTGTACAGCTTTGTGCTCCCGGCAGCCGACGTAACCGTGACCGCCCGGTTTGAGGATTCTTCCCCGGCTCCCAAATACACGGTTACCCCCACGGCGGATGAGGCGGTTTATGAAGTGGGCGAAACCCCCGGCGGGATCAGCATCATGACCGTCAAAGCCGGTGTCAGCGGTCTGAAATATTTCGGCGTTCAGACCAACCCGGTCACATCCCATGCAGGGAAGGAAGCCATGGTCTTCGTGCACCTGCGTAACGACATCCAGTTAAGCCTCAACATCACCAAGGCAGATTTTGATCTGGTTAACAAGGCCCAGTCCGGCTTTAACGTCCAGACTGGTGATATCGTCAAGGTATTCATTGTGGACGATTTAACCAACGACGTGAACCATAACCCGATTTTGCTGCAGTAGATGCTGCAGCAGAGAAGAGGAGGCGCAGGGAGCTTCCCCCGCGCCTTCTCTCCACTATCCCAACTGTCCCAAGAGGCATAATTGACCGGTGCAAAAGAGAAAGACGCTGATTTGCCAGTGCCTTTCTTATCTCCATTTTAACCTCGAACTTGGGAAAAGGGATAGAAAAGGTTTCCAAACAGATGCTTTCCGAAGATGAAGATATTGGGAAAATAATAAGATACACCGGTTTTCCCAGAGAAAAAACAGAAAAGCTTCAGTAAGGGGGCATGGCAGAAGCAGGCAGCGGGAGGTGATAAAAAGAAAATGACCCCGCAATAAACAAAAACAACAACAAAGGGAAAGGAGAAAAATTATGCACAGCAAAAAACACAGACCGCTGCTGGCATGGCTGATGATTTTAGCCATGCTTTGCACCATGCTTCCCACCGCCGCTTTGGCAACGGAGGGACCATCGGGCGGCGCCGCGGGCACGGAGGCCACAGTCACGGGAGCAACCTACAGCGTAACGCTGGACAGCGCCATCAGCGGTGGCACCGTGCGTGTGGATCCGGCGAGTGGTACCGCGGGCACTGTGATCACGGTGGCCGCGACACCCGACAGCGGCAAG
>DNIT01000203.1:7824-8725 GCA_003489345.1 Pelotomaculum sp. | reverse complement strand
GTTCTGCCAGCTCCCTTACTGTCATATTGGCCTGCTGCCTTTGCTCTCTTATCGCCTGCCCTATGACACTGTTCGCCATTTTCTTCACCCCCTTCCATGTTGGATAATATTTCTAGGCAATAAGTTCTTTGAGAATTAAATAGCTTTGGTTATCTTTAGCTGGGACAGCTCATCATAGAGCCGACCGACGTCCCGCTTTAACTGCTTGTTTTCCTCTCTGAGCTTTAGGTTGGCCTGGTAGATAAATTCACGGGCAACGCGGTCCCCTGCGGCGTCCATTAGGATTTGGGAAAGCCTATCAAGATTGGTTACAGTGAAATCTTTAAGTTCCAGCGAATCCGCAAGGTCTTTGGCTTTTTCACAAACCCTCTGGTCATAGGTCTCGTCGGTAATTTTCTCAGGGTCGAACATTTAATCACCTCCCGTAAAATCCGATGAACAACGCGGCAATAACGCCGAACACAACCACTCCCCAGGAAAAGGCGTCGCTGGCCTCGCAGCGGTGGACGAGCCATCTGTAAGGGTTCATCTGGGTTCCTCCTTTCTGCGCTTATTATGGCCTTTCGGCTCCTTGTTGGGGGAAGAGAAAACGCCTTGCTTCTTGACATAATCAAGATAATAAGCAGCCCATAAATCAATTAATACTTTTTCTGGGATAAAACCTTTGTCTGTCACCGCCCTGGGCCTTGTTAGCGGCTTTGGCATATTATCACCTCGCTTTCGTTATGGTGTTGGGGGTATGCAGTTTTCAAAGAACCATATAATTAGGCTACATATTTAACGGATAATTCCCGGACTATAGCGGTATAAATCTCCTTTAGTCTGGGTTCGGCTTCGATAACATCCAGGTAATTCGCGGTTGCCAGTTGGGTTCTGGTAGAGCCGGCAGTGCGCATTCTGT
>DNIT01000203.1:7489-7670 GCA_003489345.1 Pelotomaculum sp. | reverse complement strand
GTGCGCATTCTGTTGCGCAAATTATCCAGGCGTTGGTCAAGGTTGCAGCGACCACGCTGCTTAAGCAGGTCGTAGCTTTCATTTTTGATGCCCTGGTAATCACCCAGCTTAAAGCCAATGCGCTGTAGCTGCTTGTTTACCCACCGGCGCCAGTCGCGGTCAGTCTGAATGATCGCCTCTT
>DNIT01000203.1:0-7345 GCA_003489345.1 Pelotomaculum sp. | reverse complement strand
ACCTCTTCCTTGGCTTCGAGAGCCATGCGTTGGGCGACTTCTATCTGGTCAATGGCACCGCGGAGGATTTGAAGCTCGGTCATAGGCTGGGACATGAATGCTGCGACTAGGACATCCTTGGCTTTAAGCTGATACTGCATAACTCTTTCCTGCACATCCTGGTTGCCAATAATTCCAGCATTAATTTTTGCTAGCCAGAGCGGGAGATAATCCAGTTCTATGCAAAGAACCCCTTGATTGCCGCTATTGGTGGGGAGTGAAATTTTTTTCACCCCTTGGTTGAGTACGAGATCTTCATTAAGCTTGATATACTGTCCTCGGCGTTGGTTATCGGTTAGGCCCAGCCCATTGCATACCCAACGCACTCCGGCATAAATATTGCCGTCGTTGCATTTGACTGCCATTAATTCAGAACCGTTAAAATCAATTAATTTCTCTTCCAGCGGTATGATCTGGTTATCCATTTACTTTCGCCTCCTCTATGCGGTATATAGGTCTTACTTCCCTCCGTGTCGAACTTGGTAGATATCAGGCTTCAAATTTGAGGGGAGGTGAAACAAATGTCAGCAACATCAAGAATGTGTCCCATGCGAAGCACGGCAGATACAGAAGTACGATGTGACACAAATTGCGCTTGGTTCATAAACAACCGATGCGCCATAGTCGAACTAACATCTAGGCTAATTAGCTAACAACCTTGTAGTCTCCAAGAAGGGACTGAGCAAGCCTCAATGCATCATAAGCCTGTTGAAAGCTCAGTCCTTTGGAGGCCACGAGCTGAGCGGCCTCTTTGGCGGCTTCCGCAACAGCGTTTGCCTTCTCGCATTCCAGCGCCTTCC
This sequence comes from Pelotomaculum sp., assembly GCA_003489345.1. GTDB lineage: Bacteria > Bacillota > Desulfotomaculia > Desulfotomaculales > Pelotomaculaceae > Pelotomaculum_C. Next base: position 6,506 of record DNIT01000203.1, on the reverse strand, counting down.
CTGATAAGCAGTCAGTAATTGTTCCTGACGGGGCCATTTCTTCTTGCCTCCCTTCTTGCCGTGTTTATCCCCGCGCCGTGCGGGGAAGGATATTAGTGGGTTATTTATCTGCAATCGGTTCCGGTTTTCATTTTGGCATCCAGTTCTCCAAAAAAAATATTTTGTATTGGAACCTTTAATATTTGGGATATCTGTAAAGCCATAGCGTAAGACAGACGCCTCTTTCCGTTTTCTAGATTGCAGTAATGGGTCTTTGAAATACCTAACTGGTTTGCCATAAACTGTTGCCCTATACCTTTTTCAGCCCTTATGCTCTTTAACGATTTTTGCATTGCAAGCACCCCCTTTGTTTTCGTTTTGGCAACCCTTAACTACTATTATAGTTGCCATTTTGAAAATTGCAATAGGTTTTACATAAAAATTTTTCAATATGGCAACTCACTTGCTAGTTGCTTATTTGAAAACTACAATGAGATTAATGCTAGGAGGGATATTGTGTCAGGAAACAATCTGAAGAAATTACGAAACAAAAAGGGGTTAACCCAAAGTCAATTGGGCGAATATTTTGGCTTATCCAAAACCGCAATATCTCTTTATGAAAACAATAAGCGCGGAATTGATAGCAACCTAGTTAAATCTATGGCTGAGTTTTTTAATGTTACAACTGATGAATTATTAGGCGTTCCTCCTGACAACATCAAACTGGAAGTCAACGAACCTGCTCAAATTTACAGCGTTTCAGATGTTGATAAAATTTTGGAAGATACACGGATGGCCTTGAAGCAGGCCATTGGGGATGGGCTTATAACAGAAGAAAAAGCCGCTGAAGCTGTTGAACTGGCACGACGGCAACTCATGTTGGTTTTGGAACAAAAAAAGTAAACACCCCGGTCGGCATGGCCGGGTTTTGCTGTCTTTAGGGGAAATTCGACATTTTTAGAAAGGATGGTGGTTTTATTGGCTTATTTATTCAGTACACAAAATACATAAGGGGAGGGGCGAACCATGAATTCTGTGATATTAACTGTCACGATCGCGGTTAAGAGACAGGAAATAGGCAACCAGGATAACTGGCAGGCTTCCAAAACTACCTATTATAGGCACGGCTCTGTGCTTATAATCATTATCCTGGTTGACTGAAAACGTGGTTCGTCGCCTCCTAATATCTTATCCTCCACCACAAGGAAGAAGCAAGCGATTATTCAGTTCGGAACCACACATGCGAGTATAGCAATATGTGGAATGTCAGGGCAAAGGTAATTTGTGACAGTGGGGATCTTTGCCTATAGGGATCCGATTTGGGCTGATAGTTTCATTAATTTGGACTGCATTTGAATTGATGCGGCAGAAGGGGGCATCAAACGTCATAAAACAATTTTTGATTTTGATTCTGCGAACTCTCTTAGCTTCTATATTGTGCATAATTTTATGGGCAATTAGCGGAAAGGTTTTTAATCTTTTACCGGCAATTTTGTTTTTCCCGGTGCTGCTAATTTATTATCAACAATCAATTTTATGGTATTTCGTAATTGCTTCGGATGATTTATTTTCTACATTATTGGGTATCCTGCTTTCCGTTTTCTTTATTGTCTTGTATGCAGGTAATTTTTCTTTAGCAGATTCAATATTTGTTAAGGGTATATGTATTGTCGGAATATTACTAGGCATTGCCCAAACCTATAAAAGCGCTAAGTTGCGCATATTAGGATATTAGGTAGTTACAAAGGCTTAGGAGGAATTAGGCCGTGGATTATATTAACAAAATACCGCATTGGCTAAGGTGGATATTAGCCTTGCCAACGGCAGTTTTAGCGGCATGGTTGGGAAGCGGTATAGCGATTATTGTTTATCAAATGTGGAACGGGATAGATCCATCAAAAAGCGATTTTTGGAGCCACATAATATGGACTGTGGCCGAAACAGGTATTTTTGTTGTTGTTTTTTACACCATCGTTCCAACCTATAAGTTTTTATCTTCTATAATTGTTAATTCTCTAATAGGTGGGTTAGCGCTATTCTCAATGATTTATGCAATTTTAAACGGAACTATCAATGGTTCTGTTTGGGACATCGTCATTAATGACCTTATACTTATAGGAATTTTAATTTACTACAGCAGTATGTTATATAAAGATGAAGCAAAAGCATCCATTTCCCCTGAACCTAGTTCTGTATATGATGATAGGGAACATTGATAACTGTTTTCTCTATAGAAATATTATTTATTTTAGCATATGTAAATACCTTATAAGGTTCTTTCACCTTCATTAGAAAGGAGGATTTTATGCGGAGACGGACGGTTAAGGAATATTATATGTAAGGGAGAAATGTGATGAGATCGTTTATTTATTTTCTTGAAGGTATTATGGTCGCCTTTATAGGTAGGCCTATACTTTGGCTGATAAAATTCTTTAGATGGCCGTTACTTGTTACAGGGATATTCTTTAACTCAGTTTCAGCATATAGCCCTACGACTGGAGAAATAACAAACGAAAAAACAATTATTCCGTTAATAGCTGGCATAGTATTATTCGCTATCGGGACAACCGTAATCCGATATGACGAACTGGCCAAGGAGGCATATAGTACATATGATAAGGATTTTTAATTTAACTAAAACGCTTTTGGCGTTGCTCTTGTTGCTCTCCTTGCTTGTTGGTTGTGCCAATACTCAGGAAACCATTACACCAACCCAGCAGCAATATGTAGGCAGCATTAACAGCGATAAATACCATTACCCAGATTGCCAGTGGGCAGGCAAAATAAAGCCCGAAAACGAAATATGGTTCAGCACGAAGAATGATGCAGAGGAAGCTGGGTACGTTCCATGCAAGGTCTGCAAACCATAGGTAAAATGCAGGGCTTTTTTAAAGGAGGGGTTTGATGCGTAAAAAATTATTGGCAGTGGGCATGGTTTTAGTACTGCTGGTTTTCGCCATGCCAAAGCCGGCGCAAGCAGTATTTACGTGCCATGCTACATTCGGGCCAAATTCGCCTACATATTGGTGCGAAGGTTATCTGTACGAAATGGATGTCTCTCCATTTATAGAAAATGGCAGGATTTATATACCGTTAAGGTTTTTGGCCTATGGGTTAGGCGTCCATGATAACAACATCATTTGGAACGAACCCACGCAGGAAATATTCCTATCTAAAAGCGGCTACGGCGAGATAAGCCTACGGGTGGGCAGCAACACAATACTGCGAAGTAACGGCTCCCCTATTGTTATGGATGTTGCGCCCACAGTGCGAGATGATCGGACTTTTCTACCTGCCCGCTACGTTGCGGAGGCTTTTGGGGCAGAGGTTTATTGGAGTACCGAAACCCAAACCATACAGATATCATGGGATGACGGACAGCCACTAACCGTACCGGACTATTCAGATGGTTATTACGGGCCAACCCCAACACCACAACCCGCCACAGAAGATGATACCCCCATTCCCCTTTATGAGTGGACATACGGCGGAAATCAATGGTCATGGGATTCTGGCGTCACCCAACGGGCAGTAGAAATAATTCTCGATCACTACCGTGAAATGCCGCATCCGCATAGAAATCAGTTAGACTACGTTCTAACTTATTGTACCGACGAGGACAGCCTGTATATGATAGAAGCATTAGCGAAAGAGATAACAGAAATAGCAACTAGGGAAGGAATACCAAGAGAAGAGATACCCTATCTGGCAATAGCTTTTGTGCAAAGCTTCCCTTATGTATCTGATTCCATATCATCCGGGTATGACGAATATCCGCGTTATCCGATTGAAACGTTCTTTGAAAGAAAAGGCGACTGTGAAGATACCGCAATTCTCACCGCAGTATTACTCAAGCAATTGGGCTATGGTTCAGCCCTTGTAATCCTGCCGAGCCATTGCGCCGTAGGGGTATTGGGGAAAGATACCATAGAAGGAACTTATTACTTGATTGATGGGAAAAGGTATTATTACCTTGAAACAACGGATGTCGGTTGGAAAGTTGGAGAGCTCCCGGATAGCATAAAGGAAACCAAGGCCATCGTACTACCACTACCATAGGGAGGGGTTAACTATGTGGGACGCAATGATAATTATCGGCCTGCTTGGAACAATGGTTGCCATAGTAGGCAGCATTACAATGGGGATAAAACGTAATCCCATCTGGAAGAAATGGCTGGCCGGCGCCGGGCTTGCCTTTGTCCTGATGATAGTAGGCGTAGAAAACGCACCGGCGCCAGGCGAACCGGGCATTACTCCATCGAATCAGGCAGTGCGGACAGTCGCCCAAAAGCCGAACGATACATATGCCGTCAACTTAGAGAAAGCCACGGTTGCAAAAGTAGTTGATGGGGACACCCTGGCCGTGAATGTAGCCGGCGAAGAAAAGCGGGTGCGCCTGATTCTAGTAGATACGCCCGAATCAGTACATCCGGACGAGTCCAGAAATAATGAGTACGGGAAGCTGGCCAGCGACTACACCGCGTCACAAATAAAAGCCGGCCAGACGATCTATCTGCAAAAGGATGTATCGGACACCGACAAGTATGGTCGGCTGCTTCGTTATGTCTGGCTTGAGCAGCCCACGGACATTGAGGATGAGGCAGAAGTCCGGGCCAAAATGTATAACGCCAAGCTGCTGCTGGAAGGTTATGCGCAAATCGCCACATACCCGCCTGACGTCAAATATGCGGACATATTTACCAATTTCCAGAGAGAAGCCCGGGAGAGCGATAAAGGGCTGTGGGGAGTCGAAGAGGAGCCCGCTGAGACAGTTGCAGCTCCGCCTGTAACTACGCCTGCCCCGGCTCCTGCACCAGCTACCGTTGCCCCTGAGCCGCAACCGCAGGTTGAACCGCAAACAGCCACGGTTTATGTAACAAATACCGGCGCAAAGTACCACCGGGACGGCTGTAGATATCTTAGCAAGAGCCGGATTCCTATGAGTTTAACAGATGCGAAAGCGGCAGGGTATACGCCCTGCAAGGTCTGCAAGCCGTAACAGCAGGAGGGTGCATTTATGAGAGCGGTTGCCTATGCAAGGTATAGTTCGGCCAATCAAAGAGAAGAGTCTATATCTGCCCAGCTCCGGGTTATATATGATTATGCAAACAAACACGGAATAAATATAGCAAAAGTATATGTTGATGAAGCCCAAAGCGCAACCAGCGACAATAGAGATGATTTTCAGCGTATGATCGCAGAACTCGACGAAACAAGTCCTGATTTAGTTTTGGTCCATAAACTAGATCGCTTCGCCAGAGATAGGTTTGACGCAGCTTTTTATAGGAGGGAGATAAAAAAACACCGTGCGCGCTTGATAGCTGTGGAGCAAGACTTCGGCGAAGGGCCGGAAGCTGGATTAATGGAAAGCATACTTGAAGGATTTGCAGAATATTTCTCGAAGAATCTCTCAAGAGAAGTTAAGAAAGGGCATACTGAAAACGCTATGCAGGGAAAACATTGTGGTGGAATACCACCGTTAGGTTATAGCCTAGATAAAGACGGCAAATATATTGTTAATAAAGAAGAGGCCCCAGCCATAAAAGTAATATTTGAAAGAAAACTAGAAGGCTATAGTTATAAGCAGATTGCCGATGAACTGAATAAATTGGGTTATAAGACAAAAAGCGGACGTCCCTTTGGCCCTAATTCCTTACATGATATTTTGAGGAATGAAAAGTATAATGGCACCTTTGTTTTTCGCAAGACAAGCCCTAATAGCAGTAGGCAGGCAGAAGATCCGACTAAAACTATGCGAATAGAAAATGCCATACCCAAAATTATTGATAAAGATACCTTTGATAAGGTACAAGAAATAATGGATAAATCCCGTTGTCAGCCAAGACCAAACGAAGGTAAACAGATACGTTACCTGTTAACAGGCTTAATTCGTTGCGGTCTATGCGGACAGGCAATGGCCGGAGATACTAACACCAGAAAATATAAAAATAGCTCTGCCACTTACGGATATTATAAATGTGGATTAGCCAAACGCACCAAAGAATGCACTAACAGCACTAGGTATCCCAAGAATACTATAGAATTAGAGGTATTAGGCAGAATAGAAAAACGAGCGGCATCTATTAAAAATCCTGAATCCATGGCAGATAAATTGATAACTAAGTTAAAAAAAGACTTCGAGAAAAATGACAGACAAAAAGAATTGCGTAAATTACTAACGAAAACCGAAAAGGAGTTGCATAATCTCACTAATGCTATCGCAAGCGGTGCCGACCCGAGATTATTAGCAAGCAAGTTAAATGAAGCGGGAAAACGGCGTGACCAATTGAAAGAAGAAGTTAAAAAAGCTGGCGTGCCCATAGATTTATTAGACAAGCAAAGGCTTGTCGATTTTTTGCGTGAACAAAAAGAAATTAAATTTGACCGGAACGATGAGGTTCAGTGTTTGGCAGCAATAAGGAAAACGATAAAACAAGTGCTTGTCTACCCAGATAGAACGGAGGTCGAATTCAAAGAACTATCTCTGTAGCTTGTGGGGATTAAATGGTATTCTCTTGGGGCTACCA
>DNIT01000007.1:24698-35564 GCA_003489345.1 Pelotomaculum sp. | reverse complement strand
TGGGCTCCATAGCTTTGGGTATTTAAGCGCCCGGGCCTGCAAAATCCCGCGCATATAAGCGCCACGGTTTCTGTGTTTGACCTTGACCGGGCATAAGGAAAGGAACGGAACTGTATGATGCTAAACTCTAAAAATGTGGAACAGCAAATTCTCACACCTTCGGAAATTTTACCAAAAAGAAACTTTATACTGGCAAACCCTAAAAATATAGGGGTTATGATTGTTGTTTTAATAGCTTTATTAATTGGCATATGTAAACCTTTAACCGGTTTACCCCCCATAGGCCATCATATCATAGCTGTTGTAATTATTGCATTGGGTTTGTGGATTTTTAAGCCGAACAACGTACCTTTTATGGCAGGTTGCGCATTTGTAGTCTCAGGCGGCCTTATCTTTGGCCTTAATTATGGTGTTGTTGCAGCCGGATTTGTTAGCTCTTCGGTTTGGATACTGATACCGGCTTTATATTTCGGTTTCGTACTGCAGAAAACCGGTCTTGGAAAAAGAATAGCTTACCTGGTGTTAAAAGCTTTTGAGCCCGGCTGGGTGACGATGGCAATAAGCTGGTTCATTATCGGGGTTCTACTCTCTGCCTTGACCCCGTCTATAACGGTACGCCTGGCAATTGTAATGCCTATTGCTCTGGGTGTTATTGACGCGTGTAAATTAAAATACAATTCGAAGGGGTCAGCCTTCATTGCACTCATAGCCTTTGCCATGTGTCTTTTCCCGGGCACCGGCTGGCTGACAGGTTCTCTGTCCGGACCGATTATGACCGGCTTCTTGCCTCCGGAACTGAAACCCCTGGCGACCTTCGATAACTGGTTCAAAATACTTGCTTTACCCTGGTTCCTTGTCACAGTTATATATGTTGCGCTGGTTGTTGTCTTAATGAAGCCCAATGAGGCTATCGGCATTCCGCGTGATACCTTTAAGGAGGAATACAAAGGGCTGGGACCGATTAGCAGGGATGAAATCATTACGGGGATTATCCTTGTCGCTTGCCTGGTATTATTCACAACTGAGAGAATTCACGGTATACCTGCGGCCGGGGCGGCTTTAATGGCGTTGGTTTTACTGCTCGTTTTTGGCATAATCAAACCGACGGAGATAGGGACCGGCGCGAACTGGGACGTCATCTGCTTTTTTGGCGTAGCGATCAGTCTTTCCCCTATCTTTCTTGAGGCGCAAGTGTCCGCCTGGCTAACGCCAATACTGCAACCCACGATACTATCCCTTGCTACTAATCCCCTAATTTTCTTACTGCTTGTAACAATTGGGATGATGTTAATTCGATTTATTGATGTTCCCTGGGGCTTTTCTACGATAGCGCTTACAGCGGTCGTTCTAATTCCCGTATTCAACCAATTTGGTATTCACCCGCTGGTCGTAACCTTTGCTTACCTGGTTGGCATAAACTTTTTTCTGTTAAGTTACCAGCAACCGTGGATGTTGATGGCGGAAGGAATACTACAGAACAAAGGATGGGCTGCCAACCATGTCTTTATAGCAGGCCTGTGCTTTATTATAGCAGCTATTGCAGCAATAGTAATATGTATGCCGTATTGGCGGATGATAGGGGTTATTCCTTAATGAAATTCAGCGATGATAAAAAAGGGTTGTAACAAAAGTAAATTTTAAGATTTATTTACCCCCCACAATGAGTCCAAAATCATGATGTAAATAACAATCCCGTACCACTTTGATAGTGATACGGGATGCTTTTTTGAATCATTATGGAATTGTTGTATTCCGCTAATAACCTTTTGTTACAGCCCCTTTTTGTTTGTTCAACAGATTATATCTTCGAAAGCTGACTTAATGGGTATGACTTTAATTTTAATGTGGTTCTGGGGATTATGTTTATTAACCCATTGAGAGGTAAATTCCATGAACGCTTTAAGCGTGGGAGGTAAATCATCATTATTTTTTACGGCCAGAAAAATTTTTTCGTTTATCGTAGGTGTTAGCGATAAAATCTTTAAGCAAATGCCCCAATCCGCTGAGGCAACATTAGCTGGAAGCACGGCAATGCCAAGTTCCTCACGGACTAAACTCAGGATTGTCTTAACGGAAGAGCAAGTCATCAGTATATTGGGTTCAAAGCCTGCAGCCAGGCAGGCATTATGGAAATCTTCGTGATGACCGGAAGCGGGAGGGGGGACAATGAAATTTTCACATTGTAATGCTTTCAGGTCTACAGATTTTCTGGTAGCCAAAGGATGGCGTTCACTGGTTACAACAACCATCTGGTCAGTTGCTACGGGAATGAATTGAAAGGAGGGTGCTCCATTGTCTTTCTGAACAAAAGCTGCATCAATTTTTGAGTTATGCAATAAATCCAAGAGCTCATTACACTGTTTTTCCCGCAGGCTCAATGTTACTCTGGGATAATTACTTTTAAAAGATGATAGCAGGTTGGGGATACGGTAGTGTCCGATTATCGGTATAACCCCTACTGATATATGCCCTTTTCCAAAGGATACATATTCATGGATGCACCGCCGGGCTTCAATCACTTCTGCCATGATGCGCTTGGCATGTGTAAGAAATTCTTTTCCCGCCGGGGTAAGCTGGACAGACCGGGTTGTTCTCATGAATAAACTGATGCCCAATTCGTTTTCCAGCTTACTGATTTGCTGGGAGAGCGAGGATTGAGATGTTTTAATCTCTTGCGCGGCACGGGTAAAGTTGCTGTGTCTGGCAACAGCCAACACATATTCCAGCTGATGCATTTCCATATTAACCTCAAAGCCCCCTACCTGCTGTTAGACTCTATTTTGTAATCCATAAATAGGCTGTTTTAAGTGGTAGGCCTTTTCATTCAGCAATGAAGTAGATTCAGAAAATTAAGGCTTGCATTGTTATTATATTATATACATTTGAAATTGAATAAGTAAAGTACTATCCCATATATTAGTTGCAATAAGCATATTATTATCAAGAGTATTATTATATGTAGTATCTTTACATGGTTTCATGTCAAATGCATTAAGGTATTTTGAAGTATTTCATGGCATTCTAAAACAAGGTGAATTTGCAATAATATCCTGCACCTGCTTTTAATTGGCCGCTAGTATCAAAGACCTTTTTGTCCAGTGGGATATAAGATAATTATATTTCGCTGGATAAATTAATAATTAGAACTAATTAATATAATCGTAAACATATATTTCACTTTGCTTATTTTCTGGTGATAAAATAAAAACAGGCAATTATCGATATAACATAGGTAAATAAGAAAAAATTAACATTATAACCATGGTAAATGGTTTAATAATAATTACGGCCCAGATGTTGCATTTAGTAAGTGAAAACACGAAAGAATCTTGAGCCAAATGGCTTAAAATTAAATACATGCAAAAGTGAGGTGAATTTATCGTGCGGCATAAGATAACTTGAAATATTTATGATTATCTTGTGCCTAATAGAGTTAGTGTTTGGTTGGTTTTAGCGGTAGTGTGATTTTTTGATTTCTTAATTAGAAAGGGGAAAAGATCAATGTCCAAAGTTATTACTCCAGAACAGGCGGCAGCTCTTATTCCGGATGGAGCATGTGTAGCCTGGACTACAGCCGGATTATGTTGCTTTGCCGAAGAAATGGCGATAGCCATGCAGAAGCGCTTCCTTGAAACCGGTCACCCAAGGGATCTTTGGATCACGCACAGCTGCGGTTGCGGCGACCATAAGGAAAGGGGATTTAACCATTTTGGCTACGAAGGCATGGTAAGGAAGCACGTTGGGGGACATATTGGTGAATCTCCCAAGCTGGGCGCACTGGTTCTGGACAATAAAGTTGAGAGCCACCTGATTCCCCAGGGCGTCATGACCCACCTGTGGCGGCAAATAGCCGGTAAAAAACCGGGTGTGCTAACCAAAGTGGGATTGGGTACTTATGTCGACCCCCGTCTGGAGGGCGGCAAGGTCAATAGCATCACCAAAGATGATTTTGTGAAACTGGTTGAATTTGATGGGGAAGAGTATTTGTACTACAAGCCCTTCAAAATCGATGTAGCCGTCATTCGTGGCACCACCTGCGATGAAAACGGCAACTTTACCATGGACAAAGAGTGTTTGTTCCTGGAATCCCTGCAATTGGCCATGGCAGCAAAAGCATGCGGCGGAATTGTAATCGCCCAGGTACAATACGTGAGCAAGCCTGGCACGCTTCATCCTAAGACAGTCAGGGTGCCGAGTGTTCTCGTAGACCACATTATTGTCGGCAAACCGGAAAACCATCTGCAGACGAAAGTCACCTATCTGAATCCAGCCCTTTGTGGCGATGTCAGAACGCCGCTGGGCAGTGTTCCTCCCCTGCCGCTTGACGAGCGCAAGATCATTGGACGCAGGGCGGCTATGGAGCTGCGGCCAGGGGCTATAGTAAACATGGGTATCGGTATGCCGGACGGTGTTGCCAGCGTAGCAGCAGAGGAAGGCGTAACTGATATGATGACGCTCACCACAGAGTTAGGTAACTTTGGCGGTATGCCGGCAAAAGGACCTGATTTCCCTTCCACCTGGAACTCTGAATGCACCATTGAGCACCCGAGTATGTTTGACTTTTATGACGGCGGCGGGCTTGACATCTGCTTCCTGGGAGCTGCCCAAATAGATGAAGAGGGCAATACTAACGTCAGTAAGTTTGGTACCAGGGTAGTAGGCCCGGGCGGTTATGTCAATATTTCATCAACCGCCAAGAAAGTGGTTTTCGTTGGCACCTTAACCGCCGGTGCGGAGTATAAGGTGGAAAACGGTACCATTAAGATTCTAAAAGAGGGCAATATTAAAAAATTCCTGCCAAAAGTTACTCAGGTTACCTTTAGCGGTAAAAACTCCGTGAAAAATGGACAAAAAGCAGTCTATGTCACCGAGCGTGCCGTCTTTACCCTGGAAGAGGGACAAGTAACGCTTATTGAAGTGGCGCCGGGTCTTGATTTAGAAAAAGACGTTATCGCAGCTATGGATTTCAGACCCAGAATTTCTCCCAACTTGAAAGAGATGCCGAAGGAACTATTTATGCCGACATGGGGCAAGCTCGAAGAAGTTGTTAAATCACACGCATAAATCCATATTTTGATAAGTCTAAGTATTCACAGCAATTACTCGTTGTGAATACTTAGACGCTTGATAATTAAATGATGGTCTAATTATTCGCAGCCGGTTGAATGCTGCGAATACTTAGACACTTGATAATTATCAAAATCAAATATTTGTTGTTTGCAGTATCAATCGGGGAGGGTGATGCAGCAAAGTCATGCGGCAAAAGTGAATGATGTATAGAGAACTTGCCTACCATTAATTCAAAGAGGGGTGAAGAGATAGTGTACTTGCCAGATTTTGAATATTTCGCACCGGATAGTATAGGTGAGGCCTGCCAGCTGTTATCACAATTTGGCGCCAAGGCAAAACTGATTTCCGGCGGCACCGATGTCCTGGTGAAAATGAAAAATGAATTGTTAGCTCCGGAGGTTCTTGTGTCAATAAAGAACCTGGAAGAGCTGAAAAAAATTGAATACGTACCAGGCAAAGGCGTTGTGATTGGAGCCAGAGCAAAACATAACGATCTGGTCTATTCAGAATTGCTTGCGAAAAGGTATCCATCCATACCGGGTGCGGCCAAGCAAATGGCGCACAACCAGATTCGCAATTCCGGCACCGTTGGCGGCAATATCGTGAACGCTGTTCCCTCCGCCGACCTGCCGCCGATTCTTATCGCCCTTAGTGCAACCGTTCATATTGTAGGTGCCAAGGGTTCACGTAGCTTAGCCCTGGAAGACGTATTTACGGGACCCAATACGACCTGTTTGGCTCCGGACGAGATCATCACCGAGGTGATCATCCCCGATCAAAAAATGACCGGCAGTACCTATATGAAGTTTGGCCTCCGCGCGGCAGGCGCTTTAGCAGTGGCCGGTGTAGCTGCCGCTGTCTGGGTCGAAAACGGCGTCATGAAGGATGCCCGTATCGTCATGAGCGCAGTCGGGCCTACACCGATGCGGGCCAAAAAAGCCGAAGACTTCCTGAAAGGGAAGAAGATTACTGACGAGCTGCTGGCTGAAGCCGGTAAAAAAGCGGCTGAAGAATGCAAGCCCATCGACGACTATCGGGCATCTGCAGAGTACCGCCGCAACCTGGTGAGCGTCTTTACCAAACGCTCATTGCGTAAGGCTATCGACGAAGGGCACGTATAAAGAAAGGAGGGGAAATACATGGCAAATGTTTTAACGGATAAAGAAGGGAAAAAACGCTATCTGGTAAGTTTCACAATTAACGGTGACGAACATCAAGGTTTGGTTAAAGCCAACACTCTGTTCGTCAACTTTATTCGGGACGAGCTGGATCTTACCGGTACCAAAAGAGGGTGCGAACTGGGTGACTGCGGTTCCTGCACCGTGCTGATGGAAGGCAAACCGGTTAACGCCTGCCTGTTGTTGGCTGTTGAAGCAGACGGACATTCGTTTACGACCATTGAAGGCCTTGCCACCACCAATAAGCTTGATCTTGTCCAGGAAAAATTTATTGAATATGGTGCTTTTCAATGTGGTTACTGCGCACCCGGCATGATCCTCTCGGCCAAAGCACTGCTTAACAGCAACCCCAAACCCACCGAGCATGAAGTAAGAGAAGCTATTTCTGGCAACCTGTGTCGCTGCACAGGCTACGTTAACGTTGTTAAAGCTATCTTGGCCGCTTCCGGCCAAGAAGTAGAACATTAGTAAAGGGGTGAAAATAGATGAGCATTAAGCACCAGATGTCAATAGAAGGCAATGATTTACGACTGGATTTTGATAAAGAATATACCCAAATCGGTAAGTCAGTCCCGAGAATCGACGGTGTGGAAAAAGCTACCGGTGCCGGTAAATATGCCGGAGACCTCAAATTCCCCAACATGCTCTATGGCAAAATTTTATACAGCCCCCACGCCCATGCCAAGATCCTGAGCATTGACACCTCAGAGGCTGAAAAAATACCTGGTGTTAAAGCTGTTCTTACCTCCAAGGACGTACCGGACATGAAATATGGCATTAGCCCGGCCCGTTGGGATGAAAACATCTTTTGCATCGATAAAGCAAGGTATGTTGGAGACAAAATAGCCGGTGTCGCCTGTATCGACGAGGAAACCTGCTACAAGGCGATGAAAGCGATCAAGGTGGAGTATGAAGTCCTGCCGACTGTCCTTGACTACAGGCACGCAATGGACGAAGGCATGCCGCTCGTCCATGACAATTACCCCAGAAACATCAACACTGAAATTCACCAGGATTTCGGAGATGTTGAGCAAGCCTTTAAAGATGCTTATCATGTGCGCGAAGACGTGTTTACCGGCACGCGTGCTTACCAGAACCCCATTGAACGCCACTCCAACGTATGCATCTGGAAGGACGACAAGCTCACCATATATCCAAGTTCACAGTCTCCCCACTATTTCCAATACTATGTCGCCCGCGAATTCGGCCTGAAAATGGGCCAGGTGCGGATAGTCCTGCCATTAATCGGCGGCGGCTTTGGCGGCAAGCTCGAACCGTCCGGTCTGGAATTTGTCGGCTCAGTGCTGTCAAAAGTAACCGGCCGGCCGGTTATGATGTCTTATGACCGCCTGGAAATGTTCCAACATAACCGCGGCCGCCACCAGGGTACCTATAGAATCAAAACCGGCGTAGACAAGAACGGCAAAATCCTCGGCTGTCATACCTACTTCCTGCTGGACGGCGGCGCTTATACCGGTTTGGGGATTGCCACCGCTTATTATTCAGGGGCACTGCTTCCCCTAACCTATGAGTTCGATAACTATAAATTCGATGGTTACCGGATCGCTACCAACCTGCCGGCATGCGGCGCCCACCGCGGGCACGGAGCTCCCCAGCCCAAATACGCTTTTGAAAGCCACTTGGACAACATAGCCAAGGATTTAGGCATTGACCCGCTGGATATCCGCCTGATCAACGCGCGGAAGCCGAATACCACCACCGTCAATGGTTTTGGTATCCAATCCTGCGAATTGACAGCTTGCTTGGATAGAATTGCCGAATTGAGTGACTGGCGGGAGAAAAAGAAAAAAGGCCTGCCGCAAGGAAGAGGGATTGGTATCGCCACCGGTTCCTTCGTTTCCGGCGCCGGTTATCCCATCTACCGCAATGACTGGCCCTCTGCTTCCTGCATGATCAGGGTGAACGAAGACGGGACTTCAGCTACACTTTATTCGATGTCAGCCGATCTTGGACAAGGTTCCAGCACCATCCTGTGCCAGATGGCTGCTGAAGCCATGGGCTACAAGTATGAAAACATGAAGATTGTTTGTGGTGATACTGAAACCGCGCCGCTTGATTTTGGAGCTTATGCCAGCCGGCAGACCCTGTTTTCAGGGTGGGCCGCCAAACGGGCAGGAGAGAAAATCAAGAAGGACATTCTCGAGACGGCCGCCTTCATGATGGGCCTGCCCAACGAAGATATGGACCTGGATTGTGTTGATGGAGTTATTTTCTCCAAGTCCCGTCCCAAAGTAAAAGTGACTACCTTTGAAGAAGCGGCGGCCCGTTACTTCAAGCTCAAAGGACCACTGGTCGGGACAGGTGTCTACACGGTGCACCGTACCGGCGGTTATCATAAGGGGGCTCCCGTTGGCACGTCGCCGGCCTACAGCTTCGGTGTCCAGGCTGCTGAAATGGAAGTCGATGAAGAAACCGGCAAACTTACCTGCTTAAACTTCTGGGATGTGCATGACTGCGGCCAGGTGATCAACCCAACACTAGTTAAAGGACAGATCCACGGGGCCCTGTATATGGGTATTGGCGAGTCAATTTTTGAGCAGGTCCAATTTGACGACAAGGGCAAGATCGTGAATGGCAGCATGGGTGGGTATCTGATGCCGACGGCGCTGGATATGCCCTCAAATGTAATTAATGAAACTGTTGAAAGTTACGAACCTGTAGCGCCATGGGGCGTCAAAGAATGTGGGGAAGGCTCAACGAACCCGACCATGGGCGCTTTCAGAAATGCTATTGCTGACGCAGTTGGCGCGAATGTCACTTCACTGCCATTAAATCCTGAACACGTATGGCGTGCCATTCAGGAAAAGAAGGCAAAAGATAAGAAATAGATAAGTAGATGGTTGAATCAAGATCCAGTCGAGATATGAGAGACGGACCCACGTCTCTCATATCTCAATTATAGTTAAACAATGATGATTTTCCAAATTCTTAAAAATGTATGGCTGAAATATTGAGATAATGGATAAGACTATTTATTTTTTTTATTGCTACTATACTAAATATTAAGATGTTATAAAATATGGTAATTAATTGTATATGAAAAAGGCACTTTCAAGGTGATGAAATAAATAGGCTGCAGACGGTGAACCTTTATGTTCATTTTGAAAAGCTATAAAAATGAAGGTATGAAATGAAGTATGATTGGAGTGCGTTAATATGATTGAAGAAATACTGCCTGATATCTATAAAATAGAAATCCCGCTGCCCAGGAATCCTCTAAAGTATTTAAACTCCTATCTTATCAAAGGCAGTGAACGGAACCTGCTCATCGATACCGGATTTAATCAGCAAGAATGCAGAAAGGCAATGTTTGAAGGACTTGAGAAACTGGAAGTCAATTTGCGGGAAACAGATTTTTTTGTTACGCACATGCATGCCGATCATTCCGGCCTTATCACAGCTTTAGCTACAGATAGCTCTAAAGTTTATTGTAGTGAGATAGATGCTCCTCTTATCAATTTCGGTGTGTCGGGAGTTTTCTTTTCTGAAATGCATAGGTTATTAGTGTTACACGGGTTCCCGCTACAGGAAGCCGCTAAGGCTATCGATGAGCACCCCGCCAAAAAATACAATATGGGAAAAACACAAGTTTTTAATACTGTTAAAGAAAATGACACAATACAGGTAGGCGATTACGTTTTTAAATGTGTGGCAACTCCCGGACACAGTCCGGGACATATGTGCCTTTATGAAGAAAAAAGTAAGATTTTGATTTCAGGTGATCATATTCTGGATGAGATAACGCCGATTATCAAAATCACGAGATGGGCTGCGAACCCCCTGAGAGATTTTTTTAACAGCCTGGTTAAAATCGAACAATTGGAGACAAGCCTTACTTTGCCGGCCCACAGGCAGATTATTACCGATGTCCAAAAAAGGATACGTGAATTAAAAGAGCATCATGATATCAGGCTCATCGAGGTATTAAATATTTTGTTCGAAGGGGAAAAGACTGCCTACCAGGTCGCCGCAAAAATGACATGGGATGTAAAATACTCTTCCTGGGAACAGTTTCCCGTGACCCAAAAATATTTTGCCGCCACTGAGGCGATAAGCCATCTGATTTATTTGTGTCACAAAAATATGGTCAGGAAAATTGATAAGGAAGGAAAACAGTTATTTGAGCTGATTAGGTGAGTCCATGATAGCGTCCCAGGCTTAATTGTATACGAAAAGGTATTTTAAAGAGGTGAAAAAAAATGAGGCTGCAGACAATTAAGGTCGAAGAAGCGGTAGGGAAGGTGCTCAGCCACGATATCACCAAAATCGTGAAGGGGGAAACCAAGGGAGCGCTATATAAAAAAGGGCACATCATAAGAAAAGAAGACGTACCCGAGCTCTTGAAGACGGGCAAGGAAAATATCTACATCTTAGACCTTGAGTCCAGCGATATCCATGAGGATGAAGCCGGTATCCGTCTGGGTAAAGCTGTTACCGGCGCGGGCGTAACCTGGTCCGGCCCCAGGGAAAGCCGTGTAAACCTTTATGCCGGCTGTGACGGGTTATTGAAAATCAATATTCCCGCCCTGGAAGCCATCAACGAGCTGCCCGACGTGATTTTATCCACCCTGCCCAACAATACGGTGGTCAAAAAGGG
>DNIT01000007.1:1049-24506 GCA_003489345.1 Pelotomaculum sp. | reverse complement strand
GCTGAAAACATCTGCCGGCAGGCCGGCTGGGTAATCAAAGTGCTGCCCTTCCAAAAGTTAGAAGTAGGCGCGGTCATTACCGGCAGCGAAGTATATAAAAAGCGTATCCGGGATGGTTTCGGCCCGGTCATCACAGAAAAGGTGAAGTCCTTCGGTTCAACGATGCTGGCCATCGATTTCGCGCCTGACAGTGTGGAAATCATTGCCGCCAAGATCAACAAAATGGCCGCAGACGGAGCGGATATCATCTTTGTAACGGGGGGCATGTCCGTCGATCCGGACGATGTTACCCCGCATGCCATTCGGCTGGCGGGAGCACAGGTGGAAAAATACGGCGCCGCCGCGCTGCCCGGCGCGATGTTTATGCTGGCCTACCTGGGAAATATCCCGATCATGGGGGTGCCGGCCTGCGGCATGTTTTTCAAAGTAACCATCGTGGATTTAATTTTACCTAGGCTATTGGCAGGTGAGCGGGTAAGCCGCAAGGACATCGTGGCGCTGGCCTGCGGCGGGCTCTGCCGGGCCTGTCCCGAATGCAGGTATCCCAACTGCACCTTCGGCAAGGGGTCGCACTGACCCGAAATGATTTGTGGCACGATAATTCCAAGCTAAAGCTACGCTTGCAACGCAGCTGAATGCGGGTGCGTAATTCATTCGCACAAATGTTAGATTAACCCACCCGCATCGTTTAGTTTTCATCTTCTCCTGGCGCTGCGAGAGCGGCATGCATTTCTAAGATAAAAGTAAACCTGGGGAGGGGGGTAATCAAATAATGGAAATAGACCTGCAGCAGGGGATAGCCGTGGTAACCGTCATAGGCAAGGAAAATCTTCCGGGCAGCCTCCTGGGGCGAAAGGGAATATTTAACTATACAGGCGAAGTAGCAAAAGAAGGTCTGGGGTTACCATGGTTGGAGGAACAAGTGGCGGAAGTACTTCAAAATAACCGGTCCAACGGGATGTTTAGACTGGCAACCCTGTCCAATCCGGCCAAACCGGAGCAAAGCGCAACAGTTATGCTCGACCCCTACCTGCCGCCGTATGAATTGATAATCTTAGGAGGCGGGCATATAGCCGTACCTTTGGTAACTATCGGAAAAATATTGGGTTACCAGGTAACGGTAGTTGATGACCGGCATGACTTTGCTCATAAAGAGCGCTTTCCCGGGGCCGACAGAGTAATATGCTGCGATTTCAGCGATATAGAAAAGCGCCTGGCCTTCGGACCGGGAAGCAGTGTGGTAATCATCACCAGGGGCCACCAGCACGACCAGGAGTGCCTGCGCCGGTTGATAAAATATCCTCTTACTTACCTGGGCATGATCGGCAGCAGAAGAAAGATTCACATCGTAAGGCAGCAGTTGCTCGAAGAAGGCATAGACGCCGAAAAACTGGAGCAGGTGCACATGCCGGTAGGTTTGGACGTAGGGGCGCAGACACCCGGAGAGGTGGCTGTCAGTATTGCCGCAGAATTACTCAGGGAGCGCCGGGGAGGAAGCGCCCGTTCCTTAAAAGACCACAGCCCCAAAAGGATTGCCGGCGTGGGCGACGTAGAAATGCTCTCTGCTGTGGACAGGGAAGTATTGCAAAAAACGCTTACGGGAGATGAAACACCTGCGGCGGTCGCCACAATAGTAAAAACAAGGGGCTCTACCCCACGCAAGGCAGGTTCCAGAATGCTGGTATACGCGGACGGTCGGATACTGGGAACAATTGGCGGAGGTTGCGGGGAATCGGAAGTCCGGCTGGCCGCCCTGGGTGTTATTGACGAAAATTTGCCGCGAATTTATCAAGTGTCCCTGAGCGCAGACACAGCAGCGGCAGAAGGGATGGTCTGCGGTGGTGCGATGGAAGTGTTTATTGAGCCGGTAGAAGCATATAAAAAGGTTTTCAATGGTGGTGAAAGCAATGATTAAAAATAAACCACTGGTAGTAATAAGAGGAGCCGGCGACCTCGCCTCAGGAGTAGCTTACCGTCTATATAACAGCGGTCTGGACGTGATCATGACCGAAATAGCTCGCCCGCTGGTAGTTAGAAGGACGGTGTCGTTTGCCGAGGCCGTATACGCGGGCAGGGTTACCATAGAAGGAATAGACGCCTGCCTGGCCGGTTCGGTGGAAGAGGCCCTGTCTTTGTTGGGAAAAAGGATCATCCCGGTGTTGGTAGACCCCGAAGCAGTCGTAGTAAAGCTGGCTCGTCCCGCAGTGGTAGTGGACGCGATAATGGCAAAGCGTAATCTCAATACCGCTATTGAGGATGCTCCACTGGTAATCGGCCTGGGGCCGGGCTTTACAGCCGGCGTTGATGTTCACGCGGTTATTGAAACCTGCAGGGGACACCGCCTGGGGCGGGTTATCTACAGCGGCAGCGCTATTCCAGATACAGGCTCTCCGAGCGCTGTTGACGGCTATACCCTGGAGAGGCTGTTGCGGGCGCCGGTGGACGGGGTTGTGACGCCTCGCCGTTGCATCGGCGAGCAGGTGGAAAAAGGGGAAGTAGTGGCCCATGTTGATACAACCCCGGTATATGCGGAAATGACGGGAATGGTAAGGGGTATGCTCAAAGAAGGGACCCGGGTTCCCAAGGGGACCAAGATAGGTGACATCGACCCGCGTGAAAATGCTGAATATGATACCATCTCCGATAAAGCGCTGGCTGTTGGCGGGGGTGTTTTGGAGGCGGTATATCATTTTCTAAAAGCAGGTAGATTTCCGTGAGATGTAATTATGGCTCGAAGGAAATTTTTGACATAAAAGCAGGGAGGTTGTGTTAAGAAATAACGTATTGAAAAACCTGTGTAGATTTACCTTGTGATACTCCCTCAAGGAGAAATCTATGGAAAGGACTTGTGTGAATTCCCATAAAGGGTTTCCGGAAGTCCTTTTCTTTTAAAAAGCGTTTATAAATAGAAGCATTTCCCGGCTTTTTATCAGAAAATATAAATAATTCCCAATGTAATCAAGTCAAAAAAGTTACAGCTAATATGATTAATGTCACTGATTATTGTTATTGATTGGGTAATTTAAAAGCAGAAATATTTAAGACACTGTATTGAAAAAACGAAGTTCAGAATAAAAATGCAATGTATATTCATTCCATTAATAAGTATAAATGATTAATGCAATCTCGAACGCATATTTCATTTATTTATTAACGGGTGGTAAAATAAATTTAAAAGTTAGTAATTATTAAATAATTGCTATAACATAGAACAATTTATTTAAGTAGAACCATATCTTATTGCTAATAAAACTAGCATAGAATAAACATTGTATCAGATCTTGATTAATATGCTAACATTTCAAGCTAATCTCTAATGTAGTACACTTTGGAAGAAGCCTTAATCTGTGCCAATGGAAGCAGGATATAATGTAGAAATCATTGCCGGATTTGAGCTGCTGATTGGGATCCAAAAACATGAGCCACCTGGGGTGCGCAACAGGGACGGTTGAATATAAAGCAGAGCTTCAAATAAGTATCAACTGCTTGAAAAAAAAGTGTTTATATTATAGGTCAAGGAGGGGGAGCTAATAAGATAACCCGAATGGCTCCGGTTGGGAGCGTAAGAGTAGTTACGGCGACTGGCTTCATCTTTTAGTTTTGCGCTATTAAGAATGTCTTTTTTTACGACACGAGGGACGGGTGTACCGGAAAGTACATTACTGAATCGGAAGAGTATTGGTATCACTGGAGAAGCGCCTAATGAGTTATATCATAGGTTTCACGGGATTAATCCTGGCTCATATTGAAGAAGCTCTGTTAGACTAACTTAGCCTGAATGAAGCAACTTGTGATTTCTAGCCAGAGGTAGTCTTAAGTGAAGGAGAGTGCTGAAAAAATGTTCATGAGGGGACTTCGACAAACTACAGAGGTTGATTACAAGTATTGGTCTCCGGCGGAAACTATGCCGCCGAGCGAGATCAAAAGACTTCAATATAATAGATTGCTTGAACAAGTCAATTATCTTTGGACGAAAAGTTCTTTTTATCACGAAAAATGGCAAGAAAGCGGCTTTTATCCTGAGAGATTAAAAACCTTGGAGGATATAAGGTATATACCCCGTTTGACGAAAGAAGAAATCCGCGAAAGCCA
This sequence comes from Pelotomaculum sp., assembly GCA_003489345.1. Classification (GTDB taxonomy): domain Bacteria; phylum Bacillota; class Desulfotomaculia; order Desulfotomaculales; family Pelotomaculaceae; genus Pelotomaculum_C. Next base: position 20,414 of record DNIT01000007.1, on the reverse strand, counting down.
GGAGAAGAATCCCCCGTATGGAATGATGTGCGTTCCCGGACGCGGGCCAATCATTCGTATTGGCATGACTTCGGGGACTACCGGCAGACCTGTGCTGATACCCTTTACCGAGGAAGATTACTTCGGGACTTATTGCGAAGGCCATGTGCGGAGCGCGTGGGCAGCAGGCGTAAGGAAGGAAGATATAGTCCACGTTGCTTACGGTTTCACGCCTTTTATGGGACTTGCTTCCTCCTACGACTCTTGTGAGCATTTGATCGGATCTTTAGTAGTTCCAGGTGGTACATGGGACAGTTCGTTACGTCTTACAATGATTGAAAAGCTGGGAATAACCGTATTGATGGGAACGCCGACATATCTTTTACATTTAGCAAGCGTTGCCGAGGAACATGGTGTTGATCCCCGGAAACTGGGAGTAAGAGTGATATGTACTGCCGGTGAACCCGGCGCAATGTCTGCTCCAAATACCGGTCTGCGTTTGGAAAAGGCATGGGGAAGTAAAATATATGATTATAGCGGAACGCAGGAGACAAATTGTATAGCGTGGCTGTGTGAAGAAGGAACGGGACATTTAAACGAAGATCTATTATATTTTGAAGTATTGGATCCTGAGACAAACGAACCGGTTGAACCCGGTGCTCCCGGAAAATTAGTGATTACCGATTTGGTCCAAAAAACGCATCCTTGCATCAGGTTTGAAACTGGTGATATGGTGCGTGGCATAGAAACAGATACTGCCTGCCCGTGTGGGAGGACGCTCAGCAAATTTAAGGGGTTTAAAGGGCGTGTAGGCGATATCATAAAAGTTAGGGGAGTTTGTGTATCCGTAGCGGGAATTGAAAATGTAATACGGGGAATTGAGGATTGTTCTGATAATTATGAGTACCATGCGTTCAAAGGTAGTAACGGGATGGATAGGATAAAAGTGCGAATAGAGCCACAAAAAAATATAGAAGCAGAACTGTGGGATAATATCAGCAAGAAGGTCGCTGAGGCCTTGCATAATGCTTTTATGATTAATATGGATGTGGAAGTAATACCTCCGGGGACACTTCCCATATACAAACTGAAAGCAAAACGCTTCCGTGATCTTAGATAATAGAGAACCGCGTCAAAGTTAACTAAAATTTTAACGTATTAGTTCCTATGTGCTTTAATATTTCAGCTGAGTTTAAGCAAGGTGGATTAAGGTGAAAGGCTATCGTTTTAAACATAGATTAAGAGTTCGTTATTCCGAAGTTGATACCCAACAGATTGTATTTAACTCAAACTACCTCAATTATATTAATATTGCTGCAAGCGAGTATTTTTGTGAAGTGCTTCAAATTGATCTATTTGAGCTTGAGCAGAGTGAAATAATTGATCGTGTTATCAAAAAGGCAACCTTGGAGTACAGTAAACCCGCAGCAATGTATGATTGGCTAAATATCTGGTGTAGAACAGTAAAAATTGGAAATACAAGCTTGGTTATGGAGTTTATTATTACTAGGGACGAAGAGGAGGGTGTATTGTTTTCAGCAGAGATTCTCTACGTAAGCTATAACCCGAAGATAGGAGCAATAAAGCCTATTCCTGACGTCCTTCGCCAAACCATTGAAAGGTATGAACACGGGAATAATTACTAAAAATAGGTTTTTAATGATGTTAGACAGTGAAAAATTATTTTTTATAGAAATATATAATTATGAATATTTTTTCCGGAAAGCAGGAGAATGATTGGAGAAAAGAAATAACACAAAACGCTCAGCTAATTCACAAATAAGCCATGACAACATGGTTAGATATATCGCTAATGATTTAGTTTCAAGGGGATACAGCGTGCGTGCTGATCATATTAATTGGCCGGAAGGGTCTTTTCGTGAACTTAACGGTTATATACCAGATGTAACTGCTATAGATAACAATAGTTCTTTGGTATTTGAAATTGAAACATGCTTAACTTATAATGATGAGCATGCCAAGGAAAAACTTACAGCTTTTGATAAAAAAGCTGGAACATATATCATTATTCCTCCTGTGTGCTCTAGGGATAACAATAATGATGATCCAGTTGCAGAAGTAAAACAAATTCTTAAAAATTGGGGATTATTTTTTGTAAGGGTAGGAACCTGTGAGCCTTTCACGGGAACAATAAACTACAGCCCATGGTGATGTAGGTTACTTGGGGTAAGTAAGTCATATAAAAGCAGGAAACAAGGCGGTAACAGTAGAAAAGCCATCTCTTGTAAAATTAAGGAGATGGCTTCTTTATACCTGCTTTTATAATTTTAAAAGATTGTCTATTTCTTCTTCGGTTAATATCTTGTAGCCTTCCGTGCCGTTGGTGAATTCATATTTCATTTCCCGGCCGTCAGTAATACGAACCTCCCAGACTTGTTCATCATATACATAAATCTTTGCTTGTAAAACTTTAAGGCTTTGATCGTAATGTAAATCCTTAGGTGTTATGACCAACTCCCCAAAAATTAACTGGGCGGAAGTTTTGAAGTCACCTAAATCCGCCATTGGACAATAATATCCAGTTTTCCAAGCTTTTTTCAAGTATTCGCGAAAAGGTTTTAAAATAACTTCAAAAGGTTCACTTTCTAACCGGTACAACTCTTCCATCCGTTCCAGTCCCCTCCCTACATTTATAACTAATAGCTTTAGAGTATTAGCTGGCGTTGCATAAAAACTGGGGCTCATGTAAACAAGGCGCGGGACACATGTCCGGATCATTGCTCCAATAGATCCTGCATTTTTTTTATGGCAAAAGCCTCATCTAATATTTCCTCCAGTATATTACATGGAAATTCTTCACATTCAGAGCAATTATTCAGGTCTTTTACCATATTACAGCCTCTAACTTCGCATTTTACGCAATTAAAGAAAATAACATCTGACTTGCACCCGAGACAATTTATTTCTTCAGCTTCAATACGCGTGCCATATATCTTGCTCCAATTTTCAGCGGTTTGCTTTCTTAACATGTCGTCATTATTTACTGTAGCCTTGTATGCGTCGCAATCATTGCACATCAACCCGCAGTATGACATCATTTTATCCATATAATTAGGCCTCCTGATATTGTTAAACTAATTATACAAATAATATAGGGCTTTTACTAGGAGCTATTGATTCCAAGTATGAATAGGAGTTATTGAGTTCAGGTATAAATAACAGAACAAGATAACCGTACGTTTTGCCAATATCGGCACATATCTGGGCTAACAGCCGGTTGGCTTCATGTAATCTCATAATTACAGACTGGTCTAATTCTTTACTCTGCTCGTCATTTTGCTTTTCCAGAGACCTGAAGCTTTCAACGGCCCCTATGACCCATCTGGGGTATAAGAGGATGCACTTGGTTTACACTGAACACTGTGTACTTTTTTTGATGCCTATATCATGCTGCCCTTGGTTACAAGGTTCTGATTTGCCTATTGCTGGCGCGAACTTCTATCAATTGGCCAGCAATACTGATGGCGATTTCCGCCGGAGTTTCCGCTTTAATGTCCAAACCAATCGGTGAATAAATCTTTTGGATATCGTCTTGTGTGAACCCATCCTCATCAACCAGTTTTCTAAATATAGCAGATAATTTTGTTTTGCTGCCGATCATGCCTATATAGAGGGCATCCGTACGTAAAGCCTGTACCAGCACCGTATAATCATACTGATGTCCTCTGGTCATTATTATGACATAATCGTTCGGTTCGATTTGCACGCTGGCACCGATATTGTTAAAGTCCCCCAGATAGGTTTCTGCCTGCGGGAAAATTCTATTATTCGCAAATTCCGGCCGGTCTTCAATAACCATGCAACGGAAGCCGATATGGGTTAATATTTGAACCAGATCTTGCGCTACATGTCCACCGCCAAAAATGCAAACCTTGCCTGCCCGTACCAAAGGTTCTATATAATATTTCCTGTCGTTTTTTACAGCCAGAACACATTGACTGCTCAACAATGGTAAAATCTCCGTAGTCGTTATACTTTCGGAACCAAATAGGCCCTGGTCTTGCATATATACGGCTAAACCCCATGCCACCTCATCCGTGATATCCATAATAATCCAGGAATTTACGTTCCAATGAAAAAGCTCGATGATTAGTTTCAGAAGCGCGATGCTTTTTTCATCCCCACCCTCAAAATACTGAAAATAAACTGTAACATCCCCGCCACAAATCATCCCCAGGTCGGCAACTTGATTCGGCGAAAGATTAAAACCTTGGGAGTAGGACTGTTTGCTGGAAAGCACTTCTTTAGCAAGCTGCTGGGATTCATGTTCTACGGCGCCGCCTCCTATCGTGCCGAAGGATTCCCCATTTTCGCATACAAGCATCCTTGCTCCTGCGCCTCTCGGTGTAGAGCCGGAACTGGCAATTATGCTGACCAGCACAACGCTTTGACCTGATGAAATATGTTCATGCATCTTCTGAAACAAATTTTTCATATTATCCATGTCCTTCCATAACTATTTTTACAATCTTAACATTAGCTATCGGCTGAAAATTTATATTAATTTGCATTAAAGCCGGAAAAGAGGGAGGCTTACTCTAAATTCATGTATGCTACAGCCCCGAAGGGAGGGATTGGCTGATTTTCTCCGGTCAATACCCATAGCACGGGGTAGGAAGGCGGCTCATTAGGGAAGGTTGCATTTCCGTCGGTCAGGAAGACCATAAACGACGGTTCGATACCGCGTTTTTCGACTTCCTGAAACAGAGGGCGGAAGTTTGTCCCGCCGCCACCCTTAAACTGCATCGGGATATTTTCCGGGTCAAGCTCCTCAAAGAGTTGGACAGCCGCGTCACAATGGGCGATATAGCCCTTGAACTCTGGATAGGAGTAGACAATACCGACCAGTTCGGAGATGAACTCCTTGTAGAAACGCCAAACCGAACCGGACGTATCAATGGCCACAACGACTTCTTCGATTCCTTCATTTCCAAACTCCGGCAGGAAGACGTAGTCGAAACGCCGGTCCGGCGGTATGAAGGTGTAGTCCGACCGGGTCGGCTGGACAAAGGAAGCCAAAGCCTGCCTCCAGTCCACTTTGGGGTACAAGAGCTTTTCGATTAGCTGCTTCAGACCATTGGGCAGGTGACCTTTTTGCTGGGCCATCTGGGCGGTACGCATCTTCCAGGTCGAAGCATCCTTGTTGGAGTCGTCAGACTCATCCTGGCCGCATTTGTTCTTACCCCATTTGGAATGGTCATCCAGGATTTTTCCGTTGGGCTGGTCATACGTCTCGGAATCATTTTGTCCTGAGAAGGAGATCACACCCGCCCCGCCGGAATTTTTGTTAGGTGGGTTTTCCTGTTTTAGAATATTGTACACGGCATCCGCTGTCATTTCCTCAAAACGTTCGTCTAATAGGGCGTCGGGCGGTAGAGGAAGTCCCTGGTCTTTGACGATTTGATTCACGACATAATCGCAGGCCATATCCCAGAGCTTCGGGTCCCGGGTGCTCCGCCGCCAGATGTGCTGGAGGGCTGCATGCATTACTTCGTGGACCAGATAGCCCATTAATAGTTTAACACCCCCGGTATTGACCAGGTCCTGCACAAACTCATCGTTGAAAGAGAGGGTAAAACCCTCCGTCCTCATCGACGGAGTGGACGGATCAAGTTTTGGTTCCAGGTAGAGGGCCAGGGTACCGAAGAAGGGATACTTCAGGAGCATCTGAGTCCTGGCCTTGCCGATCCAATAGAGAGAATCTCGCACGCTTGTCCCTCCCAAAAACTAATCATCTACGCCCACAAGAACATCTGTATGCTTGACAAGCCAATCACGAAAGGCAGGAAGGGTAACCAGGTCGGTCCGGAGATTGGCTTTCACAGCGTCACTGACCCCCAGTACCTGGTACTCGACCATCAGCTCGGAGATAAAGGTAAAGTAGTTCTTCAAGCGGTCAGGCGTCTTATTAATAGTCAGTCTGCTAATTAGGGCGCCGATGCAGGCGTACATCATATCGGGCGAATCCGGAACTGCTGTTATCCTGCCTTCCAGGATATCTTCCGGGTCGGGCATCTGCTCCAACACCCGGCAAAAGGCGGTGAATTCGGTCGCAGCGCCTTCGCCGACTGCCCCGCAGATAGCCGGGAAAGCCCTGTCCACCTGAGCAAAAGAGGGGAGAATCTTGTGGACGAACTCCCAACTGCGCGGGCTGGGGAAAGCCTTAATCTCTGCCGCCTGATTAGGAAACATATAAAGGAGTTCCGGCCTGAAGTTTAAGAAGCTAACCACCCGGTAGTCAATCCCGTTGGGGATCGCCCAAAACTTCCAATCCTCCAACGAGCAGGTAAGCTCAAAGTGGATCATCCTGTTGGCCAGCGGCGCCGGCATCCGGTTGCTAACGCCTTTATCCTCAGCCCGGTTGCCTGCCGCTACCTGGCGCCATCCGTCAGGCAGGACGTATTCACCAATACGCCGGTCCAAGATCAACTGATAAGCAGCAGCCTGCACAGCCCGCGGAGCAGAGGTGATCTCATCAAAAAGGATAATGCCTTCTTCACCGTCGCGCTCGACATCGGGCAGGAAGGAAGGGGCAAGCCAGTCAGCCTGCCGGGTATCTTTATTAGGATAAGGAATGCCGCGCAGGTCAATCGGGTTCAGGAGCAATAGCCGCAGGTCGACGAATCCCCAACCTCTTTCAGTAGCTATTTGCTGAATAATGCTGGACTTACCGACTCCTGGAGGGCCCCATAGCATCATGGTCGGGACTTCAGGATCAGCTAAAAGGATATTTAGGTGCGCTTTTGCTTCAGAGGCATACATATTACTATCACCATCCTAAAGTCCTAAAATTGAATCACTTTGTTAAATCAGTAGCCTGTCAGCAGGGCCATCGCCTCATACAGACTGGCAATCTTTTTCTTGCTTGCATCATCCGGCATATTCCAGCCTTTTTTAATGACCAGGTAAGCTCCGGTAACCAGGATTAACAGTTCGCAATAATCCAGGTTATCAAATATCAGCGCCGGAACTTCCGCCGGAACATCGTAACCGCGGGGTGCCGGTACTCCAGGAAGTAAAGGGTCCGCCGGAACAAGGAACAGGTTACTGCTTGGTGCTGCCACTCCCGAAAGAAAAGGTGTTAGCTCTGGATTATCTACCTTAATATCATATAGGTTCCCGCTTTTGGTACTACAAGTACCATGAGAAAGGGTAAAACGCGGTGCCTGTACTGTAACAGTTTCGCAGATTGCCAGGTCAACCTGCGGTTCACCATTCACAATATCCTGTTGAATTACCAGATCATAAAGGCTACTGTTGTGGTAACTATTGGCAAGTGAACCTCTGGGGTCGTATATTTTATAAGAAATCCTGTTGGAAAAGCGAAGAGACGACTTTAAATCCACGTTCCCAATATAGACCATTGGGTAATGGTAAGTCAGCATTACTTAACCACCTTGTATCGATATAATGGCGGGGTTCTTGGATATAAGAGCTTTAGCTTCAAAAAAAGCAAAGTAAGATTTTATAGTGGAAAGTCTAGGGTGTATTCCTGCTGGAACAATAATATTAAGACAGCAGCTTTGATATTCGCTAGTATTTTAAGGTGGTGAATGCTGAACTATCATACTCTCCATATGTCTTCTAACCAACAAGGAGAGCAGTAATCTTTTCAAGGTAGGCTCTGATAGTATGTTGGCTTTTTTCTTCTCTGCTCAATTCCTCTTGATGTTCACTTGCATCATCTCTAACCTCATAAACGCTTTGCTGATTGGTGCTGAATACCTTATATGAAAGTTTTAACTATGACAATATATTGGTCGTATGTCCATTATAGCATTTTGGTGGAAACCATTTAATACATATTATCAATACAATTTATTAATAATTATAATTTATTAATAACTTGTTTATATGTAATCAACTTTCTCATGCGAAAATTGAAGCCAGCCCTCAAAAAATGCATAAAAGACAGTTGTTTTCATATTAATACTGGTATAGAGTCTAATAAAACACGAAAGCACCCACTGGTACGTGACCCGGGTGCCCCTGAGTCTTTTTCCCATTCAGCACAACATGCGGGAGGCTTACGGCCCTGGTGAAACATAGTTAACCGATCGCTAATGCATAATGTTGTCCCTGGATAGTAACACGGTAACAATAATTTGATTTTGTGTCCATAGGAATTGCATGTTTATCTGTTTCCTGTCTTTCAAGCAACTCTCGGTTACATAAAACCATAAGATGTTGTTCAAGCTCTGCAAAAGATGAGCATAACCCTTCCACCTCAATTTGCTCTGCTGTCATCCAGCTATCGTCTGATTGGTCAAATGCAGATATTAATAATATATTTCTAATTCGCTCATCGTTAAGTTTCATGAACATTATCTCCTTTTTAAAATAGTATATTAATTGATACATTCTTTAATAATACGCAAAATCCTCCCTGTAAACAGCAGTATGTAATCAGTGCGTAATATTAAACTGAATTTTTCCGAATCAGAAGGCCAACGGGTATTATAGACCGCAGCGGCGTTTTAATCCGGGGCAGAAGAGAGGTGTGCCACGAGTTGGAAAGAAGGCTGTTGCGGAGGCAACAAGTCAAAAAATATAACGATTCGAGTACAGGATCATATACCAGCGGAATTCGCGAAATGCCTAAAGCGGTACATTTTACAGAATTACGCCCAATAATTCAATAATTATGAATTATCACTCCCAGTAGCTTGCCGGGGCTTGTTTTTGTCCGGTCAGGTGTTTATGATATTACTAAAAATAAGATTTGCAACTAATTAATGGCACTCACCCCAGCCCGCCAGGCAACCTATAGCCCCGAACCCGGCAGGAAGGAGCAAAGCACGGTCTGGCATTTATAGCTTTAGGGGGAGGAAAGCGAGGCAAAAAGAATGACCTACGAGGAAAAAATAAGGGCTCTGGCAGAGTATTTGAAAAAGTCCGAGCGTAGTTTTGCCTTTTCCGGCGCCGGTGTCAGCACTGAAAGCGGTATTCCTGACTTCCGCAGCCGTGGTTCCGGCCTCTGGGAAAGGGTAGACCCGATGAAAGCGGCGTCACTGTCGGCGCTCCGGCGGGAGCCGGTTCAATTTTACAAATTTTTCATGGGGGTTTGGGAATCGTTTGTCGGCGCCAAACCAAATGCCGCCCATTATGCGCTGGCCTGCCTGGAGCAAGAAAAACTGCTGGCAGGGGTGATCACGCAGAATATCGACGGGCTGCACCGGGCGGCTGGTTCGCAAGAAGTTTGGGAGGTGCACGGACACATGCGCTCCTGCCGCTGTCTGGCTTGTTCCAAACTCTACCCCTTTGACGCTCTGCTCGATCAGTATCGCTCCGGTACCAACCCTCCCCGCTGCAGCCAGTGCGGCGGTATGCTGCGGCCGGATGTGGTGCTGTTTGAAGACGCCATGGGAGAAGACTTTTATAAGGCTTACCAAGCCCTTTCAGGCTGCCAGTTGCTGATAGTAGTAGGCAGCAGCCTGCAGGTGTATCCGGCTGCTTCGCTGCCGGAATTGGCAAAAACCCTGGTTATCGTCAACCGGGAGCCGACCCCCTGGGATGTACGGGCTGGCCTTGTCATTAATGAAAAAATGGCCGGCCAGGTCTTCACCGACCTGATGACCGTATTGGGCCTGGATTTTTTGGGCGTAGGCCATAGGGCGTAAGGCGTAAAACTTGGACTTAAGAAGTGAGACGTTGGACGTGTGGAATGCATGATATTTTTAAGAGTTTAAAAAAGATCCCTATGAGAAAAACAGACTTCTATGCGCTTGACGACGTATGGAACAATAATTTTATGCTCTACGCCCTACGACCTATTTGCCTTACGCCCTGCGATCTTTTGGTATGCGGCATCCCTGACAGGGGAATGTTAAAAAACGTGCAAAGACAGGAGGACTCTAAATAAAAAGCAGAATAGTATGAAATAAAACTATATGAAGGAGGGGTTACCATAATACCCTTAAGAGACAATATCCCTTCCAGCACTTTTCCTATCGTAAATGTCCTTCTGATTATCATAAACCTGCTTGTGTTTGGGTTCGAACTATCCCTTGGACGAGACCTGGACTATTTCATCGTGACCCATGCCGTAATCCCGTCTCAGCTTGTGGAAGTGGGTTTGACCGTAGAGCAGCTGGTGCGGCTGACGACCACCATGTTCCTGCACGGGGGGTGGCTTCATGTCCTTAGCAACATGCTCTACCTGTGGATTTTTGGCGATAATGTTGAGGACCGCATGGGACATTTTAATTACCTGGTGTTTTATCTCGTCAGCGGCTACTTGGCCTCCCTTGTTCATATTTTCGTGGACCCGGTTTCCAATTCCCCTTTAATCGGCGCCAGTGGCGCTATTGCGGGAATATTGGGAGCTTACCTGATCCTTTATCCGCGTGCCAGGGTGCTGACACTGGTTTTCATAATTTTCTTTATCCAAATTATACCTATTCCTGCAGTGATTTTCCTGGGGATCTGGTTTTTCCTGCAGCTTATGAGCGGTACGGCCGGCTTGTCTGCGCAGGCTGTCCAGGGCGTAGCTTTCTGGGCTCATATCGGTGGTTTTGTCGCCGGCGTGGCGCTGGTTAAGTTTTTTGCGGGTAGAGAGCGCGTGGAGTATTAAATGCAATAGGTAAGCTTGTCCTTTATTAGCGCAAACGTCCAGGAAATCCGCAAGGCCTCAGAGCAGGCTTCATTTACCTGAAGGATTGCCTCCCCTGCTGTCGAATCTTCACTTGGGAGGCGGAGGTGATAGCATGATCAAGTATCAGTGCGACTGCGGCAATGAAGACCCGGGCGGTTTTGATATTTATGTATCCCAGAGTGAGCTCTGTGATATCCTCACGATTGTCTGCAAACACTGCGGGGATATCAGAGAAGAATTGGTGGCTAGCAATAAGGCCTCTATTATGCTGAAAATATAAATTGCTCTATATGTTAGCTGAACCACCCAACAGATGGGTGGTTCAGCTGTTTTCTTATGATACAAGCCTGGTCATAAGGGCTGCTAGGAGCTTTCTTTCTTCAGGTTCTGCCACGTCCCACAATTCTTTTATCACTTTCTGCTCCGGGTTTGCGGGATGTACGCTTTCGGCCAGCAAATCTCCCGCCTGTTGGGCCAGTGAGCTTATTTTTTGTTTTGAAATCCCAAGCCCTTCAGCAAATTCCACAGCCTGTCCCAAAGTCTTTTTCCAGGTATCCCAGTCGGTGTTCGACAAGTTCACCGGGTTGATCATAAACAACACTCCTTTACTTTCTATATTTAAGTTATTTTTCACCGCAGGCTCCTTTTTATTCATTTTCTGGAATACGGACGGCGCAAAACTGTAATTTCTATAAAAGATTTAGTCGTCATGCCGGAAAGCCGCCTGCTGTAAGAGCATCCCTGTGTTATAATACAGGAAATAAAAGGCGAAAATATGAGAAAGCGAAACACTTTTTGTTTGGAGCGTGCAACTTATTATGAGTGTTTTTATCCTGGCTTTGGAGACATCCTGTGATGAAACATCGGCATCGGTTGTGGCGGACGGTACGGAGGTCTTGTCTAATATCATCTCCTCTCAGATAGATGTGCACCGTAAATTTGGCGGGGTTGTTCCTGAAGTGGCTTCACGCAAGCATCTGGAACTGCTCAACCAGGTCATGGGGGAGGCCCTTACCGCCGCCGGTCTCACGCTTGACGATCTGGGAGCCGTGGCCGTGACATATGGACCCGGTTTGGTCGGAGCTCTTCTGGTAGGGGTTTCCGCTGCCAAGGCCATAGCCTACGGGCTGAATATACCGCTGGTGGGAGTCAATCACCTGGAAGGGCATATTTATGCCAATTTCTTAAGTGAGCCGGGACTCGACTTCCCTCTGCTGTGCCTGATCGTTTCGGGCGGCCATACCGACCTGGTTTACATGGCCAAACACGGTGACTGCCGCGTGATCGGCAGGACCAGGGATGATGCCGCGGGTGAAGCATTTGACAAGGTTGCCCGGGTTATCGGTCTTGGTTACCCGGGTGGCCCTTTGATCGACCGCCTGGCACGGGAAGGTAACCCTAAAGCCATAAGCTTGCCCAGAGCCTATCTGGAGGAAGGCAGCTTGGACTTCAGCTTTAGCGGTCTCAAATCAGCTGTTATTTACACGCTTCAGCGGGCAGCGCAGAGGAATGAAGAGATTAACAAAGCCGACCTGGCGGCCTCTTTTCAGGAAGCCTTGATCGACGTGCTGGTAGACAAAACCTTTGCTGCGGCCCAAAATACAGGTGTTTCCACAATTCTCCTGGCCGGAGGGGTGTCCGCCAATTCCAGATTGCGGCTCGCCATCGCCGAAAGGGCCGCCGGCAGTAATTACCGCATGGTGGTACCTCCTCCTGTACTATGTACGGACAACGCCGCCATGGTTGCCTGCGCCGGTTATTATAAATTGCTGAGAGGCGCCACCGCGCCGCTTACCCTTAACGCTGTGCCCGACTTGAAACTCGGAGAAGAAAGGTACGAGGGTAACTTTAAGGGGAAAATACTTACCGGTTAGAAAAAGAATTTACTAAAATACGATGATTTTCAACATTATAAAGATGTTTATTAGGACCGGTAGAATATTTTCCTGAGAGAATCAGATCGAAAAACGCAGAAAATTTGGGACATATGTCCTAAAAACAGGGGTTCTGTGGATGACTAATTCTGTGGATAATGTGCATAAGTCTGTTAATAACTTATATTACAAGGGGTCTTCTTGTGGGTGAAATAAATTCGGCAGAAAACTCCATCAGGGACTGCGTTGTGGATGGAAATATTTTACCTCTTACCTCAATGTGCAACACGCGCTGTATTTTTTGCTCCCACCGCTTTAACCCGCCTGAGGTCAGGGTGTACCGTATTCCGCCCAGAACCCTTGCCTCCATTAAAAATGCGCTGCCTTTTATTGACCCGGCGCGGCCGATTGTTATCGGGGAGTCGGTTACCCGGATTGTTGAAGGTGAACCTTTTACACACCCGGAGATAGCCGCAATCCTTCGTTTGCTTCGCTCGGCTTTTCCCCGCACGCCCATCCGCCTTACCACCAACGGCATTCTCCTGGATGAGGAGATGGCGCATCTATTGGGGCGCCTGGAGAATATTACGATCAACCTTTCTCTGAATTGTATGGGAGAGCGCAACAGGAATTTCTTATTAGGGGACAATCAGGCCGGAGCCGCGGTCAACAGTGTGAAATTGCTTCAGGAATACGGGATTCCATTTCACGGCAGTGTTGTTGCGATGCCTCATTTAACTGGTTGGGATGAGTTGGAAAACACCATCAGATATCTTTCCCGGCATGGAGCAGAGACACTTCGGGTCTTCGAGCCGGGATTTTCCAGACTCGCCCCGCCGGAACTGCAATTTGGCCGGACGCTCAGGATTGAACTGGAAAGTTTTATCTCCCGCCTGCGTAGGATAATCAATATACCCATTATCACCGAACCGCCTATTATTGGCAGCCTGGAGGCGGAAGTGGCAGGGGTGATTGCCGGTTCCCCTGCTGCCAGGGCCGGCTTAAAGCCGGGGGATGTGATCACGGAGGTTAACGGTTCCCGTGTCAACTCCAGGGTCCAGGCCTTTGAGAGGATCCGCAAGGCTGCGAACCCTGAAGTGGCTGTAAAGAGGGGAGATGAGCCGCCCATTGCTTTTTGCATCCGCAAAGGCCGCGGTGAAAGGTCAGGGCTGGTCATGCACTATGACCTCGACCCGGGGTTGATCGATGATATGGCCGGGGCGGCCCGGCGGCACAGGGCCCGGGCCGTTCTGCTGCTAACCTCACAACTGGCCGCTCCGGTATTGCGGCAGGGTCTGGAGCGATTCTGGGGAGAAGGGGCCGATGTCGAAACGCTCGAGGTGGAAAACCATTTCTTTGGAGGCTCGATCCGGGCGGCAGGGTTGCTTACGGTTGGCGATATGGGTGATTGTTTAAGAAAATACCTGTCCACAAGTACTACCGTCAAGCCTGATTTAGTCCTGCTCCCTGGTTTGGCCTTTGACCGGACCGGCAGTGACCTGACCGCAACACCTTACGCCAGGCTTGAAGATGAGTTCGGGATTCCAATGGAGGTAATATGAGGGTTTTTTTGTGTCGGTGACACTACCCGGCAGGGAACTGCAAACCGGCTGTTGAATACTAAAATACTATTTAAAGGGGGTAGAGGGTATGAAAGTCAGGCAAATATCCATCTTTCTGGAAAACAAATTCGGTCGCCTGGCCCAAGTAACCAGGGTGTTGGGGGAAAATGGCATCAATATTAGGGCTTTGTCAATTGCTGATACTACCGATTTCGGCATCCTCAGGTTAATCGTGAACGAGCCGGAAAAGGCTTACGGAGTGCTTAAGGAGTCGGGATTTACCGTCAGCGCCACCGATGTTATCGCCGTAGAAGTAGCTGATACGCCCGGCGGCTTGGCCGTAGCGCTTGAGGCTCTGGAGAAGGCGGGAATCAATATCGAGTACCTGTATGCCTTTGTACAAAAGGCCTCCAGCGCAGCCCTGGTGGTTTTCCGGGTGGAACAGGTGGACGAGGCCATTAAAGTACTCCAGCAAAGCGGTACCCGTATCCTTAGCGAAGACGACGTTTATCAACTGTAGCCCTTTCCCAATTACCGCTGCCGGCTCAAAAAGAGGTTATGGTATATAGGATAATGATGTCGAGGAGCAGTGCGGGTGCTAAAAAGCATAATTAGAGGAGATTTGCTGAAACGCAGGCGTGCTTTGCCCCCCGGCGAGGTTGCGAAAAAAAGCAAAAAGATTATCAAACGGCTGGTGGAGATGGAAGAATACCAGAATGCGTCGGTCATCATGACCTATCTGCATTTTCGTAACGAGGTCGAAACCGACGGGTTGGTCCGTCAGGCTATGGCGGACGGTAAAAGAGTTGTTGTCCCGGCAACTGACGTATCCAACCGGCGGATCATACCGTCCCTTTTGGTGAAATATCCGGAAGACCTTGCGCCCGGGCCGCTACAGATCATGGAACCTAAGGCGAGCTCCCTGCGACTTTGCAGACCGGCATTAATTGATCTGGTGATAGTCCCCGGCGTGGCGTTCGACCTGGAAGGAAACCGGTTGGGTTATGGCGGCGGATTTTATGACCGTTTTTTGCTTTTGACCAAACCTGAAGCCGTATCCATTGGTCTTTCTTTTGAGCTTCAGGTGCTAACCCGGCTGGAACGCTGTCCGCATGATATGCCCGTAAACTATGTGCTGACAGAAGATCGGGTGATTGAAATGAAGCGTTCTTAGGGTCGAACCAATACAGAATAATATGTCCTAATTAATGAATAATCTTAACCATAATGAACAAAAAAAGCAATTGGGGCAGAAGGTTTATCGTCAAAGCCGTAGAGTTGTATGGTTGACCTGACACCATTCCCATGTGGATTTGACATTTGCACATTAATATGCTACCATAGTTTAAAATTATTTAAATATTAAAAAAATAGAGCAGCTGAATCGAACAACGATAGGCTGGCAATTTTTTGCGTGTGCAATTAATTGCCGGCTTTTCTATTTATGCCTTTGCGTATAGTCTCCACCCTTTTATAAAGTCCTGAAGAAGTTTTTTTGCGTTTTTCGGCTTACAATTCAAGGCATTCATGGTGTATAAATCCAACTATGGGTCTTTCAGTTAAAAGAGCGCTGTTTTAGTTGATGGCTAAGAAAGGTGGTGGTTGAGGCTTTTATATGGATTACCGGGAGGAGGTGAAGTGAAGTCCGGTATGTTTGCGTGTCCTTATCTCTAATAGTTTAATGTTGTTTCAATGGGAGTTGGTAGAGTACCGGCGCAGGCTGTGTTGGGCCTGTCAATGGTGGAGAGTAGTTCGTTTTTTTAAATCTAATATTATTATAAGGGGGTTCATCTATGGCTAATCCTCCCGCAGTTACAGTCTGCCTGGCGGGTAACGTCGGCAGATACAAGTCATCATTACCGGTTGGACAGCTTTTGTTGCGCGGTATCATGGCCGGCGCTTATATCGCGGTCGGGGCCGCCCTGTGTACGGTTGCCGGAACCGGAGTCGCCCCTTTACTAGGCGCAGGGTTCGCAAAATTCATCGGGGGCGCAGTCTTCCCGGTCGGCCTGATTGCCATCGTGCTCACCGGTATGGAGCTTTTTACCGGCGACGCGATGTTAGGGCCTTTGTCTGTATTACAGGGTAAGATCGGCTGGGGTAAGGTTTTAAATAACTGGTTGTGGGTTTATATCGGCAACTTAATCGGTTCACTGGCGTACGCCTATATTATGGTATGGGGTCCCTTTACCCAGGGCGCACTGGGCGCTGCCGAGCCGAATGCTTTCGGGCTTAACGCGGTGACCATCGCAGTGAGTAAGACGCTGGCCTACAAGTCGGTCGGCAGTATCGGCCTGTGGTCATGTTTCCTGGCGGCTATTGGTTGTAACTTCCTGGTTAACGTAGCCATCATGCTGGGTATTACCGCCAAGGAGTTCATCGGCAAATTCTTCGGCATCTGGTTCCCGATCATGGCCTTCGTTGCCACCGGCTTTGAGCACTGTGTGGCCAACATGTATTTCCTGCCTGCCGGTCTCTGGATCACCCAGTTGTTCCCCGGCCTCGTTGACAAATCAACAAAAGCGGCTGACGGAACGATTACCTACTGGAGTCCCCTCCTGCACAAATTTGGCGGATTGACCTGGGGGGACGTGTGGCTTTGGAACATCATTCCCGCTACCCTGGGAAACATTGTGGGTGGCATGGTCTTCGTCGGTTTCGTTTATTATTTCTGCTTCCGTGGTGAATTCCCGGAGGATTTAATGAAATAGGTATTATGGTTGCAGGCGCTTATATCCGGCGCCTGCAACCGGAGTAAGACGGCTTCAATGTTTGACAGAAGGGCGGTTTTAAAACTGCATGGCGGCAACATCCCTGCATTTTGAAACGGCTTTCCAGGTTATCATCTTTGGTGTGGTAAAATAACAGACATTTCTTACTCGGAAAGGAGTATTCTCAATGCGGATGTCCGTACCGGCCTGTATCAGCTTGGGTTTGGCTACGGTTCTGGTAATATTTTCGTATGCGGTTAACCCTGATCCAGCCTTCCTCCGCACAGCGCTGCCGATGCTCGGTTTGTTGGCGGCTATTCCATTAATTCTTAATCAAATGAACATGCGTCAGTCAGACCGGGTGGATATGCGGGATTTTAGACTATATGCGATCGGGGATTTAGCCAAGTTAGACGCCGGGACTCCGGTACGCCTGCAAGGCACTGTGGAAGCGACTGCGTTAAAATGGTTAAACCGTCCAAATTTTCTACTCAATGATAAAAGTGGAAAAATCAAAGTCTTTATGTTTGCGGCTCCGCGTGAGAATATCAAGATAGGGGACCGGGTGGAAGCGGCAGGGAACCTGCGTTCCTTTGGGACAAAAAAAGAAAAAATCGTATGGGGTGTCAAGATTCAGAAATTAACCAGTTAAAAGCGAACCGAAAGGAGGAACAGCTATTGTCAGCTTGCGCCTGTGGTGAAAAGGTGGTATTAAGCCACGATGAAGCGTTTCTGAAATTGTTGGACAAGTACCGTGATTACAAAGGGGGGCTCATCCCGGTACTGCAGGAAGCCCAAAATATATACGGCTATCTTTCGAAGGACGTGCTGCAGACAATCGCCAAGGAAATGGATATGCCGTTTAGCAAAGTATACGGGGTGGTTACTTTTTATGCCCAGTTCCACCTCAAACCGCGCGGCCGCAATATCATCCGCATTTGTCTCGGCACTGCCTGTCATGTGCGGGGCGGCTCGAAAATACTGCAGGCCGTCGAGGACCACCTTGGAATTTCGCACGGGGATACAACAGAAGACCTTCGTTTTACCCTGGAGACCGTGGCCTGTATCGGTGCCTGCGGCCTGTCGCCTTGTATGATGGTCAACGACAATACGCACGGCCGTCTGGATCCCAAGGCTGTTGGGGCCATCCTGGACACCTATGAATAAGGGGGTGAAGAAAGAATGAATAATTTAAACGATTTGCGCGCGAAGTTTCAGGAAGAGTACAAAGAGAAGCTCAGCCGTCCCCGCATTGTTGTAGGGATGGGGACTTGCGGTATCGCTGCCGGCGGCGATAAGGTCATGGCGGCCATCAAAGAAGAAGTTGAAGCACGCGGCCTGGACTTAGACATTGGTTTTACCAGTTGTATCGGTATGTGCTACCGTGAGCCCATGGTGGAAATTTCTTTGCCCGGCACGTCCAGCGTTGTATACGGGGATATTTTCCCGGATAAAGTAGCGCAGTTGCTTGAGAGCCACATCGAAAACAAGACGCCGGTGTATGAGTGGGCGGCCATCCAGATTCCCGGCGAGGCCGCTCCGTACGAAGGCATTGACATTATGGAAAAAGCTTCTTATTACGAAAAGCAGGTCCGCTCGGTTACCTCCCGCCTGGGCCGGACAAACCCTGAAAGCATCGGTGAATACCTTGCCACCGGCGGTTACGAGGGCCTCGAAAAAGCTCTCGGCATGGGACGTCAGGAGGTCATAGACGAAGTTAAGAAATCCGGTTTAAGAGGCCGCGGCGGCGGCGGGTTCTCCACCGGCATGAAATGGCAGTTTGTGTATAACGCGCAAGGGGACAAAAAATACGCGGTTTGCAACGCCGACGAGGGCGACCCGGGTGCCTTTATGGACCGCAGCGTGCTGGAGGGAGATCCGCACGCCATCCTGGAAGGGATGATGATCGCCGGTTACGCCATCGGCGCCGATGAGGGGTGTATCTACTGCCGGGCCGAATATCCGCTGGCCATCCGCCGGCTCAACCTGGCCATCGCGCAGGCTGAAGAGCTGGGCATACTGGGTGAAAACATCCTGGATTCCGGCTTTAACTTCCATATTAGAATCAAGGCCGGCGCCGGCGCCTTCGTCTGCGGCGAAGAAACCGCCCTTTTGAATTCCATCGAGGGCAAGCGCGGGATGCCGCGTGTGCGCCCGCCTTTCCCCGCCAATTCGGGGTTGTGGGAGAAGCCGACCTGTCTGAACAACGTGGAATCTTACGCCAACGTACCCTTCATTTTAAGGAACGGCGCCGACTGGTACGCGGCCATGGGTACCGAGAAGAGCAAGGGGAGCAAAGTCTTTTGCCTGACCGGCAAAGTCAACAACACCGGTTTGTGCGAAGTTCCCATGGGCATTACCTTAAGGGAAGTCATCTTTAACATTGCCGGCGGCATCCAGGACGGCGGGACGTTCAAGGCCGTGCAGAGCGGCGGGCCTTCCGGCGGTTGCCTGCCCACATCAAAACTGGACCTCAAGATTGACTATGAATCGCTGACGGAAGCAGGTTCCATGATGGGTTCCGGCGGCCTGGTGGTCATGGACGAAACCACCTGTATGGTTGACGTGGCCAAGTTCTTCTTGAACTTTACCCAGAACGAGTCCTGCGGCAAATGCACCCCCTG
>DNIT01000007.1:744-974 GCA_003489345.1 Pelotomaculum sp. | reverse complement strand
GGCAAATGCACCCCCTGCCGCGAGGGGACCAAAAGGATGCTTGAGATCCTGCATAGGATCTGCGACGGTCAAGGTGAACTGGAGGACCTCGATACCCTGGACCGGCTGTCCGCTGTGATTACAAAATCAGCATTATGCGGGCTTGGACAAACCTGCGCGAACCCCATTATAAGCACCCTGAGATACTTCCGTGAGGAATATGTGTCCCACATCGTCGATAAACGCTGTCC
>DNIT01000007.1:0-693 GCA_003489345.1 Pelotomaculum sp. | reverse complement strand
ACATCGTCGATAAACGCTGTCCGGCCGGAGTCTGTACAGCCCTCCTGGTTTATACGGTCAATGCAGAGAAATGTACAGGCTGCGGCGCCTGCTTAAGAGCCTGTCCGACCTCCGCCATAACAGGCGAGAAGAAACAGCCCCACGCAATTGATCCGGCCGTCTGTATCAAGTGCGGCGCCTGCGTTACCAAATGTAAATTTGACGCCATATACAAAGCGTAAGGGGGAGTGTGATAATTGGTTAATGTAACCCTTACCATCAATGGTAAACAAGTGACTGTCCCGGCCGGGACGAGGGTACTGGACGCAGCCAGGGAAGCCGGTTTCTTTATTCCCACCTTCTGCCACGATCCGGAAATCCCCGGTTATGGCGGTTGCCGTATATGTGTTGTTAATGTTAAAGGAGCGCGGTCGTTGATGGCTTCCTGCGTTACGGAAGTAACCAGCGGCATGGTGATCGAGACGGAGTCCCCCGACGTGGTGGAAGCGCGCAAGACGATTCTGGAACTGATCCTGGCCAACCATCCTACCGACTGTCTGACGTGTGACAAAAACGGAGACTGCCGGCTGCAGGACTACGCGTACCGCTACGGCGTCGGTCAATCAAGCTTTAAGGGTGAGAGGCACAGCTACCCCGTTGACGACTCAAACCCGTATATCACCCGGGATTTGAACAAGTGCATCCTGTGCGGCA
>DNIT01000207.1 GCA_003489345.1 Pelotomaculum sp. | reverse complement strand
TTTTGGTCATCCGTAAAGTGAATATATGCACCCATGGGAACACCTCCTATTTGTGGCGGCAGCCGATTCGATAAAAAAGCACCGGGCGTTTTTTTGTCCGGTGCTGATTCTGGTTCATTCTATTTTGGATTGGCTGCCGATTGATTTTTTGTTTCTGCCTTTTCATGATATCCTCCAATCGTTATAGCGACATGGTCTGCTCATGGTCACCTCTGGCGTGACCTGCTGCCCGCTTTTTCTCACTGAGCTTGAGCCGCCGTTTTCGGTCAATCTGCGGGATAGACGGTCCTTGTGGCGGAGCATTGTCTGCAAAAACACGGCTCATGTGATGCAGGAGCCGTGTTCCCGCCAGCAGGACGGAGGGGTCGTTGAAATCGTCCATATGGTTGATGAAAAACTGAGCGTAAATGTTGCCCTGGGTTGCCGAGAGGGTAAACCAGCGGACGGCAGTTTCCTTGTTTCTTGGGACATCTTTTCCCATCAGATACAACTTGCCGAGGGTGTACTGTGCATACTGATTTCCCTGCTCAGCGGCATCCGTCAGAAATTGCAGGGCAGTCTGAATATCCTTTGGCATATCCTCGCCTATGAGATAAGTCTTGCCCAGCCGGTACTGTGCAAACTGATTCCCCTGATCGGCAGACCGTTTTAGGTATTCCAGAGCTTTGTGGATATCCTTCGGAATAGCCTCCCCCTTGAAGTAGAGGACGCCAAGAGCATATTCAGCAAATTGGTTCTTCCTGTCTGCGGCAAAGGTCAACCAGCGGATGGCTGACTCCACATCCTTCAGCACCCCCTCACCGCCAAGGTACAGCTTGCCGAGCCGGTATGCGGCGAAGTCATTGTCCTGTTCTGCCGACAGGGTATAGAGCTGTATCGCCTCTGCAAAATTCTGCGGAACGTGCTGTCCCTTTTCATAGAGCTTGCCGAGAAGATATGCGGCATAGGGATTTTCAGCCTCCACCGCCTTCCTGAGATAGCCGAGGGCTTTCTCCACCTCTTGCTGCGGCGCATTTTCATTAGAGAGGATGAGCTTGGCAAGCTGGTAGCAGGCAAAAGGATTTCCCACAGATGCGGCCTTTTCAAAGTATTCCTTTGCCTTGGCTTCATCCTTGCCTGTACCTATGCCATTCAGAAGCATCCAGCCCAAACGGTACTGGAGCTTATCGTCATGGCCTTTTTCCTCCATGGATACAAAACCGAGAAAGGCTTCCTTGAAACGGCGGTCAGAGT
This sequence comes from Pelotomaculum sp., assembly GCA_003489345.1. GTDB lineage: Bacteria > Bacillota > Desulfotomaculia > Desulfotomaculales > Pelotomaculaceae > Pelotomaculum_C. Next base: position 2,495 of record DNIT01000207.1, on the reverse strand, counting down.
CCTGCTGATTTTTTACACAGCCGATTCCGTCCCGCAGCATTTTTCCAAGCTCAAAGCTGGCATAAGGAAAGCCCTGGTCTGCAGAGCGGGTATAAAGGGCAAATGCGGTTTCATGATCCTGATCCACACCCTTGCCATGGTAGTACAGACCGCCAAGGGAATACTGTGCGTACTTATAATTCTCATCTGCGGACAGGGTGAGCCAGTCTGCCGCCTGTAAATAATCTTGCTCCGTGCCAAGCCCTGTGGCATACATTTTGCCGATACGGTATTCGGTGTACTTCCATGGTTTTTCTTCCTCGGCCGCATGGAAAACAGCAAGGGCCTTTTCGTACCAGCGGTGTGCTTCATCGGCATCCGCTTCGCAGCCAAGACCATCCGCACTCATACGGCCAAGGTCACACAGGGCGAGAGGATTATCTGCCTCCGTTTCCGTGAGGAAGAGTTCACGGGCTTTTCCAAAGTCCTGCGGGATTCCGGTATCCTCATCACCGTATAAATATTGCTTTGCCCGTTTGTAGCCATCCGTCCACCATGAATCGGAGGATTCCTTACCGGCAGAGGTTTCATCACCGGAGGGCCGCCCTTCGGAATCATCTATCGGCTCCTGATCTTCTGCATCCGCCATATCAGGGGAGGACATCTCCAGATTATCCTCCGGCTCCGGCAGGGCTGTTTCCACGGATGCCGGTTCCTCAAAGGTCATAGTGCCGCTGCTAATTTGAAGGACTTCCTGAATGGCCATGTTGCGAATGACCTTGAAATCCTTACACCGGGAAAGGGGCGGCGGGTCAGAGAGTGTTTCCGTATAGATGGATTCGATTCTGCCTCTGGTTTCCCACCACAGGCGGTAGGCTTCTGCGATGCGGCTGTCCTTTCCAAGCTCATCCACGATTTCGTCCACCATATTTTTAAGGTCTGCCTTGAGGTAGCCATATTGCTTTTTGCCAGCGATAGTTTGCAGTCTCTCTGACAGATGGGTAATGAGCTGCTCCATGCGGTCACTCACTAAAGTTCCGCTTTTCATCTGCCGGATCAGCTCCCGCATGGATTCGGCTGCTTGTTCCTTCATCTCATCCCGCCGCTGAGTCTTTTCCGCATACAGTGGGATAAGTTCCTGCCGGAAGATTTCATTTGCCAGGGAGGACTTCATTTTCCGGATACCCTGTTTCGTAAGGTAGCCTTCTCTTGGGTCGGTGCTGTAGCAGACCATATGGACATGGGGATGGTGGGATTCATTATGGAAGGCGGCGTACCATTTCAGATGGTCGGGATGAATTTTTAAGTTGTCAGCAATCTCCACAGCTTTTTCGGAAAGCAGAGCCTTCCATGCAAGTGCATTTTCATATCCCATCTGTGCGGCATCCTCACGGCGGAGGGAAATAATCGGAGCCCACACATTTCCGGTGTGCCCGGCTACTTCATCAGCGATTTGTGTTAAGACCAGCGGCTCGTCCCCGGCCGTGAACAGACCATGGCTGTCAATCTTTTCAACACGGGGACGGTTTGCGATGTAGCCCAGATACTTTTCTCGGTCACCGATTTTATCAAGATGCTGTTCCAACGCAATGGTGATGAATTCAGAGGCGTTTCCCCGGTTGGGGTTTTCGCAGTAGTCCTCATATTCAAATAAATCCTTGGCATCGGGAAACTCCCGGAGGATCTGTGCAATCAAATCCTTTTGTTTTTTTGTGGAGTGCCAGAGCTTATGCCCTCTTTCCATTTTTTCTACACCGTCACGAGTAGCGATATATTTGACGAGGTTGTTCAGATGGGCGGCAGTCTTTTCCCCACCTTTGAGGTAGGGACACTTAAGAATAATACGAGCCATTATTCTTCAATCTCAGGGCTGCTCTGAAACTCCACCGCATCGTCCAGACGAATTTTACCCTTGGTCTTTTTGACCTCGGCAACGCAGCGCCCGCGAAGCCGATGCAGTTCTTCATCGGTAATCTCCAGCGTAGTTGCCAGCAGATGCATCATCATACTGATTTCCACAGAAAGCCGAAACAGATTGCTGGCTACACGATTTTCCGTTTTCTGAAGAGTGCCTTGAATGGATGAGAGCAGAGCCTTGGAAAGATAGGAGGAGGTATCCTCGGTGCCAAGGTAGCCCATATAAAAGCAGAGCGCTTTTTCTATAAATTCGCTGCGGCTTTTGCAGTTGTCCTTATTCAGCCAGCCGTCCAACCGATCCATGGTTTCAGGATAGAGCCAGACCGCTGTCCGTTCCTTATTGTTTTTCATGGTAAAGCCTCCATTTCGTGTGCGTCCACCTATGAGGTGACCGTGTAAATCCCTTTGCTTTCCTGCGTTATCGTAAATTCCGACCACCTTGACCGCGCCAAAGCTCGAATCCGACCACCTCATGGGAAAGTGCAAAAACGCCCAGCACTGCTGGGCGAAGTGGCCGGCGGGAGGTCGCTTGCGACCACCCGCCTTTATCCTGCTCTCTTTTCGACCGTGAAGAACGCATGGGCTTTCTGCGTCCTTTC
>DNIT01000023.1:6198-6412 GCA_003489345.1 Pelotomaculum sp. | reverse complement strand
AAACACAAGTTTCCGGGATTCATGATGTTGTTGGGGTCAAAGATCTTCTTAACCCGTTTCAATAATGACGTATAGGAGCCTGCCCGCTCGTACATCATTGGCGCCAGCACGCCATAGGGCCTGGTGAAATAAGCCCCTTCGCTGATAAGCGCTGCTGCGGCTTCCTTGTACAGGTTGGCAATGTTTGCTTTTTCATTTGCGTCTGCGGAATTAT
>DNIT01000023.1:5109-6098 GCA_003489345.1 Pelotomaculum sp. | reverse complement strand
GTGCTTTTTTATTTGCGTCTGCGGAATTATAGAAGAAGGTGAACTCCATCTGGCAGGCCCTGTTGTGCTCAATGGGCTGCACGTACATACCAATATCCTCAGGTTTGTAGCCGTACTGAACTGCCACAGCCTGGACCGTATTAACATAAGCCGGGGTGGCTTTCGGCTTGCAGATGAAGAAGAGGCTTTGGGAGGCGCCTTTCCACTGGTTCTTCCAATATACTTCCTTGGGCCAGGGGTTTCTCAACAAAGGTAGAAGCTTTTTCCCGATCCCGGGGAAACCGGGCAGGTTATCGGTAAGATCAATATCCTTAAATTCATTCTTCATTACCTGATTAAGGAATTTCTCTTCATAGGCTATTTTCTCTTCGGGGCGGCGCACAAGGCCGCAAATGACCACTACCAGGGTCCAGGGCGGCAGGGTTTTCCGCAGTGCTGCAAAATCATCGGGCCATTTGTCGGCAAGAATCGTAGCCAGATCCACATTATTGAGCAACAGGACTTCCTCGCCAATCCTTCTCGGCAGAATTCTATAAAGGAATTCCTGGCCGCGGGCTAAATCAGTGATAGGCGCAAAAAGGACCTTGTCTATCTGCGGCTTGTGCTCGATTTTAAGGTTTGACCAGGTTAACGCGCCCATGGTGCCCTGTGCGCCCTGGACCAAACGGTAGAAGTCAAGGCCCGGGCCTGAGGGGTTGCTCCCGTGGGATTTGGACTGGGGGAACCCGTGTACGCTGGCTGAACCACCTCTGAAAATATCCCCGTTGGGCCAGACAACCTCAAAACCCTGCAAGGGTTCGTTATATTCATAAACTGTATTGGTGGGCACTTCCCTTTCGAGATAATCGGTAAGGACTGAACGATCCTTGTGGGGACAAAGCGGCATCACCATCCGCACCCCCTGCTTATCCAATTCCGGTACCAGTTGACCCCAGGTTACGCCAGGTTCAATGCGAATCCGGCGGTCAAAGACATCAATTTCAATAATC
>DNIT01000023.1:4852-4991 GCA_003489345.1 Pelotomaculum sp. | reverse complement strand
TTTCAATAATCCTGTTCATTTTGCCAAGGTCCATGACGATTCCGCCCTGCTTGGGGATCGTACTGCCATGGAAATGCACCTTGGAACTGACCGGCACCACCGGAACGTTGTTCCCGTTGGCCCATTTCACCACCGCTGA
>DNIT01000023.1:506-4734 GCA_003489345.1 Pelotomaculum sp. | reverse complement strand
TTTTTTTTTTAAAAAAATTTAAAAAAATTTTTTTTATAAATTATAATTAATAAAAAAAAAATTATTTTTTTTTTTTTTTTTTTTTTTTTTTTGAAATCTGCGGCATACTGGAGAAGTGCATCACCTGCGTCACGAACGCTCTCCTTTCCAACAATTTTCACCAACTCGTCCTTCATGCTCATGGTGTTCCTCCTTTCAATTAAAAAGCGTTCATTGTGGATCTTTATGGAAATTTTCATCATTAATTTTTTAAGCGTAACCTTATAAATCACCTCCGATAAAAAAAGATTTATTGATGTTAACTAAAACCACAACCAATTTAAATTCGCACCCTATTCACTTTTAATAAAACTAAATAAAGATGAAGGTTTAACTTTGATTAACTAAATATCAGGCTAATTACATACCGTTTCAGTCATGGTTACATCTTCCAACCCCAAACTCTTGATCCCTAACCGGCGAAGTTTAAACTTTTGAACTTTACCGCTGGCCGTATAAGGATAACTGTCAACAAATTCTATGTGACTTGGAATTTTAATGCCGGCAATTTTGCCCTTGCAGAAATCTTGCAGTTCTTCCTGTGTAAGCACCGCTCCCTCTTTCAGCTGGACAAAGGCCACCACGTCTTCTCCATATTTAGGGCTGGGTACTCCCAACACCTGGGCTTCTTTAACCAAAGGGTGGGTGCACAGGTAATTCTCTATCTCTCTGGGGTATATATTTTCACCGCAGCGAATAATCATATCTTTTAACCTGCAGGTAATCTTCAAAAAACCCCCATAATCCATAATGCCCAGGTCTCCTGTGTGCAGCCATCCATCCTCATCTATGGCTTCGGCGGTAGCTGCCGGCATTTTATAGTAACCCTTCATCACATTGTAGCCGCGGGCACGAATTTCACCCTGCACACCCGGAGCTGCTTCTTGTTCTGTTGCGGGGTCGACAATTTTCACCTCAACACCGGGCAGCGGCCTTCCCACGGTCGAGAGCCTCAATTCAGGCGGATCGTCAATCCTGGTTTGGGTTATACATGGCGAAGCTTCGGTCTGCCCGTAGGCATTTACAACCTCCCGCATGTTTAAAACGCTTTCTATTTTTTTTAAGACTTTTAGCTCACATGAGGCACCTGCAACAATTCCGGTTCGCAGGGAAGATGTATCAAACTTCTCCTTCTCCATTTGCTCCAGCAACATAATAAATATGGTTGGAACCCCATGCAAAACCGTACAGCGCTCTTTTTCAATGCTTTTCAGGACTTTTACGGGATCAAATCTTTCAGATGGGAGCACCATCGCAGCCCCTGCTGCTACACTGCATATGGTCCCTGCCACAGCACCGAAGCAGTGGAAAAAAGGAACTGGTATACAAACCCGGTCCGCAACTCTAAGGTTCATACACTCTGCCATACCTTTTGAATTCAAAATAACGTTATTGTGTGTCAGCATGACACCTTTCGGAAACCCGGTAGTACCGGAGGTGTAGATCATCATATTTACATCGTCCGGCTCCATTTGAGTTACAAGAGCAGCCAATTCTTCATTTGAAACATCTTCACCCATTTTGATTACTTCATTCCAGGTAAACATGCCGGGGTATTGTTTATCACCAATCACAATCACATTCTTCAAGAAAGTCAGTTTCTTTGACACAAGTTCTCCAGGTTTACCGTTATACAGCTCCGGGCAAAGTTCATATATGATGCTTGGATAATCTATGTTTTTCGTGCTGTCGAGCATAATCAAGGTTGTTGCATCCGACTGTTTCAAAAGGTATTCCAGTTCGCTTGTCTTGTAGCTGGTATTCACTGTTACAAGGACCGCTCCAATCCTTGCGATGCCAAACTGTGCAATAGCCCATTCAGGAAGGTTGGTAGCCCAAACAGCGATATGATCCCCTTTTTTTATTCCAAGCTTCAACAAACCTTTGGCAACTTGATTGCAAGCTTCCCGAAATTCCTTGTAGGTGTATCTCATACTACGTTCGGGATAAACAAGCGCATCATTATTCGGATAGGCTGCTGCTGCCTGATCAAGCAGTTGACTTAAAGTAATATTTCTTGAATCTTTCATTTTTTATCCCTCCGGGATTAATGAAAAGATTTCTGAGATCCAATAATCTCAATACTACTATTGCGCATTCTATTATAGACTATAGTAATTTGTGAAAATTGTAATTAGCTTTCCCGAAAATATGGGGGCTTTTTTGCGATCCCCCATATATTAAGTGCATCCCATAATCAATTACATTATAAATGGATATAGAATTATTAACTATTCACGTTTCCAAGGAATATTAGCAGTAAATCAGCCTGTTTTTACTTCACTTCATACAGTAGTGCATTCTACCATGGTAAATTATGATATTGCAGCAAAGCCAACAAAAAAGCGGGGGATATTTAGCATATCCCCCATATTATTCTATCATTAGCTCTTTACCGTATTTAATTGTATTATAAATAGCTGATAAACTATATTCTATTCACATTTTCATGGAATCTCAGCAGGAAATAAGCCTGGTTTTACTTCACTTTATACTGAAAGAATCCTATCTATTCACATTTTCATGGAATCCGAACCGAAAATAGGCTTGGTTTTTCTCCACTATATACGAAAGTCCGGCTGCCCAATAGCACGGCAGCCGGACCTTATTTACAGTTGTTCATTCAACGAGAAATTTATTTCTTGAACAGGGTCTCCCCATAATACCTGTACAACTTAATGGCCAACTGGATTTCAAGCTTTGTATCCTTGTCCTTCAAATCAAGGCCGGTTATTTTTTCAGCTTTTTCCAGCCGGTATCTAAGGGTGCTTGGATGGATGAACAGCTCCCTGGCCGCGCTTTGAATACAGCAATCCTCTTCCAAATAACACGCCAGGGTTTCAATCAGGTTTGCATGATGGTCAACACCATATTCGTACAGTTTTCCAATGATGCGCTGTACAAACTCCGACAGCGTTTGATCGTGGCCCGGCTGCGGCAGAATTCCCATCAACCGCAGGGAATGATAGTAAAACACACCTTCCTCAGCACCCGGTTGGGGGCCCGTTAATGAGATAACCTTGCAGGCCTCGGCAAAGGCCACCCTGTAGTCCCGCGGATAAAAACACTCACGGCCTACACCTATTTTCACCTTACATGCTGGGAAGGTTACTTTTAGCGCTTCAAATATACCTTGAAGGTACTCGGTTACTACTGCTGATTTCAGCTTTTTTCCATCTGTTGATTGCACCAACAGCACTGCTTGCTCATCGTTCACGGCAATTACATTGGCACTCAGATCCAGGTCGCTGATAATACTAAACAAAACATCTTCTATCTGCTGCTGCCCCGGTGCATTTTTGATTTGGATGACAGCCAAAACCATCTCTCTGGACAGATCCAGGCCGAGGATCCCTTTTTCCCATTGAATGATATCGTCCTTGCCTTTGCCTTGATCTTTAATCAGGCCGAGGATCAATGTTCTCCTCATTTCGTCTTTCAGTTCCACCTGCGCATACCGCAGAATCACCAAAAAGACCAGGCTGTGCAGGGCAGCTTTGATCAACTTCATTTGTTCCCAGTCTAAATCTTTTGTAAATATGTGCAAATATCCTTTAATTTTGTTTTTTATTACGAAAGGGAATATTTGTCTGGGATAGGCTACCCCGTAATCCGGCAGCTCCGGTAATTCAATAGGCTGTCCGGAACTCTTGATCAGGTGGACATAATTAATAATCCTCGGATCAACACGCTGAGGCTTTAAATATTTTTTCCCTTCTCTTTTCTGAATGTGGGTAAAGGCAGTTCCATTACTATTAGACCGTGCCAGGACACGGAAAAATTCATCCTCGATCAGGATGCTCGTCTGAAACTTTTTGGCCAATAGATCAGCGATTCCTTGATGACCTCGCCCGTTTACAATAATTCCCATAAACTCATCATAAAACGCGTCCATTTCAAAATCGTTGGGATTAAGCAACTTTGTTTCCATAATTCCGTTTACCCCCAATGTTATTTGTGCAAAATGCGCATAAGACATTAAGAAGCTGCCGATGGCATCCCAAACCCAACAATATGTGTTAAAGACATTATATCATTGAAGCTTAAAAAAACCTACCCCTGCCCGGGCTAGGAACCGGACAGGGGTATCGGTGAAACAGTTTTGGATCAAAACTCTGGTATTATATGCCTAAAACATTCTATCTTCGGTTACAAATTCCGGAGCCCACCTGTAGTATTCCTTGGGATA
>DNIT01000023.1:0-200 GCA_003489345.1 Pelotomaculum sp. | reverse complement strand
AATTTCTTCTCAACAGGTCCTGCCGCCGGCACCGGCACACCCAGCCTTTCGCTGATGACCCGGCGCGGCATCTGCATGTCTTCCGCCATCAGCTTGAGGCCTGACCTGAAAATAACCAGCCTGCAAGCTTCCAAAGTACCGCCTGCAATATAATCCGTCTTGGCAACTTCAAAAATGTTCTGGATCGGGTAGAAACGGTT
>DNIT01000205.1 GCA_003489345.1 Pelotomaculum sp. | reverse complement strand
TGGTAAACTTTTTTGCAAACTGGATTATGCTCCACCGTTATCAGCAAAAACTTTTGTCGGTAAAAAAGAAAAACGCCTGGGTTTACCAAAGGAAAAAAGTTGTAACGGTAGATCTGAATGTCGCAAAAGAAAAAGGGAAATCTTGTGTTTCGGCATTTTGGACTTGGTGGTTTTTATTCCTGAGTTTTATCCCTGCGGTCTTTTTGCTAATATCTCCGAAAACAAAATTGCTCTATCCAGTTATGTTTAGCCTTATTGGACCGTTATGCCAGCTGGGTCTGATTTACGTGTATTATCAAATGAGGAATCGTCATGCGCCAGCGCTAAGCGACAACACGGAGATTAATAAAGCATGCGCAAGAACGGAGGAGCGTGTCAATACTCTGACGGCAACGCTTTCCTCTTTTTCCATGCTGGTATTCTGGATTCTAATTAACGTTTTTATCATATATCTAAAAAGCGGTCTGCTTGCCATTGTATCGGCGGTCATTTTAGTCATCGCTCTAAATATGATCGCCAATTGGCAACAGAAAAAAATACGCGCTGTAGAAAACAGCTTTTTCGGAGAATTAACGGAAAGCAACGACAGTGTTTATGAAAAGGAAGGCACCTGGAAATGGGGATGCTACTATAATCCTGGCGATCCCAGAGTATTCGTATCCAAACGGATTGCCAGCATGGGCTGGACGATCAACATTGGAAGACCGGTCGGCAAACTCATTGGCTGCGGCATCCTCGCTTTCCTTTTCATTATTATCGGCACCATTTTTTATGGCGGTGCGAAAGATTACCAAATCACTATAAACGGCTCCGAAATCATGATCGACGCCGCCATGTATGATATGACGCTTGAGAAGAATCAGGTAGTTTCCGTATCAATAATGAGTCACATTCCAGGTGGTTTCCGTACCAATGGATATAGTGGCGTAAACAAAAGTTACGGACATTTTTCAATTGACGGATATGGGAAATGTATGCTCTACGTTTACAACAAGGTTGATCAATATATTGTACTGCGGCTGGAAGGAGATGCTCCGGGCTATGTGATTGTCAACGATAAATCTAAGGGTGAAATGGAACGATTGTATGAAGCAATCAGGCAATGGATAGCCGAATAAGGTTTCTTTTGCTTGAATGAAGCAAAAAGAAGGGGTGGATCATTTATTAAACAAAAAATAAGAAAAATTATGTTCTCATTGCTTGTTATTATGATGCTCTTTTACGCAGCAGGATGTGAAGGGAGCAAAACAGAGGATATCGATTTCTTGGAAAAACGCACTTCCGACTACGTTTCTCAGTTTACGGATAATAACTTTGATAATTTCTATAAGGATTCTAGCGAAGAATTACGGCAGAATATCACGCAAGATGCCTTGCTTCAGGGATGGAACGCGATTATACAAGTGGCTGGCGCTCCCGGAGAATCTCTTGGCAGTACTTACACGCAGCAGGATGGCTTTGACGTTATTGTTCAGTCCATTACAGGTACCCTTTTTAATATAAACGTAACTGTTAGTTACGATAGTAACGGACAGCCCGCCGGTATTTGGACGAGTATCGCTCCAAAAGATCCGCTTGAGCCTCAGTCTACGGATAAATGGGAAGAAGCTCCGGTCATGATTGGAGAAAAAAAGTTGTCCGGTATGCTCACTTTACCCAAAGGCGCGGAGAAACCACCCGTAGTGATCATGCTGCAAGGCTCTGGCGCTTCGGACATGAATGAGGCGATTGGCGCCGCGCCTAATCGTCCCTTTGAGGACATCGCCCATGGCCTTGCCGAACAAGGAGTTGCGACACTGAGATACAATAAACGTACGTATCAATATCCAACCGATGGGGCGGATACAATCAAATATGAAGTTTTGGATGACGCGGCGGCGGCTGTAAAATCGCTCGCTAATAATGATCTAATAGATTCAAATCGTATTTACTTGCTGGGCCATAGCCTTGGGGGAATGCTGGCCCCGAAAATAACCACGGACAATCCTCAAATCAAAGGATTCATTTCAATGGCCGGGACCTTGCGTACGCTCCAAGACATTATTATTGACCAAAACAAATCCGCCCTTGAAGCAGAAGCCTCACTTACTGACCAGCAGAAAAAAGACCAACTGGCGCAAATTGAAGCTGAAATTGAAAAAACGGAAAACCTAGGCGATGGTGATAACAATTATATAATGGGTATGGCCGCAAGCTATTGGAAAAGCCTTAATGGGATCGACAGCACCGCTATTGTGAAAAATTTGGATGTCCCCATGCTCATTCTCCAAGGCAGCGCCGATTTCCATGTCTATCCCGACAAAGACTATGAACTATGGCAAACTACGCTGAAAGGACGCGATAATGTTACTTTCCACCTCTATGAGGGTCTTAGTCATCTGTTCATGCCCGATCAGGTTTCTGCAAATGATGCGCCGGATAGTTCAGTTTATAACGTTCCCAACCATGTTGCCCCGCAAGTGATTACCGATATTGCTACATGGGTCAAAGAACAATAAAAGGCAGGGACGACGCTTTCAGTCTTTTGCTCTTTATTACTTAAAATCACAAAAAGCCGTTGTTTCGGTGGCTCTGCAGCTATGCGCTATAAAAGATAGTAGACGCGAAGCGGCGTTTTTGAAATCAAAAATCAAAGCCGCCACTTTGCTTACTTCGGGCCAACTTGGGCCTTTTGACAAATTCCTAAAACGCAAAAATCGGCAACGTAGTTATGCGGGTTTGAACGGCCCATTTTTTATAAAAAAGGAGCTTTGTCTACACCTCGAACTTGATCCGAAGGTCGGGAGGCAGACGAGGGTTTCATATACGCCCTGTCCGCTGTTGAAAGCAGCCTGTCATTTGTGGCTTTCCCTGCCGCAAATTCCCTTGCCCTCCCCGGCGGCTGCTGGAGCATACGGCTCTTTTGTTGTCAGCAGCCCGTTTTACGGTCTGCTTGTAGTTCCTTGTAAACCGACCTAAGCGTTTCAACAAACTATATAAGGCACAAAAAGGTTAAAAATAAACATATGTATTACAGCGAAAATATCGATACAATAGAAAATCATTGAAAAGACGTTCTTTTTGCAAATTTTGGGTAGGCAAGCATAAAATATTAAACATGGAGGACGGATGGAAGGTTCAGTAGAAATAAAAAATGGTAGGGTTAGGAGGATTACATTCAGTGCCACTTCATGACAAATATAGGTGCGAAACGGAATGATGGCTCCCTTTTATTACTTGCGCAGGAACAAGGGAGCCATAAAGCTTCCCTGCTCCCGCAATCCATTACGTGAGTTTATTTTAGGTATGCACAAATAGCTGAACCATAGTAATCAGTTCCACCGGAGGTCATTTACCTGCCGTATAGCCATTAGTATAACCAGAAGCAACCCTCATCTGAACAGCTCCGCCACCGTCAAGACTGGCAACATAATCACATCCCAGGTCGAACATAAGTTTAGCCCCTACTCGCAACGTCATTGTCGCAGTATCGGCATAAACCATTAAAAAGAACCGTCTGATTTATGCCCGAAAAAAGTCCTGCTTCTTGGACTGGCAGCTGAATAGTCACCAATTTAGCAACCATTTTCAAAAAAGTTTTATTAAAAGGGTTTACATTTAGGACTAAAAGATGTCTTTACTTAGTGAGAAAAAAATAACCGGTTAAAATTCCTCAATTAAATCTTTACGAAAGGAGTTGTCATCATGAAAGGTTATGCTGCTTCAAGGTATTTAGTTCGCACAGGGCCAATTGATAGATCGTCAGAATGGCCTGTAACTGTTACGTTGGGAGACCCTGATAGTCATTTAAATGTTCGGTCAGGCCCTGGGACAAATTATGATGTTATTGGAAAGTTATCCGATGGACAGGTAGTAACAGAATATCTCGATCGGTCTATTCCGAGTGATTGGTCAAAGATCAGTTTTTGATTAAAACCGAAAAATCTTCTTCCTGGTCAAGGATCAGAAAGAAGATTTTTTTGAGTCGTGCGCCCGGCAAGGGCAATAACTTGGGGGTGGAAGTCTCCTACGCGCTCGGTAGCAGGAAGCGTTAGCCGAAGGCAAGGGTGTCCATCGTGAGGTGGAATCTGAAGGAAGCCGGATTGCGGAGCTGAGAAGTGCTCCAAAGGGCAAAGTTTCGGGCCGACGAACAGAAATCACATAGAAGGCCGTACAAGGACGGACGAGTTTGCGACACAAAACAAAGTCCAATGCTACCCGAATCCTGTGCGGTAAATGTGGCGGCTACATGAAACGAAGGTTATTGCTCTTACCCGGGGAGGTCTTGCGGACGGGAAGTAGGGAAATTCGAAACCCGGAGTAAAGCTTGCCGCAAGAAGTCAGCCGAGGCCATAGTACCGAGTTAAACGGGAAGGGCTGAACAATCGTAAGTCACAAGTACAGGCCGGAAGGAGGGCTGGTGCAATGACAGCAAAATACCGAAAGGGCTGCCTGCAAAGGGATAGCGTGGAACGCCAAGAGTATGCAGGAGCGCCGAGCGCCGGCAATCGGGAGGGCAAGGAAAGGGACGGTGCAGGCGACCTGTTGGAACGTATTCTGGACAGGAACAACCTGAACAGAGCATATAAGCAGGTCAAACGCAACCATGGAGCGCCCGGAATCGACGGAATGACCGTCGAGGAAGCGCTGCCATGGCTGCGGGAACACAGAGAGGAACTACTGCAAAGTATCCGTAATGGCGAATTTAAGCCAAATCCGGTGCGGCGCAAAGAAATTCCCAAACCAGATGGCAGCGGGGTGCGAAAGCTGGGAATCCCCACAGTGGTAGACCGAATCATCCAACAGGCAATCGCGCAGCAGCTGCAACCAATCTTCGAGCCACGGTTTTCGGACGGAAGCTACGGCTACCGCCCGAAGCGGAGCGCTCAGCAAGCTATACGCAGGGTGAAGGAATATGCGGAGCAAGGCTACACCCATGCGGTGAAAGTTGACCTGTCCAAATACTTCGACACCCTTAACCACGAACTGCTCATGAACCTTTTGCGCAAGCAAATCCATGACAAACGCGTGACAGACCTCATCAAGAAGTATCTGAAAAGCGGCGTCATGGAGAACGGCGTAGTCTGCAAGACTGAGGAAGGTTCGCCGCAGGGCGGGCCCCTTTCCCCTTTGCTGGCAAACATCTACCTGAACGAATACGACCAGGAGATGGAACGCCGCGGCGTAAAGGTGATACGTTATGCGGATGATATCGTTGTTCTTGCCAAAAGCAAACGGGCGGCAGAGCATTTGTTGGAATCGAGCCGAAAGCTTTTGGAGGAAAAGCTCAAACTCACAATGAACGCCGAAAAGAGCAAGGTTGTCAGCGTGGTGGCGCGGAAGCATTTCAAGTTTCTCGGCTTTTGTCTGGGGAAGAACGGAAAGGGGATATATATCCGCGCCCACCGCAAATCTTTGGATAAGGCAAAACGGAAGCTGAAAGAACTGACGCGCCGTAACCAGGGCCGTAACGTTCGGGCTGTAATGCAGAACGTGAAAGTCTATATCCGGGGATGGCTCGGCTATTATTATGTAGCCGACATAAAGCGGATTCTGCAAGGATGGAATGAATGGCTTCGGAGAAGATTCCGTATGTACATCTGGAAACAGTGGAAGAAGCCGAAAACAAAGGTCAACAACCTGAGAAAGCTGGGAATACCGGCGGACCAGGCTTATCAGTGGGGAAACACCCGGCTTGGCTACTGGCGCATAGCCGGAAGCCCAGTGTTAAAGTGTTCCATTACAAACGAAAGGCTCATATTGGCCGGATACTATGATTTCCCGGCTCAGTACGAGCAACTTCGCAAACTGCACTTATGCGACTGAACCGCCGTGTACCGAACGGTACGCACGGTGGTGTTATCCCGATATCGGGATAAC
>DNIT01000088.1:65232-65379 GCA_003489345.1 Pelotomaculum sp. | reverse complement strand
GATGGAATACGTTTACTCGTATTGATATTCAGAAATAAGCTCTCCGGTTTCACAACTGCCTCTACATGAGGGGTATGCGGAAACATATCTTACAAAAAACGCCGTTACTTGTGGTACGGTTCACCCCTGGAAATCTTGAACCAGCGG
>DNIT01000088.1:54024-65064 GCA_003489345.1 Pelotomaculum sp. | reverse complement strand
GCCCGCTCCAGCACAGCCTTGGCCAGACCCAAGCTGCCGCCGATCACAAAGATCAGTTCTCCCCTGCCTTCCAGCGCCAGCTTGTCCAGCATTTCCGCCATCTCTTCGGAGGTCTTTGCGCTCCCCCCCAGATCCAGGACAATCACAAAGGCGCCCGGACGCAGGCGGCTTAAAACACGTTCGCCCTCTTTCTGCTTAACCTTTTCCAGGCCATGCCCGGTCAGGTTTTCACTAAGACCCTCGTCTTCCACTTCAACGACGTTGATGCGGGCATAAACGGACAGCCTTTTTAAGTATTCGGCTGCCGCCTCGGTCAGGTAACTCTCCTTCAGCCGGCCTACGGCCAGGATGGTAATATGGAACATGATTTCCCTCCAAAAGAACTAATTCGCGCCTGGTGACCTATAGGCTTACGTTAGCAGTGATTTTGAGTCCCAATTTAAAGAGTAAGTGAATCCGAAGAAAGGCTCGGGAACTGTTCGAGGTACGGAGTGCCGGTAAGTCCCCGCTTAAGGGAGAATTCGCTCATACAATTATAAAGACCGGACATGAGCCGCTGGCATAAGCTCACAGAGCACTCATGTAGAACATAAATTTATTACCAAAAAGCAAAAAGCGTGTTGCCACGCTTTATTTTCTCCAGATTGCCGCTCCCAATGAGGTTAATTTTTTTTCCAGGTCGTAATAGCCCCGGTCAATGTAGCCGGCATTGCCGATTTCCGTTTCCCCGTTGGCCATCAGGCCGGCCACAATCAGGGCTGCTCCGGCCCGCAGGTCGGTGGCCTTGACCTGTGCCCCCTGCAGGGAGGGCACTCCTTCAATGACCGCCATGCGGCCTTCCACTTTAATCCGTGCGCCCATGCGCTTGAGTTCGTCGGCAACCATAAAGCGGTTTTCAAAAATATTTTCAACCACTACGCTGGTCCCCGGCACCGTGGAAAGCATGGCTAGCAACTGCGACTGCAGGTCCGTGGGGAACCCGGGGTAAGGCATCGTTTTAATGTCAATGGAGCGCAGGGGCTGGTTCGCGCATACTCGGATGGTATCCTCCTCCTCATACACTTCGACTCTTGCCTCCCGGAGCTTGGCGGTCAAGGGCTGAAGGTGAATTGGAATGAGGTTTTCCAGTACCACGTCACCGCCTGTGGCCGCCGCCGCGACCATAAAGGTGCCGGCCTCGATCCGGTCCGGTATAATGGAGTAGCGGGCGCCCCCCTCCAGAAAGGGTACCCCGTCTATCTTAATCACATCCGTACCGGCGCCCCGTACTTTAGCTCCCATGGTGTTAAGAAAGTTGGCCAGGTCGACTATCTCGGGCTCCTTAGCCGCGTTTTCAATCAGTGTCTGCCCCTCGGCCAGGCAGGCGGCCATCATGATATTTTCAGTGGCCCCGACGCTGGGAAAATCAAGGTAAACCCTGGCTCCCCTGAGCCGCCCGGGGGCATTGCCGCGGATGCAGCCGTGCTCCAGGGCTAGTTCCGCGCCAAGCCCGGACAGTCCCTTAAAATGCAAATCCATAGGGCGGATGCCGATATTACAGCCGCCCGGCAGCGCCACTTCAGCCTGGGAGAAACGAGCCAGCAGAGGACCCAGAAGGAGGTTGGAGGCCCGCAGTTTCTTGACCAGCTGGTAGGGCGCCTCGTCGTTAACCTGTTCCGGAGGAGTTACCCGCAGGGTATCCGGCCCCTCCCAGCCGGCGGTGGCCCCAAGGCTCTTTATAATGCCAAGCATAAACCGCACATCACTGATGTTCGGAATATTTTCGAGCACAACTTCATTTTTACATAGAAAGGTGGCGCACAAAACAGCCAAAGAAGCGTTTTTGGCGCCGCAAATTTTCAAGCGGCCACGGAGGGGCCTGCCTCCGGCTATGACGATACTGTCCATGAAGTCCTCCTGTTTATGTTGAGCTGCCTTTCAACCACTTATTTAACTATTCGTCTCAACTGGCATTATTCCTGCGCCGCTCCAGGAGGAGGGCATCAAAATAAATCCCGCCGGACCGCCCCGGTCATAGCCCAATCCTGCCAGCCGGCTTCAAATTGGGCCTCATCGAGGCGCAACACCTTAGCGGCCGCCTGGTTGAAATCCAGGCCCCGCCCCAGTTCAGCTATGAGCTGGTGAAGAGCCGGTTCCCCGGCATAGTCCACAATAAAACGCACCGCTGCCAGTGACTCCCTGTAGGCCTTGGTTTGATTGGGCAACTGGTCAAAACGCCCGGTAAGATCGCGCATACTGTAAAAAGGCGGCTTCAGAGAGCTGGTCGTGTCTTGTAATTCAAAGCCGGTTAGCTTGTATTCCTCATACTGAGCGACTCCTTCAGTAAACCAGCGCGGATAGTTGCCCCCGGTCAGGTAATCCACCACCAGGTGGGTTAATTCGTGGGCCATAGGTCCGGCAGTTTTAAAGACTTCAGCAATCCGTCCGGCCTCTTGTTGTTCCACCCAGATCCCCGGTGCCAGGACCCGGATCGCCCCGGCCCAGTAAACACCCATGGCGCTTTCGTCAGCTTCCCAGCCAAAGCTTTTGTTTAAAGCTTCACGGGATGAATAAAGGATAATAGGGATCCTGCCGTGCGGGGTAAAGTTAAACGACTCCATAACCGGCCGGTAAAAAAACTCCGCCGTGTCCAGGACCAACTCAGCCTCGACACGGTCCTCCGGCCTGAACTTTATATAATAGTGCTCGGAAGTTAATTTTTCCAAATGCCAGGTCCCGAGGATGGTATGGACCTTGACCAGTTCACGGATAGCGGCATAACCGTAAGATTTTATACCGGCCGGGATATTCCAGAAAAGAGCGGTGAGCAAAATAAACGCTGCGGCCAGAGCCCGCATCACTCGAAACCAGGATAATCCCCAGGGGCGGCCGGAAGCACGATCGATATTTCCCTGCGCTGCAAGTTTCATAACCCGGCCTCCTCATTCGTCATTTAGTCAGTCTAATTATAAGCCGGGGGATAAGCCCGTCCAAGCGGAAAATACTTCATAATGAGGGAGGCGTATATTTATCACAACAAAGGCATGGTCGTCCAATGGATAATACGGTCTGACCCACCTGTTTTGAAGCAGCGGCTCGAAAATTTCGCAAAAAAATCACGGCAGAGAGCGTCGAACCCTGCCGTGGTCGTTTATATTGTGAAACTACGGGGCCGGTGCGGTTTTCCATTCATCGATAATCTGTTTGGCTTTCTCTACGTCGGGACCTTCCTTCGCCAGCTCAATAAACTTCTCAAGTTCCTGTATGCCGCCTTGATAATCTTTGACTCCCGTACCCAGGACGATCCCGTAGAAATAACGGGCGTCTTTGTTATCCGGTTCATTTTTCAGCAACTCCTGCAATTGCGCTATAGCAAGGTCGTATTTGCTGCTGAAATAGTAAATAGTGGCCAAATCGTAACGGGCTTCGCTGTTTTGGGTATCCAGTGCCAGCACCTGTTCGTAGGTCTTTGTGGCCTGGTCGGGATTACCGGCGTAAAAATAGGCCTGGGCCAGTTCCAGCAGAACATTTACATTCCCCGGATTTTCCCGGGCCTGATTTTCCAGCTCGGCCAACCTCTCCTGCGGCGTCTGCTGCGCAGTATCGTCACCCTGGACACCGCTATAGTCCGGCTGATTAGAAAACAGTCCCGCGATAGGTATAACCAGACCAATGGCGATCAGTATGGTTACGAACAGAAAAATCCCTTTCCGAATTCTATTTTTAAAGTATTTTTTATTAATCAAATTCCATCACCTATTTAACATTATAGCATTGACCCATTGAAAGACAAGTATTTTTGGTTGGAAACCAATTTCCCGGTAGGATACTGGAGCTTTCCAATTTTAAACCGCCAGGGCACCCCCCTGGCGGTTTGAGCTCAACATAGTTTAAGGTAAATAATTGACCGGGTTGCGCGGCTGCCCGCCCACCAGCACCTCAAAGTGCAAATGCGGTCCATCGGAGCTTCCGGTTGACCCCACCATACCTATCAGTTCACCCCGTTCAACCGTCTCTCCATTGCTAACCTCAATGGAAGAAAGGTGGGCATAATGCGTGACCAGGCCTCCCCCGTGGGAAATTTGCACGGACTTGCCATAGCCGCCGTCCCAACCGGTGAAAATCACTGTTCCTCCGGCTGCAGCCGCCACCTTGCACCCGTAGCCGGCGCCGATATCAATACCTTCATGCATTCTGCCCCACCGCATGCCGAAGGGGGAGGTAATGCCGCCGGAACAAGGCCAACTAAGCCTCCCGCCGCCACGTGACGCCAGCATGGTCACGGAGCCCATGGCTACCACCTCGGTTGTGGCCTCACGCACGATTTTTTGCTCGAGCACCTGTCGCCCGGTCTCAAACCCGTTTTCTCTTGTAATCAAGTATGTAACCGTACGCTCACCCGGCTCGCCTCGGGTGAGCACTTTCTTCTCGCCCAGCAGCAGCTGGTCGTCCTTTTTCACCTCGACCTCATAAGGTATCTCTTCGTTCACGGTTAGCTGCCGGGTGGCCATCACCGTAAGCAGTGGCGCCGCCTTGCTGAGGTAAAGCGACTGTCCGATGCTGATGTGATCGATGTCAATGTCCGGGTTTGCCATCGCAATCTGGTCTACATCGATATTGACCGCGCGGGCAATATCCCACAGGGTATCCCCGTCTTTGATAACGTACTGCTCGATCTTATTGGTTCCCAGTAAGACCGTTTTTTTGGCTGTTTCGAGGTCCAGGACGTTGTCTATCGCAGAGCTCGTTTCAACCAGCTCGACGTTTTCTTTGATGGCCGGATGTTCACCCTCTTCCGCCGGATATAGCGTCTGCAACCAAGCCAGCAACGTTTCGGCATCTTCCTTTTCTTTGATGAAAATCTTTTCCTCGCCGTTAATGACAATGGCCGTGCATTCGGTGTTGAAGATAAGCGTCTCGTTCAGCCTTGCTTGCAAGGTTTCCCGCTCCAACAACTCTTCAGGTTGAACTTTAATTGACTTATATGAGATCTTGCCCGCTACCTTGACGGGACCGCCGATCTCACCGGACTTCTGTTTAAGCACTTCACCCAGGGCTTGCTTTGCGGTTTTTTCGTTTGCAGCCACTGCAACGGTCTTGCCGTCCACCATTACAGCGCAAGCGTTGCCTCCGAAGATGGCATAGGCGGTGAGCGCCAGTACCAGGTAACCCGCCACGCCCATTACCACCCGGCGAAACACGCTTTGCCTCGCCAACCACTGCTTAAAAACACCGCTAAAAGATTTACTATTGAACCCCGGAAGGCGCCGCAGTCCTTCCAACCTTGGCGGCAAATCGCTCAGCTCCTTTTCTGCAACAAATGACAAGTATTGTAAAAAAATGCATATTATAGCGATTGGATGAAGAAAAAAGATGTTTCATTATAACATGGTAACGGTAACAGCGTAAAACATCTTTTTTTATAGCAAATGGCCCAATCAACACAATATTTTCAGGAAAACATGTTGTATTCGGTTTAATCGGCAAATAAGCCATCTCGAAGGAAAAGGCTGCCTATTTCTCATCCCGCCTGACTGCTTTCCATGACTTTTAAATACAGGGCGCACTCAAGTCTTTTCTTCATCAAGGCGCAGCCAAGGCGGTAAGGCTTGTAAATAGAGCCGTTAAAAAGCTCGGCGTTGGCATGACAACCACCGCTGCAGTAAAACTTGGCCCAACAATCTGCACAGTCTTCCATGTTATATACATGGGCGTTTCTGAAAACGGCTTCAAGGTCGCCGTTAACCAGTCCCTCCCTGACGTTACCCATCAGAAAGCCCGGTCTTCCGACAAACTGGTGGCAGGGGTACAGGTCGCCGTTCGGCGCCACTGCCAGGTACTCATACCCGGCCCCGCATCCGGTCAGCCGCTTGGGTAAGCAAGGGCCCCCTTCCAGGTCAATGTTGAAGTGAAAAAAATCCACAGGCCTGCCTTCTTCCCGGCGCAGCAGGAGTTCTCGCGCCAGTTGCTCATACTGGCTGAAAAGAGCAGGCAGGTCCTCCGCACGGATAGCGTAGTCTGCTTCACCGGTCGCCACCACCGGTTCCACCGACAGATTCTTGTAACCGAGGTCGGCCATGTGCAGAACATCAGCGCAAAAATCAAGGTTGTAACCGGTAAAGGTGCCGCGGATGATGTAGTTTAAACCGTCCCGCGAATCTACAAAATTCCGGATCCGTTTCAGCACCAGCTCATATGAGCCTCCTCCACCGGGCGTCGGGCGCATTTTGTCATGCACCTCGCGCCTTCCGTCCAGGCTCAGGACCGTGCTGAGCCCTTCCTGGTTGAGGTAATTGGAGATTTCACTATTGAGCGGCAGGGTATTGGTAGTCACCGTGAACTGTATTTCCTTACCTTTTTCCCGGCCACGCAGCCTCCCGTAAGCAACCAGTTCCTTTAACACCTGAAAATTCAATAAAGGCTCTCCACCAAAAAAATCTATGTTCAGGTTTTTACGGCTGCCCGATTTGCCGATTAGAAAATCTATGGCGGACCGCCCGATCCCGGCCGGCATCAGCTCATCGGCCCCGCCAAAACGACCTTGCCCGGCAAAGCAATAGCGGCAGCTAAGGTTGCAGGAATGCGCCAGGTGCAGACAGAGGGCCTTGGTAATGCCTCCCACCGGCGAGTTATATTTACCTTCGTAGGGGTCCGGGCTAAACAGCAGGCCGCTTTGCTCCAACTGTTCAATTTCTGCAACCGCCATAGCAACTTCTTCCGCATCGTAGCGCTTGCAAAACTTTTCTAAAAGCTCCGGCCTAGCCAGTGCCTTGTATTCATCCAGCATCAGCCAGGCCAGTTCATCTACTTCATGGACAGCGCCGCTATGCACATCCAGCACGATCTTCGTTCCGCCAAATTCAAACTTGTGCAGCAAAATCTGAAACCTCCCAAAAAAAAGCCTTATCCCCGGGGACAAGGCTTTTTACTACTTCTCTATTTTCTTGACACATGCCTGATTTCCCACCGTACATGAGGTCTTGCAGGCAGACTGGCAGGAAGTCTGGCATTCCCCACAACCGCGACCGGCAACATCAGCCGCGAGTCTGGCGCTGTTGATTGTCCTGATATGCTTGCCCAATTTTACCTATCCCTCCTTCCTAAACATTATAATGGATCGGACCGGCCTGCGCAACAGGGTGAAAAAGTAAAATAACCACAGATTTTTTACCGGTCCGGCTCACCGCATACTTGGCTCATGATAAATGAGCGGCTGGTTTTGTATCTGGGATGCCTCCATGGCAGGTAAAAAATTCTATTTTTCAGCGAATATTGTATATGCCTGTAAGAAATGATAAAATAATAGCGGGTGGTAGTAATGGTAATTTCTAGAATAGGAAGTCTGGTTAACAAACTGCATTTCTATCTGAGCTACCTGGTCTCCGGGTTTGTAAACGGGGGCAGTTGGAAGCTGGAAAGGATCACGGAGTTAACCGCCAAGGAAAAAAGAAGGATCGTAATCCGCAACATGTCTACCTACGAAGATCTGTTCTTAAGGCAGGAACAGCGTTTAAACACCAACCCTTAAGCCTGCTGGAACGGCTTCTGATCTCCAACCCCGGGGCAGGCAGTTCCGGGTTAATCTTGTCCCCGCAATAGACCCCAAAGAATATAAAAACCGGACAAAACCTTGAAGGCGTATCTTTCGTACGGCTTTTTCTTTTTCTACTTGGTACTATACAGTTTCAACTTGGGTTCAACAATGAATCTTGACTCGCCTTCCTCTGAAGGACTGTTCCTCTTCCTTCTGGGGGACCCAGAATAGCAGTGATAAACCGATGTGCAAAACAAAAGAGATTCTACTGTTAGCTGCAGCCGGGCTAACCAGTATGCCTGGCGGCATAAAAAAAGCTTGAGGAATTCCTCAAGCTTTTTTGCTCTCGGCATCCTTTCCAAAGAAGGGAATGTCGTCACTTGCTTGATTGGGAATTTGATGCAGGAGTCGCCTTTCCAAAGTGGAGAAGATGAAATCTTGACACATTATTCCAGAAACGTTCAGGGACTGCCTGTTCACACAAAGTAGAATGAAAATGTTTTTCGGTTTTTTGTTCTTAAAGTTACTCAACATTTGAGATGCTCCTGATACTCCCACACTTCACTGTGCCTAGAACAAAAACTCCTATTTGTCCATATAGATATATATAGGCAAATATGCTAAAATGGTAGTGATATAATGAAAAGGGAGTTGAGATACATGCTGCCTGTGAACTCCATCTCCCAGGTCAGGACTGAATTCCAAAAGCTCTTTAAGCAGGCCGTCCTTTATAACCGTGAGTTTTTAGCAGAAAACGCCAAAGAGACTTCCTCAGACGAAACGGTTTCCATAATCAGGACGAAACTCCTGGACGAGTGGCTTGACCGGGCTTACACTTTTAACCCTGTATGGGAATGGGATGAAGAAAATAAGTTATGGTCCGTAACCCTGCCAGAGATTCGCATTTATACCGACGCGCCAACTAAAGAAGAGGCGGCGGAGCAGTTGGTCGACCTGACGCTAGAGTACTGCGAGGATTATCTCAACCGCCTCGATTTATTCACCGCATTGCCCGACAGAAGCGGCCACTACCCTTACCTGCGCCGGATCGTCAGGTGCAAAGAAGCCGCCCAGGTGAAGGAAGTATTGAACCTATAATGGGCGTCACTTTTACCTTCAACGATATAAAAAAAATATGTCAGCGGTTGGGTTTAGCCATTCGCGAGTCAGGAAGCAATCACGTTATGGAAGGAACCGATCCGGAAGGCAATTTTCTCCGTGTATCCGTTCACTGGAAGGCTGACGGAAGGAACCTCGCCAAAGGAACTGTGAGCCAAATAGCAAAGGACCTGGGTTTTAAAGACGTTGCTGATATGCGGGATTATCTTCAAAACAAAAAGAGAAGGCGGTAGCACCGGCAAAAAGCTCTTTAAACACCAACCCTTAAGCCTGCTGGAACGGCTTCTGAGCGCCAACCCCGGGGCAGACAGTTCCGGGTTAATCTTGTCTCCCCGCAACCTAACCCCCAAAGCATAAAAACCAGACAAAATCTGGAAGGCGTAGCTTTCGTACGGCTTTTTTTCTTTATTTCCATTTGGCGCTAAACAGTTTCAACTTGGATTTAACAATTTCAGAAGGGAAAGCCGTCACTTGCTTGATTTGGCAATTACGAAGCACAAAAATTTTTATAGACCCGGTTGTTCATATACCAGCCCTGCTACATGTAGTCTTTTAAACATCCTCCGATCGACTTCCAGGGATATTTTAATCCCATCCGGTTCGCTTATAGCGCCTTTAAACATATAGACTTTGATCCCGTTCGTATCCACCAAATCGTAACTTTCAGGTGAAGCCGGTTTGCCTGCCCACACGGCAGGTTCATTGAATTGTCCGCCACACCCGCCATACAACATCATATCCACGGTAACGGAGTCGGCATCTTGGAGGATATATTCCCTGGCGTCATTGGTAAACTCAACCTTTAGCAATTCAGTCATTATTTTCTTCCTCCATTTTTTTTCATTCTATCATGTCTACGGTTATTGAAACAACGGAGGCAGATGATAATTTGTTTTTATGAGTTTTTTTATGAGTCATAATTAATCCCCCTGCGCTACACAAGGAGTCCTATGAATACTATATTTCTTCCTTATAAATACCATCTATGCAATAAATACTGTTACCCATGAAAAACGGTTTCCTAAGAGATATTTGTTAAGGTGACTTGTGCCCTTTTTAAGGTAACTTATGGCATTTTATTTATATTTGAATATAGCATTTTGCGATTGGCTCTGTTTAAAGATAATAGTTTATGTCAAAGATAATTATGAGGTGGTTGAGATTGGGTTTTCTGCATAGTCAAGAATCCCTTTCCACTTTACAGTGGGCCTTGAGAGGGTTACTTGGTTATTTATTTTTATTGTTTATAGCAAAACTCCTAGGCCAGAGAACGATTTCTCAGTTAAGGCTTTCCGATTTTATAGTTTCCCTAGTGCTAGGAAACATTATAGCCCACCCGCTATCTGATGAAAAACTTGGAATGCAAGGAGCGATTATTACAACTTCTGTTGTCGCTGTACTATATGTAATTAGTACCCTAGCTAGCATAAAAATTAATCCATTTAGAAGATTTTTTGAACCATCTCCTGTTTCCTTAATAATAAACGGTCAAATTCTTAACAATGGTTTAGCTACAGCGAGAATAACGGTTGAAACCTTATTATCAGAACTAAGAAAAAATAAAGTTACCGACATTCAAAAAGTGGCTTCTGCATTATGGGAACCAGGAGGAACAATTTCCGTTTTTTTTAAATCTGATTTGGAACCATTAACACCTTTTGATATAAGTCTTCACAAAAAACCTGCCTATTTGCAAAAAGTAATAATTAAGGAAGGCCAGATAGACTTCTCTGTACTTCGCGAAACGGGAAAAAACGAAAAATGGTTAAAGGATAAAATATATTTAAAGGCAAAGGCTGATATAGAGAAAGTTTTTCTGGCAACAATAGGCGATGAGGATGATATTCATATAGTATTGAAAAGCTGACTATTGCTGTACACCATGTTTGCCATATATCAGGAGTTATGATAGACATTATTACCAAATACAACCGTTGCCGGGCGGCTAGGTTCCGGCGCGAAAATGATTAAAAGCTCAGGTCAAAAACCTAAGCTTTTTTTCATTTAAAACGTCTGGTTGTCGTCAAATTGCTCCTGTCGTCAACCTATAAGCTTCGGAATCCTTCATCTTTTTGGAGCGGGTGACGAGGATCGAACTCGCAACCCTCAGCTTGGGAAGCTGATGCTCTACCATTGAGCTACACCCGCTTAGCTCTATTATTATAGCCTTATTTAAACCAAAATGCAAGTCAAGCCGGTTTTAAACTTCATGGCAAAAGCAGCCTGTCCAAGGCTGCTTCGTTATACGTCCTGGTGACCCCACCGGGATTCGAACCCGGGTTACCGCCGTGAAAGGGCGGTGTCTTAGGCCGCTTGACCATGGGGCCGTATTATAGATTGTAAAAAATGAATTGGTGAGCCATCCGCGACTCGAACGCGGGACACCCTGATTAAAAGTCAGGTGCTCT
>DNIT01000088.1:53753-53959 GCA_003489345.1 Pelotomaculum sp. | reverse complement strand
ACACCCTGATTAAAAGTCAGGTGCTCTACCAACTGAGCTAATGGCTCAACAAGCCTTACAGATAGATATATTACTATAACCCCGATGGGGTGTCAACCACTAAAAATATAAAACCAAATAAACCAGCCACGGTTTTTCCATCAACCGATAAAAATGCCCGCCAGGAAGTGACCATGGGGAGGCATATGTCACGTCATCCGCCTCCC
>DNIT01000088.1:52994-53481 GCA_003489345.1 Pelotomaculum sp. | reverse complement strand
AGTCAGTATAAGCCTACACCCTGCCACTGACCGGTAAGATATGGTTGACTGTATGCAAAAAATCCCCGGCCGGGCCGGGGATTTTTAGATTATTTGTATAGTTCGGTGGTTAGAATGGTCTGGCTGCGCCTGCTGCCCACACCAATCAGGGCTATGGGCACTCCGGCGACTTCGCTGATCCGTTCCAGGTACTTTCTGGCGAAAATCGGGAGATCCGACAGGGTTTTGGCTGAAGTAATATCATCCTGCCAGCCGTCAAACTCCTCGTAGACAGGCACGCACTCTTCTAAAATCCTGAGGCTGGACGGAAATTCTTCAATAACTCTCCCACGGTAGTTGTAACCGGTGCAGATTTNNCTTGCGGTCCTGGGGCTAAGAATAAGCCATAGGTCGTAAGACGTAAAATAAATAGCGGGGACTCACCCCCCACCTTAATCTTACGCCCTACGTATGACCCGGATACCAGTCAGTATAAGCCTACACCCTG
>DNIT01000088.1:45241-52620 GCA_003489345.1 Pelotomaculum sp. | reverse complement strand
GTAGTTGTAACCGGTGCAGATTTTAACCTTTTTCAGACCGCTCAGGACATCCAGCTTGGTGATGGCAAGATAGTCCAGGCCGTTGATGCGCACGGCATAGCGGGCCACTACCCCGTCAAACCAACCACAGCGGCGCGGCCGGCCGGTGGTGGTGCCGAACTCGCCCCCCTGGGTGCGGATGTACTCACCGGTGTCGTCCTCCAGTTCCGTGGCAAAGGGCCCTTCCCCGACCCTGGTGGTATACGCCTTGGCCACACCGATGACACGGTCAATCTTGGTCGGTCCAACCCCTGCGCCCAGGCAGGCGCCCCCGGCAGTCGGGTGCGAGGAGGTGACATAGGGGTAGGTGCCATGGTCAATATCCAGCAGGGTGCCCTGAGCGCCCTCAAAAAGCACGTTCTGCCCTTTTTTGAAGGCCTCATTGATAAGCAAAGAGTCATCGGCCACGTACCTGGCCAGGTTCTCGGCGTAACCGCGGTATTCTGCCAGGATGCTGGGGTAATCCAGCGCTTTCATCCCGTAGACCTTGGTCAGCAGGTGATTTTTAACTTCGATGTTGGCTTCCAGTAAAGAAGCGAATTCATCCGGATCCAGCAGGTCAACCATACGGATACCGGCACGCGCCGATTTATCCATATAGGCAGGTCCGATGCCGCGGACGGTCGTGCCGATTTTATTATCCCCCCGGCGCTCTTCTTCCACCTGGTCCAGTTGCTGGTGATAAGGGAAAATGACATGAGCGCGGTCACTGATTCTCAAGTTATCAATACTGATTCCTTTATTCTTAAGGGCTTCCATTTCTTGCAGCAGGACCCCCGGATCGATAACCATACCGCTCCCAATAACGCAAATTTTTTCAGGGTAAAGTATGCCCGAAGGGATCAGGTGTAGCTTAAACTCCCGGTCGCCCACCACAACCGTGTGGCCGGCGTTGTTGCCCCCCTGGTAGCGGACCACCAGGTCGGCCTTTTCGGCCAGGAAATCCGTTACCTTCCCTTTTCCTTCATCGCCCCACTGGGCGCCGACTAGAACCACTGTAGACATCAGGTTACCCCCTAAATCCTATTAATAATTTCCCTAGCCGCCACCACCCCGGCCGCGGAGGCCTGGGCCAAGCCCCTGGTGATACCGGCGCCGTCCCCGGCCGCGAACAGGTTTTTAACCCGTGTTTCCAGGGAACCGGTAAGGGCTAGGCGGGAAGAATAAAACTTTACCTCTACCCCATAGAGCAGTGTATACCTGGAATAAACCCCCGGCGCCAGTTCATTGAGCGCCTTGAGCATCTCTACGATGCCCATCAGGTGGCGGTACGGCAGGACCAGGCTTAAATCGCCCGGCGTGGCCTCCGCCAGAGTTGGTACGGTCATGCACTTAGCCAGCCTTTCCCTGGTGGAGCGATGCCCCGCAATGAGGTCACCCAGGCTTTGCACAAGAACTCCGCCACCCAGGAGGTTAGCCAGGCTGGCAACGTACCTGCCGTAAGCAATCGGCTCTTTGAAGGGCTCTGTAAAGGTCTTGCTGACCAGGACGGCAAAATTGGTGTTTTCCGTTTTATTGTATGCGTGGCTGTGCCCGTTTACCGTTACGAGCCCGTCATTATTTTCAAGCACCACTTCCCCGTTCGGGTTCATACAGAAAGTGCGTACTTTGTCGTTGAAGGTCCTGGAGTAGTAAATGAATTTAGCTTCGTAAAAAATACTGGTCAAAGACTCCATTACGGCTGCCGGCAGCTCCACCCTGACCCCGATATCAACAGGATTGATGGTGGTCTCGAGCCCCAATCGCTGCGCCTCGTCACAGAGCCAGCCGGCGCCCTCCCGGCCGGGCGCCAGCACCACCTGTTTGGCTGTGATCACCTGCCCGTTGCGGCAGGTCACACCACGCGCAACCCCGTTCTCCACCAGCACCTCTTCCGCCGCAGTGGAGGTTCCCACTTCAACCCCGGCGGAAACCAAGCTCTCGTACATTCTCTGGAGGATTTCCTTACAGCGACCTGTTCCCATATGCCTGATCCTGACCGGCACCAGCTTCAACTCCGCCAGTACGGCTCGCCGCTGAACATCCAAAATAGCCTCTTCATTTTCCAAGCCGTAGACCTTTTCAGGGGCGCCGAAGTTCAGGTAGGTACGGTCCACATAATCAATAAGTTCAGCCAGACGGCTTTCCCCGATATATTGCTCCAGGCTGCCGCCTATCTCTGTGGAAAGAGTAAGCTTGCCATCGCTGAAAGCTCCGGCGCCACCCCAGCCGCACACCGTCGAACAAGGCGAACAGTTGCTGCAGGGGACGTTCTGGATGCGGGCTACGCAGGACCGGTCCTCGATCGCCCTGCCTTTATCGATAATTAAAACTTTTAAATCCCTGCCGGATTTGACCAGTTCCAGCGCCGTAAAAATCCCGGCCGGGCCGGCGCCTACGATGACAACATCATATAATTTACTCAAGAATATTCCCTCCCCCTTTTTGGGTAGGAACCTTTATGATATTTTTCCCTGCCGGCATAAAAATAACCCAAACAACAAACCTTATACCAGTTGCCATTTGAGTGCTCCAATGCGGTCCCGAAAATGTAGTTGTAGTAGTAGATGAACCTTTTTTAAACAACATAAAAATCTTAACAAACCAAAGATATATTGTCAAGACAAAAAATCCCGGCCTGCAGCCGGTCAGGGACGATTTAACACCTGTATGCAGCTCTAAAGAGGCTGTCAATGGTCTGATATGTTTTTTATAATGGAGACAAACTTGGTATATTCTTTCAGGAAAACCAGTTCGACGCTGCCGACCGGTCCATTGCGGTGCTTGGAGATAATGACCTCTGCGATGCCCTTTTTCTCCGATTCGGGGTTGTAGTATTCATCTCGGTAGATGAACATGACCAGATCGGCGTCCTGCTCCAAGGAACCCGACTCACGCAGGTCGGACATCACCGGGCGCTTGTTGGGGCGCTGCTCCACAGACCGGCTGAGCTGAGCCAGGGCCAGCACGGGGATTTGCAGTTCCTTGGCGAGTCCCTTCAGGGAACGGGATATCTCTGAAATCTCCTGCTGGCGGTTTTCGGAGCGACGGCTGCCCTGGAGCAATTGCAGATAATCGATGACGATCAGCCCGAGCCCCTTCTCGGACTTGAGCTGTCTGGCCTTGGCCCGCAGCTGGCGGATGCTGATACCGGGGGTGTCGTCAATATATATCGGCGCCTTGGCCATTTTACCGGCCGTCTCGTGCAGCTTCAGCCAGTCCTCCTCGTCAATGGTGCCGTTGCGAAGCCGCTGTTGGTCGACTTTCGCCTCCGCGCAGAGGATCCTCTGCGCCAGCTGCTCCTTTGACATTTCCAGGCTGAACACAGCCACCGGGATGTTGTGCTTCATGGCGGCATTATAGCCTATACATAGCCCCAAGCTGGTTTTGCCCATGCTGGGACGGCCCGCCAGGATAATAAAGTCGCTTGGCTGAAATCCGCAGCAGATCTGGTCCAGGTCCCCAAAGGATGTCGGCACGCCGGTTACAACGCCGCGATTATTGTAAAGGAACTCCAGGTGCGGGAAAGTCTGCAGGAAGATTTCCTTGATTGTGAAAAAGGCCTGGGATGTCCGCCGGTTACCGAGTTCCAGGATCATCTGCTCGGCCTCGGCGATCAGTTTTTCAGGCTCCTCGTGTTCTTCGTACCCCATCCCGGCAATGCGCGTGGACAGGTTGATCAGGGTGCGCAGGAGCGATTTTTCCTCGACGATACGGGCGTAGTACTCCACACTGGCGGCAGTCGGCACCATCTCCGCCAGAGTGGCGATAGCTGCTACGCCGCCCACTTTTTCCAGGTCACCCTGCTGTCTCAGCTGATCGCTGAGCGTGATCAAATCCACCGGACTCCCTGCTTCGTTTAGCAAGAGCATGGCCTCGTAGATGGTACGGTGGCTTTCCCGGTAAAAATCGCCCGGCTGGAGCACCCGCATCGCCTTGTAAATAGCCTCGCGGTCAATCAGGATGGCGCCCAGCACGGACTGTTCCGCATCTATATTCTGGGGAGGAATTCGGTCTAACAAAATGATCTCCTTTTAACAAATGAAGCCGTACGTTTCAATAAACAATCAAGATATCAGCTGACTAGTTCATCAACCTCCGCGGGTGGAAACACGTGTCTGATGATATCTTCAACAGAGTGCGCCAGCACCACCTGAATGCCCTTTACCTCGGAAGGTACGTCATTTGCGTTCTCCGCCGGCAGCAGGATCGTTTTGATACCGGCCTGCCTGGCGCCATATATTTTTTCGCATACTCCACCAACCGCGCGGATTTTGCCCTGGATGGACACCTCGCCGCTGACGGCTATATCCTGGGGGATGGGGCGCCCCTGAATAGCGCTTAAGATGGCCAGGAAAATAGCCACACCGGCTGATGGGCCGTCTATTCTGCCGCCACCCACCACATTAACATGCAGGTCATAATTGCTGAGGTCTTCGCCGGTCAGTTTGCGTATTACAGAGGCGGCGTTGAACACGGAGTCCTTGGCCATACTGCCGGCGGTATCGTTAAAGCGGATGGCACCCTGGCCCTGGCTGCGGGCCGGAAAGGCCACCGCTTCGAGCTCTAAAACCGACCCCAGGTAGCCCAGCACGCCCAGCCCAAAAATTTTTCCTACTTCCCGCCGGCTGGAAACCTTGCAGGTAGTATAGGGACTGAGACGGCTTACCTGAGCCACTTCCAGAACATCTTCAAGGGTTATCGCGGGGCACTCGGAATCCGTCTGATCACGATGGCAGGCCATTCCGTAGGCATCTGCCAGGATGCTGATGGCCTTACGGCCCTCAATGGTGTACTCGCTGATAGCCTCGGCCACCCTGCTATCTAAAAACACGCCCAGCTTTCCGGCCGCCTGGGTCAAAATGGCCTGGATGTCTTTCGGCGTCAGCGGCTCGAAGAAGATCTCGGCGCAACGTGAGCGGATGGCCGGGTTAATATCTTCAGGCTCGCGGGTGGTCGCCCCGATTAAGATAAAGTCCGCCGGGGCGCCCTCTTCAAAAAGCTTTTTAATATACTGGGGTACGTTAGGTTCATGCGGGTCGTAATAGGAGGAGTCAAAAAAGACCCGTTTATCCTCCAACACTTTTAAAAGCTTATTCTGCAACAGGGGGTCCATTTCGCCGATTTCGTCAATGAACAGCACACCGCCATGGGCGTCGGAGACCAGTCCCAGTTTGGGCTCCGGCACCCCCGTATCAGCCAGGTCCCGCTTTGCTCCCTGGTATATAGGATCGTGCACCGAGCCCAGGAGAGGGTTTGTCGCTTCACGGGGGTCCCAGCGCAAGGTGGCGCCATTCACCTCAACAAAGGCCGCTTCCCTGGCAAAAGGTGTCCCCTTGGCCGCTTTAGCCACTTCCAGGGCCAGCCTGGCTGCGGTGGTTTTGCCTACACCCGGCGGTCCATACAGGATAATATGCTGTGGATAGGGAGACGCCAGCCTGGCCAATAAGGCATTAATTGCGCGGGACTGGCCCATAATTTCTTCAAAGGAAATTGGACGCAGAAACTCCATGGCGGAGGTGGTCAGTTTTTTCTGCTCCATCTTTTCCAGGAGGGCCAGCTTCTTTAAAGTATGGGCATTCTCCGGACCTGCGTTCTCCTTGATAACCTGCATTTTTATTTCTTTGACATACTCCTCGTGACGCTGCTGCAGCTTTTCGTTGATTTTCTTTTCCAGCTGGTCTTCGACCGTGCGCCGGGCGATATTATCGGCAATCTCTTCTTCTATCTCTTCCAATATACCCGGGATGGCTTCCTGCTCGGGCGGGGTATTAAAGGTTGGGTCCTCGAAAACCAACTTCTGGAGGGCCAGTACTCTTTCCTCCATCCTTTCGGAGCGCATGAACTGCAGGGCATCCAGCTTGCCGGCCCGGAGGACCAGCTTGTCGGAGCCGTACAGGTCAGCCAGGAGGCCGAACAAAGCCGTAACCTGACGTTTGATTTGCTCGTTACCTTTAAATTTAACAGAGGTTTCGCTTTTGTTCCCTCCGATAAACTTTTCGAGGAATACTTTCATGTTGTGCTCCTTTCAGTTACCCAAAAATAAGAGTCCGGCATAAGAAGCGATAACCCGGGAATGCGGGGGTGATTCAGCAAAAGATGATGGAAAAATCAAACCTGCTCCCCGACCACTTTGACCTTAATCCCGGCATGTACATCCGGGTGTAGTTTGGCCACCACGGAATACTCTCCAAGTTGCTTGATGGGCTCCTTCAGGATAACCTTCTTTTTATCAAGCCTGATCCGATGTTGTAAGACCATGGCGTCGCAAACATCCTTGTTGTTGACAGAGCCGAAGAGCTTGCCCCCTTCACCGGCTTTAGTCTGCACAACCACTGTGATCTTCTCCAGGCGGGCTGCCAGTTCTTCCGCCTCCCGCCTTATCTTTTCCCCTTTTAACGCATTCGCCTGCTGCCGCTCGGCCAGTTCCTTCATCTTGCCCTGGGAAGCCTCGCTAGCTAGGTTGCGCGGCAACAGATAGTTGCGGGCATAGCCTTCCGCTACGTTGATTACGTCCCCCCGCTTGCCCTGCCCGGGCACATCTTTTAGCAGTATTACTTTCATCTCCATTACCTCCTGGAAAGCTGAGCTCATCCTTTTTGCATGAAAAACACTTGAACGGCCCTATAACGGATTATCCCTTTGCTTCCGGCAACTGACGCATGTTGATCAGTGGGTCAATCACTCCCAACATCAAAAAAACAGAAACACTGAAGGGCAGGTAGACCAAGACCAGGGCCAAAAGCACCAGTTTGAAAGGCCTGGCCAGTTTGATGCTGTGGAAAAAAAACGCGGCGACAGAAACTCCCAACACCAGGTGAAAATAAAACAAGACGAAAAGGATGTTTTTTCCTATCTTCCCCACCAGCGGTATTGATAAATAATCACCCGCCAGGGTCAGCCCCAATCCTGAAATAAGGCCCCAGATGACATACCATGGAACAGATACCCGGCTGAAGGCGGGGACCGGCGGCAACTCATACTGCATCCGCCCGAGCACGATCCTGGCCGCAAAATACGATAAAACTGCGCCGGAAGCCGAAGCTACAATATATTGACCCGGGATGAATAGTTCAAAAAGACCGGTAACGTTCTGATTTAAGTTTCCCTGCATCTCAGGGGGCAAGTCGCTGAAAACATTTACACTGCTGTTCGCTTCCAGCCACTGCTCGACAAACAACCTGCTGTCCTGGTCCAGGGTAAAGAGCTTTATACCTGTAACGACATCCATGAGCAGCGCTGAAAGAAGCGTAAGAACAGTCGCCCCGGCTAATCCCACAAAAATACTGATACCGGAGGATACCTGATTCTTAAACAATAAACCGTCCAAAACCCCCAGCAACCCTGCCGGTAAAAGCATC
>DNIT01000088.1:44879-45120 GCA_003489345.1 Pelotomaculum sp. | reverse complement strand
GAAAGCATCAGCAGGGCCGGAGTTTGTCCGGGGAGCAAAATAAACAGGCTGGTTCCAATCGCCGCCAGGCTTAGGCCGGCGTAGCGGGTGTCAAGCCGTAATACCAGCAGTATCAACGGCAAGGGAAAAACTACTGTGGCTAGAAGACCGAGAAACGGTACATAAAGACCCGCCAGAACAAACAGAATTGCCAGGGATGTAAAAAAAGCCCATTCCGACAGGGCTCTGGTCTTATTGCCGG
>DNIT01000088.1:37004-44714 GCA_003489345.1 Pelotomaculum sp. | reverse complement strand
TTTCGGCCAGATAGTTTAACAGACCCGAGAGGTCGCCGTACCATTTTTCAACCTCATGCTCCTGATCGATGCCCTTTCGCAGTTTTGCTTCCACTTTCAAGTCAAGGCGGGCAAAATTAATACCCAGACGCCGGCCTAATACATAGCAAGTGATGTGCAAGCTGGCCAGCGCATCCAAGATCAGCTCCTCATTGCATCTAAGCATGGCCTTGAAAAGCGCGGAAACGGAGGTAATCAAATCTGCCTTTAACCACTCGATTATTTTAATGTTCTTGGCAATACCGCCCTCCTGGCTCCCGGGTAACATGGGTATCCTCCTTCGGTAGACTTGACACTTGACCTTTAACTATTCTTCAGGAGCGATTTCTTTTCCTGCCCCTATCACGGCCGATTTACCTGTTATTTGTTGCCCCAAATGTATCGGCCTAGAAGCTTTCAATATAATTTCACAAAAGAGGTCGCGGTCTACTAGTGGCCCGAAATTGCGGCCGCAGTTTTACTCCTCTCTTCCGCAAATTTCAGTTCCACAATAGCGACATCATACTGTCGCGCTTCTATGCAAGCTTCCTGAGCATACTTGTACGCGTTGCTGCGGACGCGCCCAGGCACTCCGTAGCGCTTCGGCCACCCCTGGGGCCCGCGAAAGGACACGTTTAATTAAAAAAGGAGGCCTTGGCCTCCCCGGTTAGCTATTATTCCGCTGTAAACGGCAGGAGCGCTATATTACGAGCCCTCTTAACCGCTGTGGTCAGCATGCGCTGGTGTCCGGCGCAGTTTCCAGAAATGCGGCGGGGCAGAATTTTGCCCCGTTCAGTGATATATTTTTTAAGACGCGGGATATCTTTATAATCGATTGCTTCCATTTTATCCACACAAAAACTGCAAATCCTTTTTTTACCGCGGCGGCCTCTTTCACGTTTCACGATTTATCCGCGCACCTCCTCATACCGGCCAGCTGCGCTGGTACCGGGTCATTTATTAAAACGGTATATCATCCTCATTAAAGCTAATTTCGCTCCCCATGCCCTCGTCGGCGTGGTTGGCGTGACCGGCGTTATAGGAAGATCCGCCTTCTTTGGCGCGATCCAGAAAACGCACATTCTCGGCAATTACCTCGGCGGCTTTGCGCCGTATACCCTGGCTGTCGTCGTAAGAACGTATTTGCAATCTACCGTCGACCGCCACCAGCCTCCCCTTGCCAATATAGTTGGCACAGTTTTCGGCCTGTTTCTGCCATACCACGATGTCGATAAAGTCGGCTTCTTTTTCCCGGTCCTTGGCCTGACGCCGGTCCACGGCCAGGGTAAACCTGGCTACCGCCACACCGTTAGGCGTGTAGCGAAGCTCTGGATCTTTGGTAAGCCGGCCTATTAAAATCACCCGGTTTAGCATTTTTCTCACCGCCTTTAAGTTAATCTTTTACAGCGGTCGGCGCTAAAGGTAGTATGATCTACCTGGAGCTTTACTCGTCCTCCCGGACGATGATATGTCGCAGCACTTCATCCGTAATCTTAAAAACGCGATCAGGCTCTGCAGCCACTTTGGGTTCTGCGTTCATTTTGACCAGGATGTAAAAGCCTTCTCTGAAGTCTTTCACCTCGTAAGCCAGCCTGCGCTTGCCCCACTTGTCGAGCTTTGTAATCTCTCCACCGTGGCTTTCAATTAAAGACTGGAATTTATCCAGTACCGCCGCGTTTTTTTCCTCGTCCAGATCCGGACGAAGCACAAAGACTACCTCATACTTGCGCAAACCATTCACCTCCTCCCTTTGGACTATCGGCCCTACCCCGGGGGTAGAGCAGGGTGGAACGTCAATATGCAAATTTTGACCTATAGATTATAGCACAAAGCCTTAAATTTGACAAGGCTAATGGGAAATTTGTCCTCTTCCGCTTCGCTAATATTACAAAGGCCTTCTGCGCACAATAATGCTGTGAATATATTGGGAGGTGCTTTTGTGAGCTCAATTAAGCCTTTTACCTACTCTCATTCCATCCAGGGCGTACAGGTTAAACCGCTTTCGGAAGACGGACGGCATGTAAGCATACTTTACAAGGGCCTGCTGGCCAGCCGGGGCGCTGCCAGCGTTTACCTGCACTACGGGTACGGGGAACAGCAGGACTGGCTTGAAACAATCGACCAGCCGATGGAGCAGCGCAACGACGGATGGGAAAAGGTTGTACGGCTGGAAAAAGGCAACCAGCTAAACTTTTGCTTTAAAGACAACTCCAACCACTGGGACAACAACAACGGAACGAACTGGGCCTACCGGATTTCCGAGTAGTGCGGCGTCACGAATAAGTCTCCACCCACAATTTTTGGTGTTATCGCTTATAAATGATGCAACTTATTTTCATACTAGTTGCCCACGCTGCTATCACGGCGCCACGTATGATGCAGGTGCGATTTCAATCGCACACGGCGCACTAGCGCCGGACATGTGCGGCTAATGTAACTTCTGTGCGAATGAATTCGCACCTGCATTTTCAGGACAACTGTTCCGGGTGGCTTTGTATTCCTTGCTGGACTACCGCTTTAACCGCTTTTTCAAATTTAGGCCGCGGCAGCAGCAGAACCCGTCCGCATTTCAGGCATTTAATCCGGAAATCCACACCAGTGCGAATGACTTCCCACAGGTCACCGCCACAGGGGTGGCTTTTTCTCGTCCTGACCACATCCCCGACAGTATACTTATGCAAATAGTCGGCCTCCTTACCGGCGGATGGTCTTGTAAGCCTTTAAAGCTTGTCATTGTAAGCCAGCCAGAAAAGCCCGATAGCCCTGGTAGGCCATGTAGATATCCGCCTTGCTGGCCACCTCAAGGGGAGAATGCATCCCCAGCAGGGGAACACCGCAATCAAGGACATCCATGCCGTGCTCTGCCAGGAAGTGGGCGATCGTCCCGCCTCCGCCCTGGTCTACCTTACCAAGCTCTCCAGTCTGCCAGGTTACTTCGGCGCTGTTAAACAACCTCCTGATCGTGGCCACCACTTCAGCATGGGCGTCGGAGGAGGCAGATTTGCCGCGGCTTCCCGTATATTTGGTTAAGACCACGCCACAGCCCAGGCGGGCCGTGTTCATTTTCTCCACTACATCCCCGAAATTGGGGTCCAGACCTACATTCACGTCGGCGGAAAGGGCAAAGGAGTTAGCAAGTACCCGCCGCACAAGGAGATCACTGTAAGATGGCATGCAGCGCGAGACGATTTCCGCAACCGTATGCTCGAAAAAAGCCGAATTCATCCCAGTGTTGCCGAAAGAGCCTATTTCTTCCTTATCGGCCAGCAGCAGCATGGATGTCCGTATAGGATTGGGCGTATCAATTATAGCCCGCAGAGCAGTGTAGGCACAAACGCGGTCGTCCTGACCGTAAGCGGCGACAAAACTCCGGTCCAAACCGGTGTCTCTGGCAGACCAGGCCGGCACCAGTTCGAGTTCGGCGCTGATCAGATCTTCTTCGTTAATCCCGTATATGCGATGGAGGTATTCGAGGACATATAGTTTAAAACGTTCCTTCAGTTCAACCCCGCCCAGAGGCATGCCTGCGGCCAGGACATTCAAGCTTTCACCGGGTACGGCATCAATCATTTTTTTCTCCATCTGGTCCTTGGCCAGGTGAGGCAAAAGATCCGTGATCGTGAAAATCGGGTCGCCCGGCGCCTCTCCTATGACCACAGGAACGACGTTACCGTCGGCCTTGACGGCCACACCGTGCAGGGCCAGGGGAAGCGACAGCCACTGGTACTTTTTAACTCCGCCATAATAATGGGTTTTAAAGAGGGCCAAACCTTCTTCTTCATACAAAGGTTGCGGTTTGAGATCCAGACGCGGGCTGTCGACATGCGCCCCTACCAGGTTCAGCCCGTATTCCAGCGGTTTGCTGCCAATGACTGCGGCAATGAGAGCTTTTTGGCGGTTGACTGCAAATATTTTGTCCCCTGCCTTTAACCGGACGCCCCCGCTCAGGGGTAGAAAGCCGGCGCCCCGCAGTTGGGCAACAGTTACATCAACTGTTTCTCTTTCTGTTTTACAATCGTTTAAGTATCTTTTATAGTCTTCACAAAAGCCCATGGCCGTAGCCTTTTCCTGATTAGACAGCCTGTCCCAGACATTGATCCTGCTGTAAGCAAGTGTTTGAGCAGAGTACTCCTTCTCGACATGCATTGTTTACGCCTGGTTTCTAAAATCCGAACAAGGGCCTTTGTTCGGATTTCGCTCCTGCCGACTAAACAGGAGGCAGTTGCAAAAAGATTCCACTTCGTAAGCTAATATCTTCGCCGCTTACATTCATTGGATGTAACTGCTGAGAAACCCTTTTCCCTTTCACTTATATTCTCATTCAGCTTATACATCGTTTACCTGAGTAACCGTACCCATTTTATCACGGCACCTGTGTTCGCATTGATAAATTTTTGATGCTTTTGTTATGGACATTGGCGGACCCGTACTTCTATTATACCCCTTAAACGTGATGGAATATATTAGTTGTCTTTAAATTCCCCCGGTTCTTTAAGGAGCACGGTGGCACCAGTGGGCAGCGATCGTCCGATTGCGCTAAACAGCGGTTCAAAATATGGCAGCAGCATGGATTCCTCAAAAGCGCTGCCGCGGCGCTGGGTAGTGCCGGGCGTCCCGGGCTGACTGTCAGAAAAAGAAGCGGTGCTCTGAAAGGGTGTAAGCAGAGCCAATAAGATGACTACAACGGCCAAACCTCGGACGGTTCCAAACAAAAGACCTCCGAGATGGTTCGGCGCTCCCAGCAGACTAAATTGAGCCACCTTGGTCAAAACGATCCCGGCCAGGTTAATCGCCCAGGTCGTGGCCAGCAGCAGAGCTAAAAAGCATAGGACGTCCAGCGCCACGGAGGCAAAGCTGCCGGCCAGGTAATCACCGAAATCGGACAGTTGATCTGCAGGCGCGCTCCCTGCGGCTATAAGCAGGCCCGGCTGAGCGGCACCGGGAACAGTGCCCTGGGAAGGCGTCCAAATTTTAAACAACTGCATGATCAGAGGCTTAATTTTTTCTTCCACATGCCAGTTTAGGATCAGGTAATCCGCAAGGGGACGATGGTAGGTGTAGGCTACAAACAGGCCAACCAGGGTGCCGGCCAGTCCTGCCAAACTCGCCAGAAGACCGCGGCGCAACCCCTGGAAAGCTGAAAAGGACACAATCACAACGATTAACCAATCCAGCCAGTTCATCTCTATTCCCCCCGTCTAATCATATTTTCCTATTAATTATATTGAATCTTTCAATAATGTGAAGCATTTTTTCCGGTCTGCGGAAAAATTTAGCAAACGGCGCCGCCAGCAGGGCTAACAGCAGCACCAGCCCGACACAACCAAAGAGTGGGTAGAGCAACCTGACCAACGTAGCGAAGCTAAACCCGGATAACGGCAAGGCCAGCAGGCAGGCCCCCACACCAAAGATGCGGTAAGGCCGCAACGCTCCTCCGGACAACCTGCTGGCAAAGCCGTGGGCCTGGGCGATAGCAGTGGTGAGGATGGCCAGCCAGATCAGAAGGCCCAGTACCTGCTGAAAGCCATGCCCCAGGCGTCCGGCCAGGTAGAGCAGCGGAATTTGGTAAGCGGATGCCTCTGGAAAATGCCGCAGTCCGGCCAGGGTAACCAGACCCACCGCGCCGCCCAGCAGCAGGCCGCCCAATACCCCCCCGGCCACGCCAGTTTTGCGGGGAACCGTCCTGCCTAGTGAGGAAAGGACTGCCACCGGTACCACCATGTTATAGGAAACATAGAGAAAGCCCGCCACAGCCCAGTGCCCGGCCACCCCGGCCGCCGGCACAACGGGCTCCAGATTTACCGTCCCTCCACCCAGGTGCAGAGCCGCCAGCGATATAAGAGAAACCGCTAAAAATTTCAGGGGAACCATGAACACATTCGCCGTCAACACTCCATCCAGCCCTCCCAGGATAACCAGCGCAGTCAGGGTGACCACCACCAGAACCCCGGCTCTGGCAGGCAGGCCAAACTGCTCGCCGAAAATAGCTGCGCTGCCGGATAGCATCACGCTAAGTCCGCCGAGAAGCATGCATAGATTTAATATGTCTATAACCTTTCCAACCCGCGAACCCAGCAGCAGAGTGAGAATTTCCTTATAGCCGGTTGATTTCAACGAGGTACAGAGAAACATAACATAGCCGCCCAGATACGCAAACAGTGCGGTTGCCAGAGCTACACCCTTCAGCCCGCTTGCTCCGTGCAGGATAAAAAACTGCATGATTTCCTGTCCGGAGGCAAACCCAGCCCCGATTACAGCCCCGATGTAAGCGGTGACAACCTTGGCCAGCAGCCACACCTGTCCCTTCAAGCTGCTCAGAGCCCCCTTTGGGCCGCTCCCGGATACCAATGAAAGCCGCCTGATGCAATTCTATGCCGGGAAAGACAAGAGCTGACCATAAAAATTATTTAACAGATTGAAGAATATCCCTCCTCCACTTTGGCAATACATATATTATTGGAGAAAAATTGTCTGTGTCGCGTTGGGGGGAAGGAGCATGAGCACTACCAGTAATTCCGGTACTAAGAATATATCTGAAAAGACTAAAATAACTATAGAAGATCCGGTGGCCGCCGGCAAAGTCGCAAGTGACCTGGTTAAGCGCATGCAGAGATACGGGGTGACCGGTGATACTGCCAAGATGTTGCTGTGTATCGGCACCGACCGCTCTACCGGGGACTGTCTGGGACCACTGGTCGGCTCAAAAATTGATTTAATGGGGCAGGATTTCTTTGCTGTTTACGGCACCCTGGACAACCCGGTACACGCCAGCAACCTCAAAGAGACCCTGGAACAGATCAACAAACTCTATCAAAATCCTTTTATTATCGCAGTTGACGCCTGTCTCGGACGGCTCGAAAGCGTTGGCTGCATTCACCTTGGCGACGGCTCTCTCCTGCCTGGAGCAGGTGTAAACAAAGATCTCCCCCCGGTGGGACAAATCCATATTACCGGCATTGTCAATGTTGGCGGCTATATGGAATACATGATCCTGCAGAACACCCGGCTCAACCTGGTGATGCGACTGGCTGACACCATTGTGGGGGGGCTTAGCAAGGCTATCCGCCAGTTTGAGCAGGAAAACGCCGAGAAAGTATAAGCCTGCGCGATGTTTCTGTAGAGATTCATTCGTATTTGAGGAATGCTCTAATGGCATGACAAAAGGTTTTCGGCAATCAAACACATCCCCGGGGGGATTAAAGGTCTGAAAATCTTCGCATGATTTCCATTACTTCCTCGTCCTCAGTTTGTTCGAAACTCTCATAAAACTGCCCAACAGCGTAGAAATCATCGGGCACCATCAGGCAGACCGCCCGGTCGACCTCTTTTCCCAACAGTTCCAGCGTATCCCGGGGAGCTACCGGAATAGCCAAAACCAGTTCCTTTGGCCCATAACTTCTGGCGGAACGCAGGGCGGCCTGCATGGTGTAGCCGGTTGCCACACCGTCGTCAACCACGATCAACTGGCGTCCCCCGCTTTTTCCTATGTTTCGCCCGGCGCCGTAAAGCGCCATACGCCGCCGGATCTCATTCAGCTCATAGGCGGCCCTGTCTTCCAGTTCTCCCCGGCTTATTCCCAGCAATTCCATCAGGCGTTGATCAAAGATAGTGGCTCCGTCCTGGGTGACAGCGCCTATGGCAACCTCGGGATTATGGGGCGCCCCTATTTTGCGGGGTATAATCAGATCAATA
>DNIT01000088.1:31548-36891 GCA_003489345.1 Pelotomaculum sp. | reverse complement strand
CGGGGTATAATCAGATCAATATGGAGATTCAGCATCCTGGCAATTTCAGCGGCTATCACCACCCCGCCCCGGGGTATAGCCAGTATCAGCGCATCCCTTTCCGTAAAACCGGCAAGTTTATCCGCCAGCTGTCTTCCAGCTTCGGCCCTGTTACGAAAAATCATGTCGCACCACCTTTTAAACTTGCTGTTGCATCCAGCCTTATGTTCTCAATAATTCCCATACATATCCACTTGTTATACCCCGACAGGGGAAGCGCTCTGTGTATTTGTAGTTGCCCATACCGCCGCAGCGCCGCGTATCATGAAAACACAAGTGCCGCAAGGACGGTTTCCATCGCACAACGGGCGCGCCAGCACCGCGCTTGGAATTTCACCGGCTTTTATGCAAATAAATTCGCGCCTGCCTGTGTGTATTTTAAAAAAGCGGCCTGCTTAAAAGCTCACAGGTCGGGATTTTTGGCTAAACTAGTGCTACAATCGATAAATCATTATACACTATCGTTAAGCAGGTCAAATCATCTATAGTCTCACCCAAAAAAACTTCTTAATAAATTCGCATCGAAGCATTAAAATTATACGGGAGGGATCTGTATTGAAGGTCATTTATATAGATTGCTCGGCCGGGCTCAGCGGCGGCGCGCTTCTGGGAGCGCTGGTTGAACTGGGAGCACGGCCTGAGTTGCTGGTGGAAAAAATTAAAAGCATTGCAGCTATTCCTTTTCAACTGACCTTTAGCAAAAGACAAATTAACGGCGCTAATGCTACGTCCACTGTCCTGCAGGTGGATGCCGGGCAGGAACCCGTACCGGTTGCTGGCATGCTCAAAAGCGTTAGCAACAAGGTTTTTATTGGCGGTGAACTGGAGGACAGGCTAAATTCTTTATTCGACAAATTCATTCTGGCTCAGTCCAGAGTTTTCAATTTGCCTGTCGCAAAGGTCGTTATGCCGGAAGCGGAATTAATGAGGACCATAATTATAGCCACCGGGTTTTTCACGGCCTTAGCTCAGTTAGGGATTGAGAGAATCAATGCGTCTCCCTTGCCGGTTGCCTCTCTGCTTTCCGCCCATAACCCGGCGCCCCTCCTCTTGGCACTGGCCAAGGGAGCGGTAGTCAAGCAATACGAAGGGCCGGGCGCCCCTATAACCCCGCTGGGGGTGGCGCTGCTGACCTGCCGGGCGGATGAATACGGACTGTTACCTGAAATCAGGCTGTCTGAAACTGGTTATGGCGCCTCAAGTGAAGGTCTGCAGGGGACCCCCCGGGTGCAGATCCTGTGCGGTACGGGAAGAGATGATGAAACCCCGCCCGGTCACCCGGAAACGATTACGGTAGTTGAAACAGCAATTGACGATATGAATCCCGAGTTTTTCCCGTTCCTGATCGAACGTCTCTTTGCCGGCGGCGCCGCGGATGCTTTTTTAACCCCCATTTACATGAAAAAGAGCCGCCCGGCCCACCTGCTGACAGTCTTGTGCAACCGGTCAAGGCTTGCGGATATTCTTAGTATTATATTTCAAGAAACAACAACGCTTGGCGTC
The DNA here is from genome assembly GCA_003489345.1 of Pelotomaculum sp. GTDB lineage: Bacteria > Bacillota > Desulfotomaculia > Desulfotomaculales > Pelotomaculaceae > Pelotomaculum_C. The sequence continues at coordinate 35,349 of DNIT01000088.1, read as the reverse complement.
CGCGTACGGGAGGACGAGAGGAGGATCCTGCACAGGTATATCTTTATGACAAGTACCCCTTACGGAGAGGTCGCTGTAAAAGCAGGATGCCCCGCTGCAGGAGGTCCGCCGGTACAATACGCCCCTGAATTTGAAGACTGTAAAAAATTAGCCCTGCAGCATGCGGTTCCCATTAAAGAAGTATACGCCGCCGCCCAGCGGGCAGCCCACGAACATATAAATAAAAGCAAACAAAATTCTAGATAGCATATGGATTGCACGTTGCATTCTAAAATCATTGTTGTTGAACATTAATTGTTGCGTCATAAGGCGTAGGGCGTAGGGCGTAAGGCGTAACAACATGTAATCGGGTATTATATCTTGGAAAATATGAAATTTCCAAGGCTTTTTCAAGACCCGATAGGAATACTGGATTAGCCTACGCCCTACGACTTGCGACCTACGACCTAACTATGGACGTGGGACGTGGGAATATGCTGTATTCCTTAAGGGTCTTAGCAAATGAACCAATCACCAATGAAAATATGCGCTCACATGATCATCTTTAAGCTGGTTTTGATGTAGGTACGATTTCAATCACACAAAAACTGCGCAGCAGTTTAAGGGATTTCTGCTGCATTCCTTGTGAGTCTATGCGTATTCATTGGCACCTGCATTTTTAGGCCAAGCTGCTGCGATGCTATGTTTCATATTAACGGTCTTAAATGAATTTGCGTCTGTACATGAGTGTCTTTTACCTAATTCCCGTTAAAAAATAAAATTCCTCCCTTAGGAGGAACTGGTGTTTAGATTAAGGTGTACTGAGTTTTTAAGTAGAAAATACGCCATTACGATTCCTCGGGACATTTGATGTCCATCACCTCGCTGCCCGGCAGGGCGGACTGCAGGGGAATGAAGCTGTAACCGGCGGAGGTGGTAAAGTCCAGGTAAAGGACCTGCGGCGTCCTGACCAATTCTCTTTCCAGATTGGTCAGGCGCACCAGGGCGCCGGGGTTTAAGAAAAACTTACCGTCCACGACTTCATGGTAGCCCAGGTGGGCATGAGCACCCAGGGTAAAGTCCGCCTCAGTGGCGGTAATCTCGGAAATAAGCGTACAGGCGACCTTTTTAGAGAAGGCTTTGGGCAGCAACATTCCGTGTACTACATGTATGGCCAGGTCACAACCCATTTTCTTGACCATGTAGTCTTCACTGTTTTTATGCCGGTCTATACCTCCGTAAAAATGCTGTCCGCTCAGTTGGACGACGCAGTTGCCTTTGTCCAGGTAGATTCTTTCCCCCGGCTGGAGAAGTTTAATATGTCTATTTCTGGCCAGGGAGCCCAATGCGGCTTTTTGCAGGCTGTCCAACTGCTGGTTAACCAGATCATGGTTTCCGGCTACACAGTACAGCGGGCAATCCAGCTTTTTCAAGAACCATTGCAAAAGATCCCAGGAGCTCTGATCGGGGTGGGGGTGGTCAAAAATATCTCCCCCATGGATGACAAAATCAACTTGTAAGTCCCGGCAAAAGCCGACAACCTCCAAGAGTTTGCGGTAAATCGTTTCAAGGAACATGTCCTTGCGGTTCTCGGGAGTAGTGCTTTTGATGTGAGTGTCGGCGAGATAAATCAGTCGCATTGGTTATCCCCCTATCCACCCTTTTTAGCTAAAAAAAATCGCGGCCTGTATCTGCACGTTTTTCGTCGTCCAGCCCCACGGTAGCAAAAAGTTCCTTGAGCTTTTCAAAATCCCCTATACTCATCAGTTCGGTATGGGAATAAAAAATTCTCCCGGCATTGTTGGTTGCTCCCCAGGTAACCTTAACAATACCCTGGTTGACACTTTTTTTTATTTCTGTTTTTACGAAAAGTTTGATGGTCATGTGGGTTGACACCCCGCTGCAGCTTTTTCTGATTTTATTATATCAAAGACCGGGAAGCAAAGTTTAATTTTTTGACTTTTTTGCCGCGCGTTTCATAAAGCTGTCCGCCTTAATGATAAAACGCTCATGCACCCCGGTGGCGACTACTTCAACCTCGTCACGCGCTTCCACTTCAAATACCAGACGTCGGCCGTCCAATTCTGTTAGCCGGGAAACCGCAACGACATTGAGGCCGACCGGAGTAGCGGCCAGGTGCTTTATGTTTACCATCGTCCCCACAGTTGTATTTCCGGCTTCCAGAAAGGGAGCTACCGAGTTTTGAGCCGCGTTTTCCAACAGGGCGATGAGGGCTGGAGTGGCCAGAACACTTACTGTACCGCTCCCGTGTGCTATGGCGGTGTTGCTCTCATCTACTGTCAGCTTTGCTTTGCCCTGAATCCCGACGCTTAATTGACGGTCCATCAAAATACACCCCCAAAAATCTATTTACCGTATTGATAGTAACAAATTCCAGCCCATAGCCGAAAATACCTTCCGGACGCATCAAAAAATACCGGTAATTCTGGAAAAGAAAACCTGAAGCGACGCATGTAATATTGTGGTCCCACAGGCATATTCTATCATTAAACAGGGTTAGCAGGTATTACCATGATCATTCATCCTTTAGCTTTAGGGACTGCTGCAGGTTTTCTCCTCTCGCTCCCCCCGGACAGCGGCGCCATGGAAGCCGTCAATCGTGGCTTGCAGCGGGGTTTTTTGTCTTCTTTCCTGGTCGGTCTGGGTAATATTACTGGGGACACTCTCTGTTACGGCGTACTGTTATTTGGATTTACCCTCTATTTTGACAGGTTCACTTTCCTGAGGTTTTACATCATCCTGGCCTGTTTTTTCTTTCTCTTCCTGGTCGGGCTTTATTACCTCCTAGGCAGCAGGAGTCCTGCCGTCAAGTGGCTTAAGAGGGGGGTAAAGTACGTGGCTATTTGGTTTCATAATCCCTACCTCTTTGGTCTTGCCTCCTCTCTTTTTACCCCGTCCACACTGATCCTGACCGCCCCCTTCCTGGGTATGCTGGTAGAAGGTGGGACTCTTCAGGAAGTGGCTTTGCTCCTGTCCGGCTTTACTCTTGGAGGCGCAATATGGTCCGCCCTGCTGGCCCTGATGTCGACAGTTATCGGGCACAGGCTGGAAAACAGTATTAAAGATCTGGTCCGGAAAGCAGCCGGCCTTTGCTATCTTCTAACCGGACTGGTTGGTTTATACTTTGCCATAATGGAGATGATCCAGGCTTGAGTCAAGACATTTGGGGCTTCAGTACTCCCGAGCTGATATTAATTACATTGTTTTTTTTAGGCCTCTTCGGACGTTCCAACCTGGTGGTTACATCAGCCTGTATCCTCCTTTGCATCAGGTATTTCAACCTGGATTCAGTCCTGCTGCCGGTTTTGGAACAACGGGGACTGGAGATTGGGCTGGTGCTGCTGATGCTCCATATCCTTTCTCCTGTAGCCACAGATAATCTGACCAAGGACGACCTGTACTCATTGGTATCTATCAAAGGTTTTTTAGCCCTGGTGGCGGGAGCGCTGGCTACCAAATTGAATGGCGACGGGCTAAAGCTTATGAATGCCAACCCCGAAATTATATTTGGGATGACGGTCGGCACCGTGCTGGGCATACTGTTGCTCAGAGGTACTCCTTGTGGTCCGGTTATGGCTGCAGCGGTCACCGCTGTCTTTCTACAGATTACCAACCTGCTCGGGTAACAAAGACATGTTATCAAATACAAAGAACCCGCCAGCCGGTCAAGACCGGTAACGGGCCGTTCATACGCAACATAAGAATAAGAGTCTGACAGCTCCGTATTTAGCGGTCACGCTTTTTGTTGCCGCCTTTGTCAGAGTTGCCGAAGTTACCACTTTTGTCAGAGTTACCGCTTTT
>DNIT01000088.1:19083-31427 GCA_003489345.1 Pelotomaculum sp. | reverse complement strand
ACCGCTTTTGTCAGAGTTACCGCCTTTGTCTGCGTTGCCGTTTTTGTAAGAGCTGCCGTTTTTGTAAGAGCTGCCGCCGGATTTGTCTTTATCCCGGCCGTTGTTCCCAGCGCCCTCACGTTTATCTTCGCCGTTGCCTTTGGATCCCTTGCCGTCTGCATCTTTCATACCAGCGTTACTTCCGGCTTGTCTTTCCTCAGATGCTTTAACCCTTCCCGCCGATTTTCCTTGATCTCCGGCTGATTTCTGGCGTTCAAAATATATGCCGCGATTTCTAGTAATATTCTCCTGGCCTTGCTTGTTGCCATTACCCCGGCGATCATCATCCTTACCGGCAACCAGGTCTACCAGGTTCATCTTTTTTTCCTTTTCCAGTTTCCCCAGGCTCATCGAGGTAATGTCGCTTATGCTGATCTGCAGCCCTTTTTTATCTGATTTATTAAGCAGCAGATACCTGCCGGTGGAGATGCCGGAGGTGACAGCTTCCTGGCGCAGTTCCGGCTCGACCGGCTCTATAATCACATCTGATTCCAGACCGCTCGACTCCATCGGACTCCTGATTGCTTCGTAAACCGAGTTCAGGTCAACCAGAGGCTCGTCGCCGGAGGCAACGGTAAGGGTCGCCAGTATTACGTTATCGCCTGATTCTTCAATATAATTATCCGCAACTGCCTGCGCTACAATCAATCTAACTGCTTCACGCAAGTCCTGGCCCTTCACCTTGACCTCAGACAGGATTTTCTCCCCTTCATCATCCATGGCGCGGGCTGAGATGACCTTTCCCGCGGCGGAGACAGCCAGTTCTATACTGGGGTTGATGTCAATAGTCAGGTAGGCTGCAGCGGGAGGCACCTCCTCAAAGTACAGCAAGCCGCCCATCAAAATAATGAACAATGAGGCAGCAACCATTAACTGCTTCAAATAAGGCCATTTTCTCCTGTTTTCCAGTTGAATCTCCTGGCCGAGGCGGGGTACGGATCCTCCAGGCAGAAGAACCTCCCGGTATTCTCCATCAGCAGTCAACACTATGCAGGTTTTGTGTTTTATTTCAACAACCATCCCGTGCGCACTCATTTGTATCCCCCTTAAACGCGGAAGGCATCCTCAAATATGAGCTTAGATATAAAAATTCTTCCCGCCTGCTGATTAAAAGAGCCATTGCGATGATATATTTTCTTCCCCGCTCCAAATTTTTGCGGCGAATACCGGTGCTTTTCTCAAGTTCGATCAGGGGAAGCTTTTTTTTCTGCCTCAGCTCTTCGAAAAGCGAGCCGTCCTCCGCTAGCGACCATGCCGCACGCATCAGAGCCTGGCGGGTGTCACGGTGGCGCGGTGAGCATTTTACCAGGTCCTCAAAGGTTACCCCATATGATGTCAATAACCTGCCAAACTCTTTTATCTCCTCTTCCCTTTCCCCGGCAGCTTTTTCTTCCCAATAAACCTCCCAGGATTTGGCGTATTCCAGGCTGCCGGAAACACATCCGTTTGGGGGTAGAAGTACGCTTGATTGGGCGATCCTGCTTTCCTTCCGGTAATGGTCGGTGAGCCGGCTTCCCATTACCATCCTGGCGTAAGCTAAAAAAGGCACACCGGATTCCACCCGGTAGCGGTCAATAGCCTCGTTAAAGGCAATCAAGGCCACTGCCAGCTCGTCGTCCCGGCCCCACTCCAATGCGCGCCTTGAAATACGGCACGCTGTTTTAAACACAAACGGCCTGCATTTTTCGAGAAAATCTTCCCGGACCAGATTTTCACCGTCTTTGATCAGTATGATAGTATTTTCCAGATCCTGTACAGGAAACAAATATTCACACCCCTTTATCTACCGGTGCTCACCTCTTTCCGATGGATTAAGTAGGCGCAGGGAGTATGTTCCCTTTGCTCTTACATACGTCGGATAAGATAAATTTAAGGGGGCAGCAAGGCTGACAAGGAAACTGTCTTGCCTCGCCTTTATTCGTCCTAAAACCCGGAAAGTCCTTCCTCAGTCTTTGGCGCTAAACTGCCTACCGCAGGATTACAACTTCGTAAAACATACAAACGTATCACTTTGTACCAAAATATCCAACAATACAGTAATGATCTTATGATAAGTTCACCTTATAATAATATATGGAGGTGTTGTTCAATGTTAATAAAACTACTCAAAGGTTTCTTTAATATCTTCTTTGACGGGACGGAAGCAGTAAAACTAGACCTGATTCCCGTATTGACAAAAGATGAAATACGGCGCGTTGAAAACTAAGAAACCGCGTCTGCTTAAGATGCGGTTTCGCTATTCATCCGGCAAAATCAATGCAATTTGTTTTTACCCTTTTGCAGGCGCTCCGCTTGCCTTCTGGCAGCCCTGTTTTCATTGTCCTGGACAGCCTCGGCATTGGTTTTGTTGGTTTTGGCCGTTTTTTTTAAATGCAGGTATTTATAGTAAACATAGAAAAACATGGCGTAGACCGGTACAGCCAGCATGATTTTATACCTGTCCGGAATCCAAGGTCCCGCAATGATAGCCACACCGAGTACTGTAACTGCTATTGACAGCCATCCCCACTTGGTAGCTTCAGATTTACCTGTTGCCGTCACTCATAATCACCTGCAATCCACCCTGAAAAATACACAGACCTTGCCTAAAAGAATGCGGCTGCCAAGTTTTCATATTCTGCCGGAGCCGCCGCTAGCGGCAGTGGAACCACCCTGAAAATACACCCAGACGTGTCCCTAAAAAATGTGTACAAGTCTGTCTCAAAAGACTTGTGAAATAATTTCGTCATAATGGACTAATTGTCCTGCTACTCTTAGCCCACTTCCTTTAAAAGCATGAAAACCCATCAGGTTTTAAGCTGATTGGGTTTTTATAATATGCTTGGCAAATATTCCTTTAGAACTTTATTGCCTGCTTTACTGCCCACCTTGCTGTTGCACACCATCATTGGGCATATTCCGGTTATTGTCCATTACCTGGACAAAGGTAATTGCTCCGTCTTTTTCCCACACCTGGATGATTTGATCCTTTTTGAGATCAGAAACCTTTATTGAACTGATATCGCCGCCCCCCGGACCGCCTGTAACCACCTGGGCGCTTGCCGGAATTATAATGGTGTCGGCTTGTTCGCTCAATTTCATTTGCCCACCCGGACCCGGACCTTTTTCATCGCCCCCCTGCGGAGCGCCTTGCGCTCTCCCTTGCGGCTCCCCCTGTGGGGCACCCTGGTTTGTCCCTTGAGGCCCCCCTTGCGGTTCAGCAGCTGGCTCAGCCTTATAGATTGTTACTTGATCATTTGCAACATCCGCAACTTTAGCAGTATAGGCCGGTTTATCAGCAGGCAAGGCCATCCCATTGGCTGTCTGGCCGTTTGCTTGCTGCGTCTGGGCTGCGGGCGTGGTCGAAGCTGCATCTTGAGGGGCACCGGCGCCACACCCCACAAGCGAAACCGTAGCGAACATAGCGGCGGATACCAACACTGATTTCTTAAACAACATATCATTTCCTCCTGCTTTCAATTAAGTTTTGCACCACGCAACCATACTAACACCAGAAACCCCAAAAAACCTTAATTAGAACTTAAAAGAACTTGAATAATAGCTGAAAATATAAATAGCGCCCGGGTAAGGGCGCCATTAAAAGTACATACTGCAGGCCAGGTCTAGGACATAAGCAGACCGATGGCCAGTAGGAAAGGTGTGGCAAGAGTATAAGCCACGTTGCGGCCGAGAAGGGGTATCAATACCGTTAGTTGTTCACTGTTTCGCAGCACACCCTGAATTGTTTTAAGCGCCAAGGGAAATGTCAAAAGAGCCAAAAGCACCGGCGCCGGCAATAACTTCAGGGCTACCGCCCCAACAATACTGGCGTAAGTTAACATAGCTATAGCAGCGTAAACCTGAGCGCACTTGTTTTGTCCGAATAAAACGAGCAGGTGGCGGCGGCCGGCCATACGGTCCGCCTCAAGGTCTGGGAATTGATTAAGGAGCAGCAGGTTGCTGACCAAAAATCCCGGTATCAGTGAAGCAACTGCGGCATTAAGGTCATAAGAGCCTTGCAGAACAAAATAAGTGCCCAATACCATACACGGTCCAAACCCCAGTCCCGGCGCCAGCAGGCACAGAATAGGGGAGCGCGTGATATACTTTGTATACAAAACCACCAACAATACTCCGGGCAATCCCACCCATAAAAGCCCCGGTCCATGCACAACCAGGAAAAAAACGCCGACAATCAAGGTCACGCCCAGGCACGCACTCCCGAGGACAAGAGCTGCTGCAGCAGAAAGGCGACCCGCCGGCAGAAGCCCGCTTCCCCCGCTGAAAGGGGTAGTTGTGGTATGCAGGTCAAGCCCGCTAATATAGTCATGATAGTCATTTAAGACGTTGACAGCGGCATGTGCCGCTATCCCTCCAACGAGAGCGATAGCCAGATACAGAGGATTGACAGCGCCACTTTTCCAGTAGACGGATGCCGCTCCGACCAGACAGCATACCGGGGTTAGAATTAGAAACTGGGGTCGTGTTTCCTGCATATAATCGGTCAAAGAACCTCGCATCAATATAACTCCTTCCTCATTGAATGGCAACTGTTTACAAATGACTATTCCATGTCACCAGACTTTTTGCCTGCATAAAAAAACAAAAAATTCATTTATTTTCGAAAATAAAGCCGTCCAACTAAGACGGCCCTTCCTTTAAGGACTGTTTAAGGATTTGTTTTTGTTGGTGACAGGTTTATCCTCCGACATAATGTGTTTTTAATTGCTTCACCTAAAGCTTCCATGATTTCCTGTGCAAAACCAGGGGCACAAAGAAACCCACCCTTTAAAACGTTAGGGTGAGTTTCCTTGTGCGTTGCAAGGTGAGTGTCTATGATTTTTCTGCACAATTTACGATTATGTTTCCATCTCCGCTGCAACCCTGGCAGCATACATGCCAATCATTTTTTTCGTAATTGTTTCATCAAGCACCCCGTTTAGGCCCGGAGTCACGAAAAACCGCTTGGGCAATTGAACGTTCTCCAGTGTAAAGCCCAGTTTCTCACGTATCCGCATTTTTGTATGAAAGATTTTTTCAGCAATTTGCGTCAAATCAGAGTCCTCTATTTCGAGACCTACCGCCCTGCAGGCGCCTATGACAGTGGCACGGTCATAGGCTTTTCTGGCGAACAAACAGATTATTAACGAGTTCAGCATACAGCGTTCCTTTTCTTCTTGAAGCAGGGCGTCAACCATTTCATGGTCAGACATCTGCTTCTGAGCTTGATCAATTGCATACCCGCCGTTGCACAGATGAGAATGTCTCGCTCCCACAACGCTGCCAACCACAATGCCGTAGCCTGTGTGATACCCGGATATTTCATTTTTGGCAAAAGTCATCGCAAAATCCCTACCGCCATATACTGTCGCCGCATGATAGCAGCCACGGCCAAGCGCGCTGTAAAAATCATTGGCAGCCCCGGCAATATGCCAAATGGCGCTGATATAGTTTTCTGTCAGCCCAAAATCCAAAGGAACCATGGTTTCAGAGTCAGAGACAAGTCCTTTTTGGTAAGCCTCAGTGGCCCAGCCCAAGGCAACCCCGCAGGACATAGCGTCCAGCCCGGTTTTTTCAACCGCTTCAATTAGTTTTAGGATTTCATCCGGGGTTTTGATGCCAAGATAAGAGCCCAACGAAAAGAGCAACTCGTAATCGTAACCAACACTAACCGCTTCGTATTCATAGCCCTTGCCAAATTCCCGCCTGAATTGTCCAATGTGAATACAACCCACGGGACAACCGGTACAAGCAAGTTTTCGCACCAAATTATTTGCGGCAAACGCTTCGCCTGTAATTGCGTCTGCATGCTCAAAGCGGCCCTGAGACAGGTTTTTCGTAGGCAGTGCGCCCATCGCGTTTAAAGAGGCAACATTGATCGGTGTGCCAACGTCGTGGTACTTCATCATGATTTCCGTGTCCGTTACCTTGTCGTAAATAGAGCGGTACACTTTGAAGTATTCTTTGAAATTGGCAATTGGAATATCTCTGTCGCCTATAACAGTAATAGCCTTAACATTCTTGCTCCCAAGGACCGCCCCCAACCCGAGCCGCCCGAAGTGGCGATACGTATCAACACACACGCTGGCATAGGCGACCCTATTTTCACCCGCTGGTCCAATACGCAAAATACTCCTTTTGCCGCTTCCGGCCTCTTTTTCACGAATAACCCGCCCAACTTCATCCGAGTTCATACCCCACAAAGGCCTGGCGTCCATAAACTCAACACTTTGCCGGGTAATTGACAAGTAGCATGGATTATGTGATTTGCCGGTGAGGACAACCGCATCATAACCCGCCATAAACAACGTAAGGGCCAGCCGGCCGCCCGCGTAGCTTTCCCCCAGTTCGCCCGTTAACGGCGAAATGAACATCGCCACAGTTTTGGTGATAACGGGGTAGATTGAGGACAGCGCCCCGATAGCAAATATAGCAGGCTGCTGTTCGTCAAGCGGGTCTAGCTCAGGTTTCATGTTTTCCTCCAAAAGCTTGGAGGCGACACCCACTCCACCTAAAAAATCTTTCAGGTCACCTCTCTTTTCAATGCGAATTTTACGGGAGGATAAGTCTACAAAAAGGACTTTTATCGTATTTTCATATAGCATTACGAATCCTCCATTTCTAAACATTCATGGGGACAAAATCTGGCACAAACACCACAATGTTTACAAATAATCGGCTTACCGGCATCACTGTCGAAGAAAACCGCACCCAGCGCACAGGCAGCAGCGCATTTTTGGCAACCGGTGCATTTGTCAACTGATAACAGCACACCGCCGCCCGTTCGCTCTATAAGCGCGCCGGAGGGACAGGCTTCCGCACAGGGTCGAACTCCTGTGCAGCCTGCGCAAACAACAGCAACCATTTTGCCGGACAAACCGCCTGCCGTTTTGATTTTTATAGCGCTCTTTGCCAAAGAATGGTTACGCTGATTTACCGCCGCACAGGATAGCATACAGGAAAAACAACCAATACACCTGCTCATTTCTTTTGCTTTCAGAATTCTAGCTATAATAACACTCCCCATACTATGATCAATTAAATTTGTTTCTTCTCAGGTTTATATGTTTGCATGCAAAAACTTTACCCGGGCTTCACTGCAACATAATCAAATGGATATTGTCTCATTGACTCAAAAATATGTGTAAAATTATAATTTCCATTCATAAGCTTTATTTCCTGCAGATACTTTAATATCTTAACAAATGGCACTATTTTCCTGGACAGATTTTTAATTTACTATTATTGTATTTTTAAAACAATCGATATTTGAAGCTTAATGGTTTTCTATCTTAAGAAAATAAAAGCCTTAATCCATTTGGACAGCTGTAAGATAAGTAATCTATTTATGAAACTAAAGACCATGCCTTTGATCTGCACTTAGATATAGTTCATTTTGAGGAGACGATTGTCATGAGGATTTCCACAAAATTCATAGAAACAGGGATGAGGCTGGCCCGCCCGATATACGGACGTAACGGAGAGACACTCTTAAACAGAGGAACAACCCTGACAACACAATATATCATGTCTCTGCGGCGTCACGGGATCTTAACGGTTAATATAGATAGCGGGTTCGAGGAGGATCTTAGTGATGCGCTGGAAGACATGGTGCGTTGCAGTGTCATGAAAAAGGTGCAGCATGAGATAATGGTGAACAAAAACCGGATTAGTATTCAGAACATCACGAATCAAGTGGAAATGCTGATTGATGAAATTATCAGTGGTAAAAAAGTCATTGGAAATCTTACAGAAATTTGCTCTACAGATATGTATACATACGCTCACTCAGTAGACGTATGTACACTTTCTTTAATGTTAGGCATCAGGTTGAACTACAAAAAGGATAAACTCCTGCAGTTGGGGACAGGGTGTTTGCTGCATGACCTGGGAAAAACCAAAGTATTGCCGGAAATACTGAATAAACCGGGGGTATTAGACTCTGCCGAATTCAGTGAGATAAAAAAGCACCCTTTATACGGGTACAAAATGCTTTTAGACAACAATGAAGATATTGACCCCGAAAGCGCCAACATAGTCTTGGACCATCATGAGAAATATGACGGTTCAGGTTATCCACGCGGTCTTAAGGGACAGGAAATCTCTGAAATGTCTGTTATCTGCGCAATTGCAGATGTTTATAACGCCATCACTACTGACCGTATATACAGGAGAGCCATGCCGCCACACGAGGTCTACGAAATGATCATGGCTTCCGGCAACATGATGTTCGAGCAAAGTGTAGTGGAAGCTTTTCTGAAATGCATTGTGCCATACAACATTGGTTCAATAGTAAGGTTGAGTAATGGCTTTGTTGGCAGAGTCTGCAGGTTAAATCCAAGCTTACCGCTCAGGCCAATTATTAAGTTATTAGATTCAAGGGAAGAAATTGATCTGGTGCAAGAAAAAAGTATTGTTATTACCGGACTATTACAACATGAAGACATTATTAAAGAAGGAATTGACAGGGCCTTAGAGAAATTGGGGAGTTTTAAGTTCAGGCAGGATTTTACAGCAATCTGGTAGAAAGATGTCTAAATTATTTCTCTTTGGCGGAGGCATGCAATGATTGCCATAGTGAAAAGCACCGCTTTGAGCGGTCTGGACGGTCAAATTGTGGAGGTTGAGGTGGATGTGTCGCGAGGGCTGCCCGGGTTCGACATAGTGGGACTACCGGATATATCGGTACGCGAAGCCAAGGACCGCGTCCGCACCGCCATCAAAAACTCCGGGTTTGAGTTTCCGGTCAAGAGGATTACAGTCAATCTGGCTCCCGCTGATCTCAAAAAAGAGGGACCTGTTTACGATCTCCCCATTGCCGTCGGCATCCTGGCCGCCACTGCGCAACTGCCCCCGGAGCGTTTTCAGCATTATGTTTATCTCGGGGAGCTTTCATTAAACGGGTCCCTGCGCGGCGTGACGGGTGTTCTTCCCAACGTGCTGGCGGTAAGAGAAGCAGCTTTACGGCAGGTGGTTGTCCCGGTGGAAAATGCCAAAGAGGCGGCGCTGGTGGAAGGGCTCGATGTTTTTCCGACCTCCTGTCTGGACGAACTGGCCGCCTTTCTGCGCGGCGAAAACGAAATAGCCCCTTACCGGTTGAACCTTGCAGAATTGCAGAAACAGCCGGAGGAAGGGGCTTTTGATTTTGAGGATGTAAAGGGACAGCAGACAGCCAAGAGGTGTCTGGAGGTGGCCGCAGCCGGCGGCCATAATGTGATTATGATCGGTAGTCCAGGTTCCGGCAAGACCATGCTGGCCCGCAGCCTGCCCGGCATACTGCCCGACCTGACTTTTCAGGAGTCCATAGACGTAACCAAGATTCACAGCCTGGCCGGACTGCTCCCCGCAAACCAGCCGCTGTTGACCAGGCGTCCATTCCGCTCTCCGCACCATACCGCTTCTACCGTGAGCATCATCGGCGGGGGGAGGATCCCCAAACCTGGTGAGGTCTCGCTCGCCCATCACGGGGTTTTGTTTCTGGATGAGATGCCGGAATTTCACAAGGACACCCTGGAAGCGCTGCGCCAGCCCCTGGAAGACGGCGTGGTGACCATCTCCAGGATTAACGCATCCCTGACCTATCCGGCCAGGTTGATGCTGGTGGGGGCGCTCAACCCTTGCCCCTGTGGTTATTACGGCGACCCGGTTAGGGAATGCTCCTGCTCGCCGCTCCAGATACAGCGCTATATTTCCCGGCTTTCCGGTCCTCTCCTGGACCGGGTTGACCTCCACATCCAGGTGCCCAGGCTGCCTTACAAAGACATATCACAACAGCCAAAGGGCGAAAGCTCCCGGGGAATCAAGAACAGGGTGGAGCAGGCCCGGGACATTCAACGACAAAGGTTTGCCATGGAGAAACAAACGGGGGGACCAAGAAGTAAAACTTCCTCTGTGACATGCAACGCCGGCATGGGTCCGCGAGAGGTAAGACTATACTGCAAACTCCATAAGAACGCCAAGGCGTTAATGAAGGATGCTTTCGGCAGGCTAAACTTGAGCGCTCGCTCCTATGATCGTATTTTAAAAGTCTCCCGAACCATAGCTGACCTGGCCGGCACTAATCTTATTGAAGAAGGCCACGTGGCCGAAGCCCTGCAGTACCGTTCCATGGACAACCTATCTTAAAGAGTGTTACCTTCCAAGCATGTCATGAGGGTCAACATCTTTTACCTTCCTATCAGAGTGTTTTATACCAGTTCCGGGATGAGTATCCTCTTTGGGAATTGCGGTATTTGTTTGCTCCGAACAACCAGGGCCCCCTGGAGCTTTACATGATTCTTCCAACTCCTCGGCCGTTACATCCCGAATATCCCCGGCGTCGAAATTTCTTAACCGGTCGGCAGTTATTCTGCGTAATTCTTCTGCCCTGGTTGATCGCAGTTCGTCAGCTGTCGGCATTTGATCCGTACCCCCCCCAAATATAATTTATTCCTTAGCTTATCCCTCCGTTCGGAATTTATCCGTATTGTTATGAACGAGATGATAGCGGTACCAAGGTAGTCAAACAATTAATAGCAAATCCAAGGCTTCTCCCCAAACAGCCATGATATTAAACTCCCAAAACAAAAAAGCCCGAAGGCTTATTAATCTTCATTACTTTGCTGTAATTAAGTTTGATTAAATAATATATAATCAACAGGTTAGATTCTTTTAGCTCTGGGGATTTCCGATTTTTGCTGTAACATATTTCGTAGTATATTAAAATCAATCTTTTTAAGTGATTGAGGACTCTTATATTGGAGAACTTCTGCAATCGCGTATTCAACCTCGTCGGGGTGATATCCATATGAAACCAACCGTTTGCGTATTTCCTTTAATTTCATGATTTTCACCCAAATAATGAATAAGTTATTATGTATACTATTCCGCGAAAGAAAATAGCCCTACAGATTATTTTTTAAATCAGCTTTATTTTTTGGTACTCTTATAATTTGTCCAATATGCAATGTCGAATGAATTGTCAATCCGTTTAATCTTGCTAATTCAGAAGTGTAATCAGCTTCTTGATAGTATCGCTCAGAAATAGTTGCAAAGCAATCGCCTCCTTGAACGACATGGAAAATAAATCCATCTACACCTTTATCGTCAGAAGTTTTTGTGGTTGGCAATATCTGTTTTGCTTGTGCATAAATTTGTTCCTTGAGTGATGCATTTTCACTATTAAGCTGGGTAATTGCGGCTTCCAAATAAGAAACTTCACATTTAAGGCTCCATATGATTGCAAACATAATTGCAAATAATAGTACTATACCCAGTGGTAAAAGCCGCTCTTTTAATTGTGCTGCAATAACTGATATCTTCTTGGATTTGTGGATTTGCTTTTCCAGTTCCCCAATGCTCTTCCCGAAAACCTCGTCGGATTGCTGATTTATTTAATTCATCTCCTCTTAGTAGCTACTATAATATTCGTCAAAATTCCAATAATCTTTAATAAAAAGACAAAACAAAATACCCGCCGATATCTACGGGTAACTTCTAGTTACTCTAATTTTCCGGGAAATATTGCACCATAAAGGGAATATATCCTGTATTCTAATAACAGTTTGGAGCCCCTTATTTAGCACCCGTAATACAGGCAGGAAAGCTGTTGGTAATACGTTGATAGCTGTAACCTGTCATACACATGTAACATGTATCCCTTTCTCCTTGGAAATAGTACTGGCCAGGCTGGCCTTATTGATCAAATTATCAACAGCAGTAGTACCATAAGGCTCTATACCTGTATCGTCCCTAAGTCCTCTTGCTACACCGGCAACAATATTTATCGGCACTCCAAACTCTTTTGTCAGTACTGCTACTTCATTAATTATTTTAACGGCCCATTCTGTAGAACGTTCAGTATCTTCTGCGGTAACGGCCAGAAATTCATCACCGGCATAACGTCCCGAAAAGTAAGCACCATTTTCCGTTCTCTCTGCAAGCAATCGTCCTATAATTTTGAGGCAGATGTCGCCTCTAACGTGACCGTACTTTTTATTTATTTTTCCGAAGCCGTTGATATCGAAGAAGATAACCGTAAGATCCTTCTCCTGTCTGAGAATATTTTCTGCCATATACCTTAAATATGGAGCTCTTTTAAGGCCGGTCAGCGTATCTTCATGCTTACCCGCCTCAGCCAAAAGATTTTTTTTTGTGACAATTCCCACCAGTTCACCGCGCTCTAATACAGGCAACCTTTCAACTTTTTTTCTTTCCATTAGATTAATTGCATCCCAGAGGGAAGTACTTGCATAAATAAATACCGGATTTTTGGACATGGCGTCTGCAATAATACGGTTCATATGAGCATGTCGGGCATCTCTTGAGGTGATAATTCCACAGAGTTT
>DNIT01000088.1:15097-19016 GCA_003489345.1 Pelotomaculum sp. | reverse complement strand
TAATTCCACAGAGTTTACCATCCTCTAAAACTGGAAGCCCGCCGATACAGTTTCTTTCCATTAATGAGACGGCTTGTTCGACGCTGTCAAGGATATCCACCGTAATGACAGGGCTGCTCATATAATTGGAAATAGATGCCATTAAAGTTCCACCTCTAGACTAATCGCAAGCAC
This sequence comes from Pelotomaculum sp., assembly GCA_003489345.1. GTDB lineage: Bacteria > Bacillota > Desulfotomaculia > Desulfotomaculales > Pelotomaculaceae > Pelotomaculum_C. Next base: position 18,842 of record DNIT01000088.1, on the reverse strand, counting down.
AATATCAATTTGTGCTTTTAATAATGTGGTTTCAGAAGCAACCTTATTGGCCTCATTCAGCACAATTTCCAGTAATTTTTCATTACTAACCATTTTTGATAGTGACTTGCGAATAACCACCGCCTCAAGAGGTCCTTCCTCAATAAAAATTATTTCGTACTGCCCGGGGCACATTAATTCTATCATTCTCTTTACGGCTTCCGGACCTATAGGGGCTCTCCTGCCAACCAACAACACGTCCTGAATTGGCGGAATCTCAAACTCGCTTAACCTCATCGAAAACAGCGCTTTTCTTCCAGGTTCAATGTTTTTAGTATACAAATCAGAACACCACCATTTTACTTAAAAAATCAAATAAGCCAATTGAATTATTCTTTCTGTCAAATAGGGGTCAAACTGCATTCCAGAATATCTTTCAATTTCACTTAAACTTTCATCCCATTCCTTTCCTTTTTTATAGGGCCTGGAGGTTCTCATCGCATCAAAAGCATCCGCAACGGCGATTATTCTAGCCCCCAAAGGTATATCATTTGCTTCGATCCCGAAATACCCTTTACCGTCCCATCGTTCATGATGGTACAGAATTAACACAAGGAGTTCTTTTGCCCAGAGATAAGGCTTCAGCATAAGAACTCCAGATTCTGGATGTCTCTTAATAATACTCCATTCCCTGCTGGTTAATCGTTCTTTTTTAGATAATATACTTTTGTCAATCTTAACCTTGCCAATATCATGTAATAAAGCTGCCTTAGTAATTATTGAAATATCTTTATCTTGTAATCCCAGATAATATGCGATACGACTTGCAATGTAACTAACGCTGGTAGAATGACGGTAAATTTCAAGATCATAATTCCTTAATGCAATCATTAATTTGTTAATCTCGTTAACCAAAAGATCATACCTCTTCCTAAACTGTTCTGGAAAAGGGCATAAAAAAAGAAATTACCAAACCATTTTTCCTGTAGCCAGACAATCACACCAGAAAAATACTGATAAAAGATCCTTAGCTTTGCGTCCCCACCCTTTCGGAGTGGTTTGCCCTTAAAAAAACAGATGGTATGCTTTTTAGAAAATATTCAATAAATTATACAACTCTGAGTATACATTTATCAATACTTAGAATTTATTTTTTTTGGAGAGGGTAAAATATATTAAAAATTTTTGTAATTGATTCAATGATAAAATATAACAAGAGGTAAAAAATATGGCCGATATTTTTAAAACATACGGATTAAATCTGAGGCACTATAGAAAGGCTAAGGGTTTAACCTTAAATCAATTATCTCAGAATGTCGGCATAACGAGTTCATATCTTGGATATCTCGAGAGGGGTCAAAGAAACCCTTCTTTGGAAACAATATCAAAAATTGCAAGTGCTTTGGAGGTACAGCCTTATCATCTCCTGGTAAATTTTGAAAATCTTTTTGACATGTCATTGTATAATTTGATTATTATGTTAATTTCTAGAAACCGAGTTGATGAAGTAATCTTTTTACAAGAAGTACTGACATCCTATTTAAAAGCCATAAAAAATAACGACAGGCAATAGTTTAGCAGGCAATTACTGGAGGTTCATTGCCTAATAATAGCCCCTGGAAACGGGGGCTTACTCTTTTCTATTGATACGGTTTACCAAAGCCGGAGTTGCCGCAATTTCTCAGGTGGAGCCGTAGCCTGTACTTTCCAAGGCCCGGCGGCTTCGCCTGGAGTTAGAAGATGCGTATAGGGGGCTATGCTCTTGACGCAGAAGCTTTTATATGATAAATTATTTCGGTATTCTTATTGTTAGTATTCTAACCAATTTAACACGGGTGATGGCTGATGAATTTTCAGGAAGCGAAAGAATTGCACAATTTATTGTTTACCTTTATTGGTATGTTTCACGAAAAATTTCTATGCCGATTCCGACGGCATTATGGCGGCAATCCCAGGATTAAAAAAAATCATGTCAAGATTATCAGTATTTTATACCAGCATGATCACCTGATCCCGACTACAATCGGTAAAATGCTGGATATAGAAAAAGGCAGTCTGACTGCCCTTATAGATCAATTGGAAGATATGGACCTGGTTATACGATGCGCTGATCCCGGTGACAGGCGAAAGTCATTAATAGCACTCAGTGCTGCCGGCAGAGATGAAATGAATAAAATTATGGATGCTCACACCCGAAGTCTGAGTGCTTTTTTCCGGGATGCGGATCCCGGGCAAATAAAACAATTTGTAGCCTGCTTGCAGTATGCAGTAGACTTTATGAAAAAATTTTAAAAGGTGAATGTTGACAAAATGGAAAAAAGCTTGGAAATGCACGATCGGAATATAGGCAGTCTGCTGTGGAAGTTTTCCTTGCCCGCCATTGTGGCTATGCTCATTAACGCACTATACAATATTGTCGACAGGATATTTGTAGGGCGTGGGATCGGCTTTATCGCCATCGCCGCAACAACTGTGGCTTTCCCCATTATGATTATTCTAATGGCTGTATCCATATTGATCGGAATCGGCGCTACAGCATTGATTTCCATCCGTCTGGGACAGCAGAAAATGGAAGAAGCCGAAAAGGTAGCCGGCAATGCCATGGTTATGATCATTTTACTGCCGGTCATGATAGCCGTCATATACCTGCTCTTCCCCGAGCCGATTTTAATATTCTTTGGGGCAAGTGAAGAAGTTTTACCTTACGCCCGGGATTTTGTGCACATTATTATGATGGGCGCGGCTTTTGGTTCCATCAGCATGGGGATGAACAACTTTATCAGGGCGGAAGGCAATCCCAGGTTGGCTATGTTTACACAAATTACCGGCGCGTTGATAAACGGGGTTTTAAACTACATTTTCATTTTCAAGTTGGGATTGGGGATAAAAGGTTCGGCTTTGGCCACTTTGTCCGGCCAATTCTTTTCAGCGATCTGGGTATTGAGTTATTTCCTGTCGGGCAGAAGCCTGGTCAAAATCAGATTAAAAAACCTTAAGCTGCAGATGCCTATCATTATCAGCATTGTATCTATTGGCTTTGCCCCTTTTGCCATGCAAGTCGCCAACAGTGTCCAGCAATCCATACTCAATAAGACCCTGTTGGTATACGGCGGCGATTTAGCCCTTTCGGCTGTGGGCATTATTATGAGTATAGCTGCTTTATTATTCATGCCGATAGTGGGCTTAAGCCAGGGAGCCCAACCCCTTATAGGCTTTAATTACGGTGCCCGGCAATATAACAGGGTTAAAGAGACGGTGAAAATAGCGGTGATCGCCGGCACTTGCATTGCTGTAGCCGGGTATACGGTCATTCATATCTGGCCGGTCCAAATTGTAGCGCTATTCAGCAAAGGGGATACGGCGCTTACGGAAATGACCGTCCAGGCGATGCGGATGTTTTTTGCGCTATTTCCGGTTGTAGGATTTCAAATAATATGTTCAAACTATTTTCAAGCAGTGGGCAAACCGGTGCAATCTACCATACTCAGTTTGTCCAGACAGGTACTGCTGTTTATCCCCTTGCTTCTGATCCTGCCAAATTTCTGGGGAATCAACGGAGTTTGGAGAACAGCGCCGATAGCCGACGGCCTGGCAGTGCTGCTAACGGCTACCCTTATCTACTTGGAAATGAAAAACCTCCCGCAAAATCAACCATCCATGGCAAAGGTTAAGCAGTCTGTCTGAGTTTTTATAATCAGAGCAGATGAATATAGCCCCAGTGAGTTCAAAAAAGCATAATTTCCGAGATAAGAAAAAACCGTCTACT
>DNIT01000088.1:11108-14973 GCA_003489345.1 Pelotomaculum sp. | reverse complement strand
CTTCCTATAGTCGGTAGTCACATTTGTGGCCTGGCTGTCCGATCTCTTTTATTCTTGCTCTGCACGAGTATGGTAAGGACGACACCAATAATACTCATTGAGGCCGCAATCATAAAGGCCATCGTATAATTCCCGTTGCTGGCTTTAATATTGGCTGCCAGAATCGGTCCAAGATACCCGGCTGGCAAAACCGCAGAACATGATACCGTAGTTAACCCCGTTGTTTTTAGGACCGAACATGTCGGCCGTAAGTGCCGGGAAGATACCTCTTCACCGGTCCCATTAACCCAACACAAGGACAACCCTATCTCCATAAAAAAGCCCGGTTGATGGTTCACCGGGTTATAACTTTGTTAAGTAAATTCTTCTATTTTCAGTTATTCCCAATCATTAATCTTTAATTATTTCGTTATAGGTCATCCCTGGTTGGGCTGTACCTGCCGTACTTAAAGGAATGCTTTCAATAATACTGCGCACATTAAAAAATGGAACACTAAAAATAAGATCTGAGTCTTTGAATCCTTTAACCATATGCCGGCTGGACGGGTCAATAAAAGTAACATTAACGCGTCCTTTAGAAAGAGGTTGGGTAATTGCTCCTGAACAAGTTGAGCCGGATAATTGTGCTTTCAAAGGAATCCCAGTTTCATAAGTTGACAATAAGATAAGGCGGCTAGCTTGACCAGGATTACATAAAAATAGTACTAAATCAGGTTTCAACTCAAATGTTTCCAAAGGACCAATAACAACATATTTTGATACACCAAACGGGGGCTGTCCTTGACTCAGTGAACGCATCCTAAAGAACGATGCATTGCAGGAAGTAAATTTTTCTCCTTCAATAAGAAATTTTTTAGTTAATGCAGCCTTTTCCGGAGTAGGAATAGATAAACCCAATGATGTAAGCCCCCCGGGGCAAGTACAATTTTCATCACAAATGTTCAACGTTGATCCTTTTCGGGCTGCTTGGTAAATCGCAGTACAGGGCATAATCCGATTTTCTTTACCGTTACTCGCAGGAACATCACTGAATGATACGCCTACAGGACTACCATCCAAGTTTAAAACCTCTTTAAGCTGTTTAGAGTATTCTTGCCAAATCATTTCATCACTCCTTTATATTTTTTCATATAACTTTTACGCTTTACACTTTGCGATATGTGGTTAGACCCATTCGTTTGGTATCCCCTCCCCAAATCTAAACCCATAATATTTCTAAGACAATGTTACAATAATGTAATTCAAATAGTAACTGCTACCGCCAACTTAACAATCATATGGGCAAAATTAAAATATACGTAAACCATAATATTAACCTTTAGAAAATAATCATATTCTTAATGTAATCCACCAGGTTTTTAAGACACAAAAAATAATTTACTAGTGTTTTGGGGTCACCCATTTTGACAAACAAAATTTAAGCGAGTTGTTCTTTCGAGCGATTTATAATATGCTGCTCTCTTATTATTTCATTAATTTCTGAACGATGCCCTTTCTTTTAAACCTAATTTTTTCATCTAAATTGAAACACCTTCAAATGAGATTTATCCCGTTTGATCTAAATTTAAATAAATTCTATTTAGCAGAACTTTCAGCTGTTTTATTTCTTCTTTACTTAAACCCTGTAACGCTTCTTCCAACGCTTCGTAGGCAATTGGCACCAGTATATTCTCGAGACTTCGACCAGAATCAGTTAAAAATATTAAAAAGACTCTTCTATCAATAGGGGTGGTTTGACGTTTAACAAAGCCCTTCCTTTCGAGTTTGTCCAATATTCTTGTCAGGGTTGTCTGATCTTTTATGGTTATTTCTGATATTTCTTTCTGAGAAATACCGTCTTTCTCCCAAAGGCGGTTTAATACCCCCTGCTCTGGTGTAATGTCATATGGTTTAAATTTTTGAGTTAAATAGTTTGATAACTTTTGGTTTGTTCTATTAATAATGAACCCAAGGGACTCGTCAATAATGAATTTCATGCTAATCACCATCGCCTATATGCTATAGCAACTATTTTATTAGCAATTATATTGTCAGATCCACTTAATGTCAATTAATAAATATTTAAACTTAAGGTTTTGATCCATTAAGCAGGATGACTCAAGCGATTTATAAAAGTTCATTCTTCTTTCGCGGAGGCAAGTATGATTGCCATAGTGAAAAACACTGCTTTGAGCGGTCTGGACCAAATCGTGGAACCCAAAAGAATCATGAAAAGGTTCTCAAAAAGCATCTTTCTAAAACCAGAAAAAAACCGCCTACTTCTAATAGTAGACGGTCTTATATTTCCGGTTCACATACCCTTGTCCCCGGTACACGGGTCGGACTGATAAAACCGCCGGGACCCGCGCCTTGCCGCTGAACTCAACCGGCAGCCGAACTCTTTTCGTAAGGCCGATCCGGCATACGCTAAGATAGGGACAGTTAAACTGCTATTTAACTTTTGCTTCCCAAACAGCCTTCAAGCCGCCGTTGCCCCAAACCGGCTGGAAGATTTCAGCTGGCATCAATCTAGGGCCGCCTGCCGGGATGATCGGAGTAAACTCCATCTGATCCAAAATATCCTTCTGGAGATCCACGCCCGGTGCGATCTCAATCAAAACCATGCCTTCCGGAGTTCTTTCAAATACGCATCTTTCAGTGATATAGAGTAACCTCTTACCCCTCTTGACCGCTAAGTTCGCGTCAAAGGTCAGCTGCAGGCTTTTCTTTACGAACTTCTTCAGTCTGCCTTCTTTTTTAATAACAAGTTTGCCGTCTTCAATAGCTTCCTCTAAACCTTTGGCTGTGAAAGTACCGATAAACATAGCATTATTAGCGCCTGCAGTAATGTTGGCAAACCCGCCAACGCCAAGCGTTACGCCGTTTAAGAAGGAAGTATTGATTGAACCGTCTTCCTGCGCTTCGGATAACCCGAATACACCGAAGTCGAGTCCTGTTCCGTCAAACCAGTCGAAATGATCACCCTGGTCTACAGAAGCTTCGATATTCCAATGGCCTCCAAAGTCAGGACCGCCGCCAGGAACGCCGCCCACAGAACCGGATTCGGAAATCATGGTGATTTCATCCATGACACCTTCTTCGGCCATTACGCTGCCGCAGAAGGTAGGCAGGCCGATACCAAAGTTGCACATCCAACCGGCCTGAGCTTCCATGCAGGCTCTCCTTACCATTACTTTCTGGGCGTCAAGGGGCATCGGCTTTAAGCTGTCGCTAAGAGGAACTTTGATTCTTCCCGAGAGGCCGTGCCAGTAATTGATGTTTTGCTTGCCGTGGGGCCACAAGCCGTGGACGATGTTTTCGGGGTGTTCAGCAACTACGATATAGTCAACTAAGTTACGCGCGATTTTAACCATTTTAGGATCCAAAGACCCTGCCTTGGCCAGACGCTCAACCTGCACAATCACTTTTCCGCCATAAGCTTTTACGGCCCGCGCAATTGTCGATAATTCAAGGTTATACACTTCATTTTCAATTGTAACGTTACCATTTTCGTCAGCTGTAGTAGCTCTCATTAAAGCCTTTGTATAAGGCAAACCTCTGTAGTAAAGATATTCTTCACCGTCAAAATCAGGGACGTACTTGATAAATTGTTTATTTTGAGCCGCCAATTCCGCTGTAATCTTCTTTGCACTGGGATTTAAGCATCCCGCGTCAACACGTTCATCCATGAAAGTGCCAAGACCAACCTTGGACAGGACACCCTGCATACCCCTGCCCTGCTCTTTGTACATCTGCAGCATTGTCCCCAAAGGCATATACCATGCGGGTAATTTATCATCCTGAATTAGCTTGGCGATACCGGGAGTAGTGCTTTCGTGTGAAGAAATATCCCACTTTAACATGCCTTCATGGGCGAAGCAGTTTG
>DNIT01000088.1:0-11060 GCA_003489345.1 Pelotomaculum sp. | reverse complement strand
GCGAAGCAGTTTGCCGGTATGCAGCCTGCTGCATGAATGTGAACCATATCACGGGGATGACCGGTTTCCAAGAAACGTTTCTCCATAGCCTGACCGATTTCTTCCGGCCAACCGCTCTGTCCGAAAGAGGCTCCCAGAATGATGTCCCCATCCACGAAAAGTTCTGCGGCTTCTTTGACAGTAATCACTTTTGCCATTGTCATTTCTCCTCTTTGAATCATTTTTCACAACACCCAGGCCAGATCACAAAGACTGTGAAATTATCTGACTGGAAATTACTAATTCTGATTATAACTATCTTCTGCCAATACTTCGGGTTTAATGCAGACTATGCCTTAGCAGCTCCGGCTACCTGGGCTTTTTTACTTTTGGCCTGCACGATTAAGGTGAGCAGGACACCAATAATACTCATGGAAGCGGCGATAATAAAGGCCAGTTTATAATTCCCGTTACTAGCTTTAATACTGGCAGCCAGGATCGGTCCAAGGTAGCCGGCTAAACCAAAACCGCAGAACATGATGCCGTAGTTAACCCCGTTGTTTTTAGGACCGAACTTGTCAGCCGTAAGCGCCGGGAATATACCCATAGTACCGCCGAAACAAAAACCAACGAACATAATTGCGGCAACGAAAGTCCCATAAGAGGTAATACTGGATAAAGATAATGTGGCTACGCCGGCAATAATATACATGATGATCAGCGCAGTATAGCGACCGATTCTATCCGATGCAGCACCCCAGAAGATCCGGCCGAACGTGTTGGCCATAGCCAGCAAGCTTACCGCTACAGCAGCTACTGCCGGTGTCACTTTGGTTACTTCCTGTACAATAGGTGAAGCCTGACTGATAATCATCAAACCGGAAAACGCGCCAACGGTAAGCATGATAAATAACACATAAAACATAGGATCCGCGAGCATTTGATTCCAGTTTTTATCCACACCGGATACAGTTGAGCCAGCGGTAGGCGCCGGCGGATTCCAGCCTTCCGGCTTGTAATTGGCGGGAGCCGCCGTTACGAAGAATGAACCTATTGCAATTATGATAATATAGGCAATCCCCAGTGTCCTGAATGTGGCCAGGATACCCATACTGGCAATCATCGCGTTAGCCAGAGGCGGCACTATGATAGAACCGGAACCGTAACCGGCAGTTGCTATACCGGCCACAAGACCCCGTTTATCAGGGAAAAACTTGACTGTATTGGCTACGGTGCAGGAATAAATAATACCCATGCCTAAACCCATAAGGACACCGTATGTCATATACAGCCATGTTAATGATGTCGAAAAACCGGCTAGGAAAACACCGCCGCCAAACAAGAATGCTCCGAAAAAAATAACCCATTTGGGTCCGATTTTGTCCTGAATTCTTCCGCCCGTGATCATCGTTATGGGACCAACGCCGTTAGAAATCGTAAATGCCAGAGCCGCTGCGGCAGCGGTACAACCTAATACCCCGATCACCGGTTTGGCAAAAACACTCCAGGCATAACCGGAGCCAATACAAAGGTTGATTACCACGCTGGCGATCAAAACAAGCCATCTTTTAGTTTTTAAGTCCATGATAAACCTCCGTGTAAATGATGTTTAGTTTTAAGAAACTACAACTGTTGCCATTTAAATTTTTTTTGATAATAGCAAGAACCTACCTTGGGCTTGTTTCAATAAGCACTCCCTCCTTTATATGAAACAATTTGAAACCGGATATCCAACCCGGATATCAACAACTAACTGAGCGGCTAGTTTCTTGCACACCAATTCATACCGCTGTTGCTTATTTCTTGCATACCGAAAGAATTCCAACTAATTTTTAATATTATACTATAGATGATATTAAAATTTAATATATTAATATTAATCATAGTAGCATGTCAAAAAAAAATATCCATTATTTATTCATAAACTACAGTAACTACAGTCAAAAATACATACCACTTCCTCATGGGCAAGGTACCTTACAGTATTATACCAATCTGCCTGCATCATAAAGCATGTCCGGAATGCAGTCATTATAGTTATTATAATTATAACTGCATAAAACCATGAAGTCCTTAAGAAATGCGGCTTCGGAAGTTTCATCACCACTAGTCAAGGTAGACATTGCCATCAGCCAGGGTAGACATCGCCACTAACTGGGGTATATTTTATGCAGGCTTTATTAGTTATCTTTTCCCAACCACTTCTTAAGTAGTTTTCGTGTTTTGTCGTCGGTTGCTTTTCCCCTCTCCAGGCGAGACATTGTACTTTGATTTACGCCTATCTCTTCTGCAGCCTGCATCTGTGAAAGGCCCCTTTGCAGCCTTACTTTTTTTACAATTGGACCCATAAATGGCTCAGTTCGCTCCTGACAGCCGGTTGGATGTGCTTGCCGCTTTTTTATTTCAGGCTCCCTTATTTTACCGTAATGGTCCATGATTTTCTGGGGAGGTTCAATAATGACTTTCCAAATAAGCCATTCCTTCCACCAACCTTTTGTACCTACGATGGTCTCATTGACACTTTCATATTGCCATCCAGTAATAATATGGTCCTGCTGAAGGATATCTAACGCCTTTTCCAAACGCTCTTTCGTTTGGATCGGGTTATGTCTACTGACTTCTTTATTTACGGCATTCAGAAGGGTTACTATATTAAACGGGGCAAGGTAAGCGCCCCCACCCTGGCGATTTCTCCACTGCCAGGTCAGGTAACGAGTTAACCTCTTTTCCCATTGTTGCTTAAGGGGATGATATTCTACTGCTTTCTGTGAGATAAGCGCGGTCTGACGTCCGGCTCCAAAAAGAAACTTGGAGAAAACATCCCCTGGCCTTATCCGCCAAACATAGGAATCTTTTCCCTCCATAATAACCTGGCCATTCCCACTATTAATAACCCAGGCTTTACTTTCACCGCACCATTTTCCTCTCTTCCGCTGCAGGCCCTTTTTCCCTTCAACTTCTTCAGTTACATCCATCTCAGTAACTACTATCCAGGTATTTGCTAAAATTGCGATATGGCGGGCAATTTCTCGGCGCCACTCATTCTTGTATCCACCTCTTCTGCCTGCACCGTTTTTCTGTGGCTTTAACCCCCTAAAACCCAGAATGTCATCTGCAGTCACTATGGCTATGTCCTCATGGTGACATGCTTGTTTTAACCATATGGCTGAAACAATATCCATGACGTCGGCAGTAACATCATCCATGGCCATAACATTTTGTCTCATTCGCTCCTGCCAACCATTTATTTCAGCATCTGAAAGGCAGGGTTCCACGTCAAAAGGATCCGGCCTGAGCTGAGCAATTGCCTTTAGTTTTCTATTACCAGTAGTCAAGTTTGCAGTGGGCCATCTTTCTCCTTCAGGAACGCTAAAATCACTATTGGCCAAAACCTCACGAAGCCGGTAATAAAGCTGGCAGTTTCCTACCCCCAATAAGCCATTATTAAAAGGTGATTCAAAACTCTTAATAAAATTTAATGATATTCTTGATCCTTTCATATTACCTTGCCTTTCAGATTCGACTCCATAAGCATTGTGATTTATTTACTACCAAAAAACGAGAATTAAAACTATCTCTTTAGCCATTCGTTTAAGCGGTACAGAGTCAATTGTCCTATACTATTCATCTTAAAAATAAGTCTTCCGGCATTGGATACCCGCTAAAATCAAAAAATCCCTACTTTCTTAAGTACGGTCTCAACTGGGTAAATGTAAATGTTTGGAGGCGATTTAATCCGGTGAATGGAAGGATGCGGTCCTCTCCAATTTTAATATTTTTTCAACAAGAAAGCAATCACTTCTCCAAATCACTACAGGCTGGGCAGTAACGGCTAACCATCTTTACTCGAAAGAAAAAGCTTACCGCAAAATCAACGTGATGCACAGGTTAAGCAGTATCCTGAATTTTTATAATCGGAGTAAACTCCATATATCTCTAATAGGGCACGGAAATCTTAATTACTAAAAAAAACCACCTGCTTTGAAGCAGGTGGTACACAAAAAGTAGATATGCGGTAAGTTCCTTGACTGGCATTATTCCCAGTAGGAAAGCGGTATTTATAGCGAAACAATCCTTCATATGAATTTTCATTAACAAAAAGTATTTACTCTTACCTGTTTTAGAACATTCTGTCCTCAGTTACAAATTCCGGGGCCCACCTGTAGTATTCCTTGGGATACGCTTTCTTCAGCCCTTTGTAGTTGGCCTTGACAAGCTGTACGGCACCTTTCCTGGTCCGGTAGGTCATTACAAGTCCCTGTTCCTGCAGAGAGTCGATGACCTTGCCCAGGGCTTCATCATCCGCGTCGATATATTGCTCGATATCACCAAGTGTCATATGCAGGCCCTGGTTGATCCGGTAGTCTTCAGCCAGTACAGCCAGCACATTTTCTTCACTAAGCGCTAATTTCTTTTCAACAGGCCCTGCTGCCGGCACCGGCACACCCAGTTTTTCGCTTATGACACGACGCGGCATCTGCATATCCTCCGCCATCAGTTTGAGCCCGGACCTAAAAATAACCAACCTGCAGGCTTCCAGAGTACCCCCGGCAATATAATCTGTCTTGGCAACTTCAAATACATTCTGAACCGGATAGAAACGGTTCACCCCATCACCACCCATCACCTGAGTGGCGTCACAGCTTGATGCAAATGTGTTTTCAGCGCCACATGCCTTAACCATGCTTGCTTCGATGGTAATGTCCTTGCCAAGATCCCAAAGGTATGCGGTGTAGTAAACGGACATACGCGTCGTTTTTAGCCGCATGATGATATCAGCGATTCTGGTCTGGTTACCGGCAATATCAATGGTGGGTCTGCCGAACTGGACCCTCCTTTGAGAATAAGGCACTGTATATTGCAATAATATTTGCTGCCAGGCAGCGGCCGAGGCGGAAATCAGGGTTCTCTCAAAATTGAGCCCGTGCATCAAAACCTTCCAGCCTTCACCCTCCTGGCCGATTCTGTTTTCCACCGGTATGATAACATTATCGAAATCAAGGGAACCATTTTGTACGTTCTCGAACCCTAGAATTTCATTGATCCGTTCTGTGGTAAAGCCGGGTACCCCTTTTTCAACCCAGAACGCGGTGAGATGACGGTGTTTTTTAACATCTTCCGGATTGTCGCTGGTCCTGGCGTAGACAATATAGTGTTGTGCTACACCGGCTCCGACAATAAAGCGCTTCTTGCCGTTGAGGACATAATGCTCCCCTTCCAGTTTCGCTTCAACTTCTATTCCAGCAGCATCGGTACCAGCGGTGACTTCGGTAATACCAACACACCCGATCTCACCCTGGGCAATACGCGGCAGATACTTTTTCTTTTGCTCTTCCGTACCGAAATCCAGAAGCTGCATTACGCCGCCCATCATATTTCCCACGATGATCCTGCCTAATCCCGGGCTAACTTTGTGAACTTCCTCGGCCACGATGCAGCCGCCGGTACAGCCCAGACCCATTCCGCCGTACTCTTTGGGGAAGGAGGCCCCTGTAAAGCCTGTTTTACCAAACTCTTCATATAAATCGAAGGGAAACTCCCTCGTCCACCTGGTCTCCATTTCCCGTTCCGCTATCTTTTGCATAAACGACCTTACATCTTTTGCCAGCTGCTTGTGCTCTTCACTCCACCAGGGAAAACTTTCCATTTTTTTCCTCCTTTTATATTGAATGTGTCGATCTGAAATTAGCCGGGCAATACCGCCAGATCATTGCACCTTCTTATAGCTGGTATGGGCTGTTTGAATAAAAAATGAAAATACGGCAATTATGACCATATAGGCAATACCCACTATAGCGAGAAATTCAATTATTCATGGATACACTTGACATGGAAACTGGTACCATCGTTTTAAATGCCTGAGGATGAAGCAGCTTCGCTGCATTCCTTATCATCTGTGGACGATAGAATCATTCTCCATGTCAAGAATCCGCTTTGCTTCGATAAGTACTCCGTAAGTTACTCCGCTTGTAAAGAGAACATATAGAGAACATATCTGGTTGAACTATTTTACTTTTGCGTCCCAAACAGCCTTTAAGCCGCCGTTGCCCCAAACAGGCTGGAAGATTTCAGCAGGCATCAATCTAGGGCCGCCGTCCGGAATGATCGGAGCAAACTCCATCTGATCCAAAATATCTTTCTGTAGATCTACGCCCGGCGCGATCTCAATCAACACCATACCTTCCAAAGTCCTTTCAAATACGCATCTTTCCGTGATATAGAGCAGCTTCTGACCATTCTTAGCGGCTAAGTTGGCGTCAAAGGTCAACTGTAAGGATTTCTTTACGAATTTCTTCAGTTTACCTTCGTTCTTAATAACAAGTTTGCCGTCTTCAACAGTTTCCTCTAGGCCCTTGGCGGTGAAAGTACCGATGAACAGAGCAGTATTCGCGCCTGCAGTTATGTTGCAAAATCCGCCTACACCGAGAGTTACGCCGTTTAAGAATGAAGTGTTGATTGAACCGTCTTCCTGCGCTTCGGATAATCCGAATACACCGAAGTCCAAACCTGTTCCGTCAAACCAATCGAAATGTTCGCCCTGGTCTACAGAAGCTTCGACATTCCAGTGGCATCCAAAGTCAGGGCCGCCACCCGGAACCCCGCCCACAGAACCGGATTCGGAAATCATCGTGATGTCATCCATAACGCCTTCTTCAGCCATTACGCTGCCGCAGAAGGTAGGCAGGCCAATACCAAAGTTACACATCCAGCCGGCCTGGGCTTCCATGCAGGCTCTTCTTACCATTACTTTCTTGGGGTCAAGAGGCATCGGCTTTAAGCTGTCGCTTAGAGGAACTTTGATTCTTCCATTGAGACCGTACCAGTAAGTAATGTTTTGCTTGCCGTGGGGCCATAAGCCGTGGACCAAGTTTTCGGGATGTTCAATGACTACTATATAGTCAACTAAATTACGTGCAACCTTAACCAATTTAGGATCCAGGGACCCTGCCTTGGCAAGACGCTCAACCTGAACAATTACTTTTCCGCCATTAGCTTTTACAGCACGCGCAACAGCGGATAATTCGAGGTTATAAACTTCATTTTCAGCCGTAACGTTACCGCTTTCGTCAGCTGTAGTAGCTCTGATTAAACCCTTTGTATAAGGCAATCCTCTGTAGTAAAGATACTCTTCTCCGGCAAAATCAGGAATGTACTTAATAAATTGTTTGTTTTGAGCCGTCAATTCCTCTGTAATCTTCTTTGCGCTGGGATTTAAGCATCCTGCGTCAACACGTTCGTCCATAAAAGTACCCAGACCGACCTTTGACAGGACACCCTGCATGCCTCTGCCTTGTTCCCTGTACATCTGTAGCATTGTTCCCAGTGGCATATACCATGCGGGTAATTTATCATCCTGGATTAGCTTGGCAATACCGGGAGTAGTGCTTTCGTGCGAAGAAATATCCCACTTTAACATGCCTTCATGGGCGAAGCAGTTTGCCGGTATGCAGCCTGCAGCATGAAGATGAACCATATCACGGGGATGACCTGTCTCCAGGAAACGTTTCTCAATGGCCTGACCCACTTCTTCCGGCCATACCATTCCGAAAGAGGCTGATAGAATTATGTCCCCATCAGCAAACAGTTCAGCTGCCTCTGCCATCGTAACTACTTTTGCCATAATATCGCTCTCCTTTTTTGTTTATTTTACTGATAACCCCTAAAATATTTGGGGTGTTCTGCGCAAAATTGATAGAAACCCGGCGCTCTTAAATAAAATCATGTTATGGACAGACAACAACCTCACAGTTCTTGACAGTTTTGTTTTATAACAATCAAATGCTGCCAAACGTCAACAAACCATAATGTTAACTTATACGTATTACTATCGAACATATTGAAATATACAAAACTACTATAATCCATACTATTTTGCCAAAAAGTTATCTTTATTATAATAACAGCCTGACCGCGCTTTATGGTGCGGCCAGGCTTGGTAAAAATTATTTATATAATTAGAGCTGCATAAAACCCTGAAGCACTTGATTGACAAAGCCTGAGAAAATCTATTGCCACATGCCAGGATAGACACTACCCCTTGCTGGGCTAGACACCACCCCACGCCAGGGTAGACATTACCTGTGCTGAGATAGTCTCTGCCACATGCTGGGGTAGACTCGATGCGATATGGCATGATGCAGACGGCTTAATTTGTCATCTTTCCTTCAGCCACTTCTTAAGTAAAGATCTGGTTCTTCCGTCGGTTGATTTTCCTCTCTCCAATCGGGACATTGTACTTTGATCTACACCTATCTCTTCAGCAGCCTGCATCTGAGAAAGACCACTTTGAAGCCGTGCTTTTTTTACAATCGGGCCCATAAATGTCGCAGTTCGATCCTGACAGGGAGTTGGCTGAGCTTCCGGTTTTTTTATTTTACGGTCCCTTATCTTACCGTAATGGTCCATGATTTCCTGAGGCGGCTCAATAATGACTTTCCAAATAAGCCATTCCTTCCACCAACCTTTTGTACCGACGATATCCTCATTAACACGCTCATATTGCCATCCTGTAATAATGTGATCCTGTTGAAGGATATCCAACGCCTTTTCCAAGCGCTCTTTCGTTTGACTCGGGTTATGTTTACTGACTTCTTTATTTACGGCATTCAGAAGGGTTTCTACGTTAAACGGGGCAAGGTAAGCCCCCCCACCCTGGCGGTTTCTCCACTGCCAGGTCAGGTAACGAGTCAACCTCTTTTCCCATTGCTGGTTAATAGGATGATATTCTACAGCTTTCTGTGAGATGAGTGCCGTCTGACGTCCTGCTCCAAAAAGAAATTTGGAGAACACATCCCCAGGTCTTACCCGCCAAACATAGGAATCTTTTCCCTCCATAGTTACCTTCTCAGACTTACTATCGACAACCCAGGCTTTACTTTCACCCTGCCATTTTACTCTCTTCCGCTGCCTGCCTTTTTTCCCTTCTACTTCTTCAGTTACATCCATCTCAGCGACAACTATCCAGGTATTTGCTAAAATTGCGATATGGCGGGCAATTTCCTGGCGCCACACATTCTTGTATCCACCTCTTCGGCCCGCGCCGTTTTTCTGTGGTTTTAAACCCCTAAAACCTAGAATGTCATCTGCAGTCACTGTGGCTATGTCCTCATAGTGAGATGCTTGTTTTAACCATATAGCTGAGACAATGTCCACGACGTCGGCAGTAACGTCATCCATGGACATAACATTTTGTCTCATTCGCTTCTGCCAGGCAATTATTTCAGTATTTGAAAGGTAAGGCTCTACGTCTACAGGGTCCGGCCTGAGCTGAACAATTGCCCTGAGTTTTCTATTGCCGGTAGTCAAGTTAGCAGTGGGCCAGCTTTCTCCTTCAGGAATGGTAAAACCGCTTATGGCCAGGACTTCGCGAAACCGGTAATACAGCAAACAGTTTCCCACTCCCAGCAAGCTCCCACTAAAAGGCGATTCCATACTTTGATCAATATGCAATGATATTTTTACATCTTGATTTTTTCCCTCCAGTACCCTCAAACCCAATATTATCTCCAATTCTTCCATTGAGGGATTTGTCAAATCTATGTTTTTTACTATTGATTGAGACAGATCTTGTACGTACATCCCTACCAGATAACGATACCTTCCGGAAAAAACCAGGGCATCATTATATAAATAATTATTAAGTATTTGTACTCTCTGTTCCTTATTCATTGAATCCAAGGCTTCCTTGCCAAAATTACTTTCCAGCCACTCCAACGCCATAACGATCAGGTTGGTTAAAAACCAATTCGCAAAATCTCTCCATATATATTTAACTTCCCGTAATGATTTTTGAAGAAAATCTTCAACACTAATGAATACCGTATGAAAGTATTCCTCTTTGAGCTCGGCTATATCCTCCCTCTCTTCGTTGGTGGTTATTTCAATATAAGGCCTTTCTGTAATTGCATTTTTTAATCCTTTTTCTTTTATAGAATTATTGAGATGAAGAAAATATATATTTAACAGTTTGGGGGTTATAAGCCATGCGATCTGTTTTGAAAGAGGATCATTGTTGTAAAAAAGGGTAACCCATTCATTTAAGAGTTTTGAAGTTATGATCTTTTTTGCCTCTAAGACTCTTTGGTATGTTTTCAGGGCATCTTCTTGATTAGTTTTGCCCTCTTTGTGTATATAATCAAATTCAAAATTTATATTGATTGGTAGTTTTGGTATATATAGCAAGACTTTTTCTTTCCCAATATCTACCGTATTAGGGGTAAAGAAGTTCTTGCTAATTAATGACTCAACAGGTACATACTTACACACATCTTTGTGCTTAATATTGGTAATCATGTTCCACCTTGCCTTTCAAACAATCGATCTTACCAGGGTTCATTTGCTTCCCCAAAAGAGTGTTTAAAACCTATCCCTTTTTATCATATGTTATCGAGGCAGAAGCAATATGCAAATGTATGGATTAAGCTATTGTTATACTTTAACAATTATAATGCCTCTCAAAACCAAGTTATTGTGATACAATAACAATTATAATACTTCTACAGAATTAGTAAACCGACATTTATTTACTATTATTGCCAGAATAAAAAAGATGGTTGATCCTCTAAATTCCAATTAGAAAATAAACCATCCCTATAGATTCCATATCTCAAATCAGTTACAATACGAAATTAAGCTTCTTAATTTATAAAGACATTTCTAAATTGAATGCAAGCTTACACATCTGCAGAGGGATAACCTGATTTAATAAATTTTTTCTTAATCCTCCCAAAGGTATTGGAAAAACGCTTACTTAACCTTTTCCCCAGGTCATCAAAAACGGTATACACCACTGGGACCAGAACCAATGTGATGAGAGTAGAGAAAGTCAAACCAAAGGCGATAACAATGGCCATCGGTTTCATCATTTCGTTTCCCGAACCACTCCCAAGAGCCATAGGCGCCAGGGCCAACACCGTACACAGCGTGGTCATCAGAATAGGCCGCAAGCGGATCGGTCCGGCCTGCAGGATCGCCTCGTTGCGTTCGGTACCCCGCTTGCGCAGGGTATTGATATAGTCCACCAACACGATGGCATTATTGAGAACGATACCCACCAGCATGATCGCCCCGATCAGGCTCAT
>DNIT01000086.1 GCA_003489345.1 Pelotomaculum sp. | reverse complement strand
AGATTTTCGCTAAGGAATTCTGGGATTTTGTCCAAAACCGTGAAGTGAACAAGCTGGTTATTGATATCAGGGAAAATCGTGGCGGGAGCTCCACCATCCTGGATCCTTTTATCAAAGAAGTGAAAAACAGCGATTTCAACCGGCAAGGCAAATTATATGTGATCATCGGAAAAGACACTTTTTCTTCCGCCGTCCTGAATGCGATCAGTTTAAAGCAAAAAACCAGGGCCTATTTTGTAGGCGAAGCTACGGGCGGCGAGCCGAACCATTACGGGGAGGTCAAGCAATTCAAGCTGCCCAACAGTGAAATTACCATCCGCTATTCCACCAAGTATTTCCATTGGCTGGATCAGGATATCAATACCCTGGAGCCGGATAAGGTAATTGAAGCGACTTTTGCCGCTTACCGGGGAGGGACTGATCCCGTGCTGGAATGGATCGTGAGTTCCGGCATTTCCCCTACCGAGCTATAAATTTTAAATTTAGTGTCATGCGGGGGCGGTTCACCGAATAATGAACCGCCCCTTTCTGTTGGTTGGGTCTATTCAATGGGCACATTGACGTTTTCATTGATGGATGCTGTTAATCTGGTCGGAGGTGCGAACGCTCATCAGGATGGCGGCTTCGCGGGTGGCCGTGCCATAGCCCTCCGCCTGCTGTGCGGTAGTGGTTGCTTTAGGCATAAAGCAGCCCTGGCTGTCGCCTTTGATAATTCCGAGTTTTGACATATACTTGGCGGCTTCAACCGCATAGGAGGATATATCCTTCTGGTCAGGGAAATCGGGAACACCCGCGATGGAAAAATCTCCGCCCGGCACGATTGCCGGCTTAAGCCGGCGGCTTTCGCCGTCTCGCTCAAATCATATTCTTTATCCCAATTGTTCTCCATGTATTCCGCCGCTTTCGCAATGCTGACCTTGCCCCGGTATATTCTTCTGGTGATAAACATGATCACAACATGGGACACATCGCCGGCTTCGTCAAAAATAGGAAAACCGGTCGCGTCCTGATATATGGCTACCACGTCGCTGTCTCCTGTCTGATAAACCTCGCTGATAGCTTTCAGAGGTACTTTTATATCGGTCTTGGTTAAAGTCTTTCGCTTTCCTTCGAAAAGACTCTTCACTATGTCGGTAAGGCCGGCTTTTTCAATCTCCGGGTCGGTAAAGATGTTGTAATTGCCGATGACCATGTCACGGTCCGGGATATCAAATTCGTTCAGGAAGACACGGTTGATCATCACCGTGGTGCCGTCCTTGGCAAAAACCTCAATACCGTAGGGGAAAAAATCGACGATGTTTGAGAATAAATCTTTTTGCTCCAATACTGCCGCGAAAGAAGCCTGGAGTATACCCAGCCGGGCTTGATTAAATTCATGATTATTTTCCGAATTTTTCATCAGCTGACCTCCATTTAAGGAAGAACATCAGATACAGATAAAAAATTATAGCATGCGACTGGCATGTCGGCAAGTTGGTATCTTTTTCCGCAATGCAGGTAGGTGCGGGTAAACAACTGAAAATACGGTAGCTATTGGCAGCAAGATTATGCGCGCCGTTTATTCAACCGGCGCATTTTTATTATAAAAAGTAGAAATAACATCCAATCATTAATTTACAAATGATTGATAGAGCTTTAACAAACAACAGTTAATATATTAGATATAGAAAAGAGAAAGGATGATACTGATTTGGGAGGCAAGTCCAAGTGGGTTGTCAACGCCCTGCAGACTTCTGCCTTCCAGTGTGCGAAGAACTCGCTATTTCTGATTATAAAACCAAGGATTTCACGAAGTCCATCGTTCTTAACGCCGAGTATTGAGCTATTTCAAGACCTCCCTGGTTTTTGGTTTTTGGGTACCATTTTAAACCGGCGGCCTTGTTTATGGCTCTTCTTTTTTTAACAATTATACGGACTCAATTCGTTAAGGGACAGGGTGATTTTTCGACGGGAAATCCGAAGTTTTAAGTCTTAAAAAGCGGACATTGAAAAAATTTCCGCCTCCCTGGAAAAGTAGGTATCTTACTGGTTGGGGCAAGTCGGTAAGATATTTTCGAGATCAGTTTAATTTACGGAAATTAAATAAATTTAAAGGAGCGCTAAAATGATCAACCAACTTAAGCTTAAAACAAAGATGCTGATTATGCTGATGATCCCAATGTTCTTGATTATATCCGCCATCAATTTATACAGCTATTGGGGCTCACGGAGCAACCTGGATAAGCAAATCAGGGAAACCGCCACCTATATGACCTCCAGCAACGTTGAAAAAATCAATATCTTCTTTATTGATAAAGAGGCGATAGTAAACACGGCAGGGCATACTCTCAATGGCAAAGACATGACTACCGAGGAATTAATCACCTTCTTTAAATCCTTAAAAACATCCGGTGAAGGGGTGGTTAATGTCTTTGCCGGATTTGAAGATAAGAGATACGCTGAATCTAATGGCTGGGTTCCTCCGGCAGATTATGACCCGCGAACCCGCTCCTGGTATCAAAAAGCCATGTCTTCAAACGATGTAACCTATTCTGATGTCTATGAGGATCAGGGCACCAAGCAATTGATCGTCAGCGTGGTTAAAAAAATTGAACGGAACGGAAAACCTCTCGGTGTGGTTGGGGTGGATATAGACCTGGAGGACTTAAAAAACATGGCGGGTGCGATTAAAATTGGGAAAACCGGCTATGCTTATGTCATTGACTCAAAAGGCAATTTTATTTCCCACCCCTCCCTGAAGCCTAGCGATAACATATTTGCAATAGAAAATGGCGCTAGGAAAGCGGTGGGGGAGGCTTTCTTAAGCGGGCAACCAGTAGTGCAGACCTTTAAGTTTGACGGAGTAGAAAAGTATTACTCATCTTCCCCGATTGGCAAAACCGGCTGGGCCCTGGTCATCAGTTCGCCTGTCTCCGAACTCTTCGAAGGTATAACGAATTTGGGACAGGTGACCATAGTCACCACGATCCTGGGGTTGCTGATGCTGGCACTGGTTATATTCCTCCTGGCCAACCGGCTGACCAGGCCGATTGTTAAGCTGTCCCAGATTGCAGATAAAGTGGCTCAGGGAGACCTGAGTTTAAATACCGGTGAATTATTGAAGGGCATAGCCAATGATGAGATAGGCCATCTGGCTCACAGCTTCCAGGCCATGACCAATAGCCTGATTAAAATGATTGGGGAACTGGCAACAAGTTCCCATGAACTAAACGCGGCCAGTCAGCAGCTTAATGCTACGGCCCAGACCGCGTCAGCCAGCATGCAGGAAGTTTCGGCATCAATAGAAGAGATAGCGTCAGGCATGGAAACAGTGTCAGCTTCGACGGAGGAAATTAATGCTTCCGGCGAGGAAATGACTGCCTTTTTGAATCAATTAAATGTCAAAGCAGAAGAAGGAAGTAACCAGGCCAGAGAAATTGAGGACAGAGCTGATGATTTAGGGCGACAAACTGACCAGGCCCGGGAAAAGGCCAAAAAACTATCTCAGGATATTCAGCAGCGAGTGGTTCAAGCAATTGCAAAAGCCAAAATCGTCAATGAAATTTCCCAACTGGCCGACTCAATATCAGGGATTGCAGAACAAACCAACTTATTAGCCCTGAATGCAGCGATTGAGGCTGCCCGCGCCGGGGAGCAAGGCCGGGGCTTTACGGTAGTCGCTGAAGAAGTACGAAAACTAGCCGCCGAATCAGCCAATACGGTCTTCAATATTCAGGAAATGACCAAACAGGTGCAGGAGTCTATTAAAGATCTGGTCAGCAACACCGAAGAACTGCTGAAATACATAACTGAAAATGTGTCTGCGGATTATGAGACTTTTGTCGATGTCGGCAGGCAGTACAGTGATGATGCCGGCAAATTTTTGACTCTCACCCAAGAATCACACCAAATGAGCAGCCAGGTTCTTAAAGCAGTTGGTGAAGTCAACCAGGCAATTGAATCGGTGGCAGCTACTATAGACCAGAGCACGATTAGTATCCAGGAGATTAACCAGACTGCAGAGCATACCAGCGGTGTGGCAACGGAAGTCAGCGAGGCCTCGGTCAGATTGGCTGTAATAGCTGACAATTTGTCCCATTTAGTGGCCGCCTTTAAATTATGATGAATAGGCAAAGCTTCATCAAACAGTAAAGCAATAAAAATTACATGAACCGGCTTCTGTTTTTACATTAAAGTAAAATTTCTATGCTAACATTTATACGTTAATATTTCATTATTAATTAAGGTGAAATAAAGAGAGGGCTAAATAACAAGCATGCAAGAAAGAAGGCAAATTTCCCGGGTGGACTACATCGTAAAAGGGCAGGCCGAGTATAAAGGCAAATTCTTTCCGGGTGAAATCACCAATATCAGCTTAAACGGCCTTTTATTCCGTTCAGATGAGTTAATGGATGCCTCTGAGCAAGAAAAGATCACCATTATGATTAATTGGGAGGATGAAGGGGAAAACACGGTTTCAGCAATTAACTGCAGGGTAATCAGAAAAAATGATCATATCCTGGGACTTAAAGTTGACTTCATTGATTATGACACCTTAATGGCCCTAAAAGAGAAACTGGCCGATAAAATCGGGGAGAAGATCAATGAAGAGTTTATTGATTTTATGATAGGCGACAAATAACGTTTCAAATAAGGCAGGTGTAAAGGAGAATTTTATGTTTAATCAACATTTCGGCAATTACCTTTTGGGAAAAAAGATCCTTAAACCCGAAGAACTCAGGCTAGTACTGGCAGAGCAGAAATCCGTCAAAGTAAAATTGGGCGTTTTGGCCATTGACGCCGGCTATATGAATGCGGCCCAGGTAGACTGGATACGTAAACTCCAGACCGCGAAGGATCTAAGGTTTGGCGAACTGGCGATAGAAGAAGGATATCTGACCGAAGCCCAGTTGAATGAATTGCTTAATACCCAGAAAAAATCAAACACCCTGTTGGGACAGGTTCTCATTGAGAAGGAGTTCTTTACTTTTGAAAAATATGAAGAAGTGCTTCTTCAATATAGACAGGAATCCAGTTTGAGCGCCGATGAAATTCAGGCTTTAAAAAATAATGAAGTGGATAAAATTGCGGAGATATTTTTAAGGACCTTACCGGATGAGCAAAATAAGCTGATCCGTGATTATTTCGAGCTTTTTATCAGGAATATCATTCGTTTTATTGATGATGAAATCAGAATAGAGGCAGCAAAAGAGGTTGACTCCTATCCGTTCGATTATCTGGTTACCCAGAAGATAGACGGCGCTTACCGCCTTTTCAGTGGTTTTGCCGCTGCGGAAACCGTACTGGCAAGATTTGCCTCCATCTATGCGGAGGAAGAAATTGGCGGAATGAATGAATTGGCCAAAGATGCTTTGGGAGAATTCCTGAATTGCCATAATGGTCTGTTCTTATCTCATCTATCGCATAAAGGGATCGAAACGGACCTGTTCCCGGGAGAAGTTAAAGAGAAGGGCAATTTGAAGCCGGTCGCAAAGACGTATGTAATACCCTGCTATTTGAGTTTTGGAAAGATTGATTTTATCTTCGCCGGTGAATTTCCTGATTTCGTTTAAAAAGAATACCAAAAACAACAAGGTTAAACATAAATAATCTGTAAATGGAGGTCTTCCCCGTGGCTAAAATACTGATTGTGGACGATTCGGCTATATCCAGAAAGAAACTGAGAGCAATCCTGGAGGCGGGAAATCATGAAATTGTCGGCGAGGCCAGCGATGGCGCCGAGGCTCTGGAGAAATACCAGGAACTATCGCCGGATTTGGTCACTATGGATATTACCATGCCGAATATAGACGGGATCGCGGCCTTGATAAACATCAAGCAATATGATTCTTCGGCCCGAGTGGTAATGATTACGGCGCTGGGCAAGGGCGAAAAAATACTCGAAGCCCTGAATGCCGGAGCCAAAAACTACATTACCAAACCTTTTGAAGAGCATAAAATCATCAGCTTCATTCAGGAAGCCCTGGAATAAAGATCATTGGAAATAATATAAAAGGTAAGATGTTCATATGATTGAAACGATTGCTAAACTGGTGCAGATCGCGCCTGCCTTTCCCGCAACGGAAAATGGGAGCACGATTCATAATTACTTTGAACAAAACCAAAAAGCCGAAGGAGTAGTTGTCGTTGATGGTGAAAAGCCGGTTGGCATCCTGATGCGCAATGATTTCTACCAAAAAATTGGTCGGCAATTCGGCTATTCCCTTTACATGAAGCGTGATCTCCACCTGCTGATAAAGACGGATATGACGTGTGTGGATATAAGCTGCGAAATGGCCAAGTTTGGCTTCATCGCTATGAACAGAAGCCAGGACAGTTTGTATGATTTTATCGTAGTCCTGGAGAATGATAAATATGCAGGGATTGTCAGCATAAGCGAATTTCTGATCGAAATGTCCAAAACCAAGGAACGGGAAATTGAACTGCTGAATAACCAGCAACTCATCTTGAAACAAGCCAATGAAGCGGAAAAACTTCA
Organism: Pelotomaculum sp.; assembly: GCA_003489345.1. GTDB lineage: Bacteria > Bacillota > Desulfotomaculia > Desulfotomaculales > Pelotomaculaceae > Pelotomaculum_C. Next base: position 3,210 of record DNIT01000086.1, on the reverse strand, counting down.
CCGTATGGAAATTGAGCAGAAAAATGCGGCCATCAAAAACCTTTTGGATCATGCCGGACAGGGATTCCTGTTCTTTGGCAGCGATTTGCTCATATCTGAAGAATATAGTAAGGAATGCGACGAGATATTCGGCTTTTCCATCGGCAATAAAGACTTCTTCGGAGTAATGGAAAGCTTTGTCGATGAGAATGGCATTGCTATAATGCGGAATGCCTTTGAGCATGTATTCCGCGATGAGGATAAAATCAGAAATAAAGTTTACCTGTCTATTTTGCCCGAAGAAATCAAAATCGGCGATAAATATATTCAAACTGAATATAAAGTGATTCCTGGTCAAGCAGAAAAATCAGTCATGATGATTCTGACCGACATCACTGAAAAAAAGGCGCTGGAACTCAAAAGTGCGGAAGAAAAGAATAACATCAAGCTAATTATCCGGGCAATCAGCAGCAAAAGTGAAATCGCTCAGGCCATTGATGATTTGCACGAGTTCGTGGAGCAAGGCGCGCCGCAACTCTTAAACAGCAGCCGGGACCCCAAATCAACCTTGCAGCATATGTTCCGAATCGTTCACACCATGAAGGGGGATTTTTCCCTCAATTCCCTGTACCACACTTCCGCGGGGCTGCACCGGCTGGAAGACGCTTTAAGCTTGATGCAGAAAAACATTGCGACGGTCGGCATGGAGGAAATACGGGAGTTTGTACGGCAGATCGACTGTGATCAGTTGTTGGAACAAGACATCATGATTATTATTGAGGCTTTGGGCGAGCACTACTTTGAAAAAGAAGATACCTATTCCGTCAGCAAGCAGAGACTAATGGAAATAGAAAATAGAGTGAGAATATCTTTTCAGGATGAAGAGCAGGCTATTATCCTTGAGCTTTTGCGCAACCTTTTCTATCCCAACATGAAAGATATCGTTAAAAATTATAATGAGTATATCAAAACTTTGGCGGAGAGGTTCGGCAAGAACATCGGCGACATTAGAATTGACGGGGATGATGTTTACATTGACCGTGAGCGCTATGTTCCTTTTACCAAATCCCTGGTCCATGTGTTTCGCAATATCGCCGACCACGGGATTGAAGACCCGGAGGAGAGGGTTTCTTGTGGAAAATCTGAATATGGGGAAATATCCTGCCATCTGGAGAAAATGGAAGACAAATTTATTTTATCCCTGGCCGATGACGGAAAAGGAATCAATCTGGATATGCTCAAAAAGAAAGCCGTCGAAAAAGGAATATACTCGGAGGCGGAAATCACCCGGTTATCCAAGGAACAAATTCTGGAAACCATTTTCTTTGATGACTTTTCCACCAAGGATACAGTGGATTTGTATTCCGGAAGAGGCGTGGGCCTGGCGGCCGTGCGTTCGGAAGTCGAGAAGATTGGCGGAAAGATCATGGTAGACACCGAAATGGGCCAATATACCCGGTTCAAATTTATGTTGCCGCTTCATCAGCAATAACAAGGGGAGCAAAAACCTCTACAGCACTTGAACAAGAGCATATGGCTGCGTAACTCTGGGGACAGCCTCCGGAGCTATTTTGTCAGTACTGTTTATGGATATTTATATGGGGAAAACGCAAACTAAAAAGATCATCACGCCATCCATTTATAATGTGGTTAGGAGCCCGTATAATTTATTAATGAAAGGACTGACTTATGGTCATGATAGGAGAAAAATGAAAAATATAATCATCATCGGTGCGGGGATAGGCGGACTTGTTGCCGGTAACCTGCTGGCCCAGAGGGGACATAAAGTAACTATATTTGAAGCCCACAGCATGCCTGGCGGTTATACTGCCGGATTTCACCGGCAAGGCTATTATTTTGAAAGCGGCACTCTTTCCTTTGAGGCTTCAGCAGCGATATTCAAGGCCATGAAGGATATCGGAGTATTTGAAAAGATAGATTTCGTAAAACAGAAAATACGATTAGTGGCAGAGGATTACGACGGAACTCCGGAAACTTACGATGACTATAAAAAAATGCTTTACTCCTCTTTCCCATCCGATAAAGAAAAGCTGGACCGGGTTTTTGCAGACCTGGATCAAACCATCGGCTCAATGGGGGACGTAGATAGCCCCATGCCTTTTGTTTACAGCGGACTCAAAATGTTGACAGCAATGCTCCCCTACATCCTGAGTGCTCCCAGACAGATGAAACTATCAAAGCAGTATGGCGACATGACCTCCTCGGAGTTTGCCGGCAGGTATTTTGAAAAAGACTCCCAGTTGTTCAAGCTGTTTAACGGATTCGGCTATCCGGATATGCCGGCCATGTTCATGGGAGGGGGTATGGCGGGGATATTTTACGACTATTGGACCGTGCAAAGCGGCATGCAATCATGGGCCGACATCCTGGCGGAAAATTTCCGCAAACTGGGCGGGGATTTGAAGCTGAAATCCTATGTCGATGCGATAATCACCAAAAATGGGACCGCAGTTGGAGTTTCATGCCAAAATACTATTTATGATGCGGATTATGTTGTTTCTGCCGGGGATTATAAGAAAACCCTGCTGAAGCTTTTGGATAACCAGAGCCTTATCCCGCAGGCGTTTCGGGACAGTATCGGCCGGGCTCCTGTTTCGGAAGGCGTATTCACAGTATATCTGGGATTGAATAGATCCAATGAAGAACTGGGCGAGTATATGAAGGTTCCTCATGTATTTACTTTTAACGATAAACCCGGTTACGACATTTACGATTCCGAAGACAGTGAGTTTTTCAGTAAGGCATCACCTTCGCTTTATTCGCCGTCAATGGTAAATCCCCAACATGCTCCGCAGGGGAAATCCTCACTAATGCTGCAGACCATGGTGCCTTACCATTGGATGAATAACTGGGGCGGCGGAGACAAGGAACTGTATGGACAATTGAAGCAAAAAGCAATGGATGCCATGATAGACAGCGTCTCCAGACTGATTCCCGGTTTGAAGGAATGTATTGAATATAAGGACGCCGCCACTCCGCTGACTTATGAAAGATTCACCCATAATACCGATGGAGCGACTTCTGCATGGAGCTGGAACCCCAAGAAGAAGTTCTATAAGAACATTATGAGCGTGAATATAGAAACACCGGTGAAAAACCTATACATCGGCTCCTGCTGGGCGATGCAGATCGGCGGTGTACCCGGCGCCATAGCAGCAGCTTACCAGTGTGTCAAAAGAATAAAGTGAATGATTAAAGGTTTTGTGGCTC
>DNIT01000144.1:18292-24596 GCA_003489345.1 Pelotomaculum sp. | reverse complement strand
ATGCCAGTCCAGGCTGCCCCTAAACCTTACCTCCCAGCACCAGCCCATCACTGGGCGGAACAAGCCAGCGCCAGGAACTTCATCGATGTGCCCTTGACGGATTTTTAGCCCCGCCTTCAAAAAGGTTCATCCGACTAGGATACTGTGTCACTTATCTAAAAAGCTTTGACTAATTTGTTATTATAACATAATCAGCTTTTGGTTTACAAACGCAGCCTGCTCTTTCATCAGCCCTTGCAGGCCGGTATTGCTTGCTCAAGGGCAACTGATTCCCCAACAATCTCCCGCTCTTCTTTAAAGTCTAGAAATCCCGTTCAATCACAAAATTAACCATTGATCTCAAAAAGTCAGCTTCGGCGCCAAAGGACTGCAGCGCCGCCAGCGCCTGTTCGGCCGCCTGGCGGGCTTTGGCGCGCGACTTATGCAAGCCGAAGAGCGCAGGATAGGTTGCTTTGTTGTTTTTGGTATCACTGCCCACCGGTTTGCCGATTTTCTGTTGCTCTCCCTCAATATCAAGGATGTCATCCTTGATCTGAAAGGCCAGGCCAAGATGCTCGGCGTATCCGGTTAAAGCCGCCAGTTGATCGTCCCGCGCCCCGGCCAGAATAGCGCCCGCCCTTACCGATATCTTGTAAAGCGCCCCGGTCTTATGACGGTGAATGTATTCAAGGGTGTTTTCATCTAGTGCGACACCTTCAGACAATGTATCGACCACCTGCCCCCCGATCAGCCCGAAAGTACCGGCCCCGACCGTCGCTTCCTGGATTACCCGCAGGACGTTCTCCGGGGCTCCTTTGCTTTCCGTCAGGAGCTGGAAGGCCAGGGTCAGGAGGGCGTCTCCGGTTAAAACTGCGGCTGCTTCACCATAGACCTTGTGGCTGGTTAATTTACCGCGGCGATAGTCGTCATTGTCCATGGCAGGGAGGTCGTCGTGCACCAGTGAGTAGGTATGGATCAGTTCAAAAGCGCAGGCGGCAGTCAGGACATCATCGGCTTTACCTCCAACAGCTTCCGCTCCGGCCATAACCAGGACAGGCCTTAGCCGCTTTCCTCCTCCCATAACGCTATACCGCATGGCCTGGTGAATCAGGGGCGGGTAAGCATCGGCTCCGGGCAGTAAAATATCAAGTGACTCTTCAACCAAAGCGGCTCTTTTTCTTAATTCCTCTCTAAAATCAATCATTTCGGGCACCTCCCGGGGAAGGGAAAGAATCCAGCTGCTTTTGGACAATACCGCCTTTTTCATCCACGGTCAGAACGGTAATGCGCTGCTCGGCAGCAGCCAGTCCACCTTCACATATTCTGGAAAGCCTGATGCCTTCTTCAAACAATTCCAACGATTTTTCCAGCGGCAGGCGCCCGTCCTCCAATTCCTTTACCACTTCTTCCAAACGCGCCAGCGCCTGCTCAAAATTAATCTCTTTTTCTTCTAAAGACATAGCAGGTATCCCTCCCAATCCCATGGATACATTAAATTATAGAGTTTTTATGAATGAAATCTGTTAGCATTATATATTTATGTCACACTCTTTTTCGCCACAACAATTTCCAGTTCGCCTTGATGCAGCAGCAATGACAGTTGTTGCCCTATTTCTACGGAAGCGGCGTCGCTGATAACACGGTTCCTGTCCGGGGTTGCGCATATACAGTATCCCCTGGACAGCGTGGCCAGCGGGCTTAACGTGTTCAACCGGCCGGCCAGCACCGCGAAATGGCTGCCGGCTCGCTCCAGTGTTCCATAGATTGCCTGGCGCAAGCGGCTCTCCAACTGATCCAGCGACTGTTGACCCGCGCTGCAGATGGTATTCAGCGGACTGATAAATACTCGGCTGAGCAGGCAGGCCTCCATGCGGCGTCTGGATACCGCCAGCTTTTCGTCAACCGCCCGCGTCAGCCGGGTCTTCAAAGTACGGATGTAGCGGGCCATATCCTTCCTGTCCGGAACAGCTATTTCAGCCGCATTAGAAGGCGTGGCAGCCCTGACATCAGCTACCAGATCAGCGATGGTGGTATCTGTTTCGTGTCCTACCGCGGATATGACAGGAATCTTGGAGTGAAAAATGCTGCGGGCTACCATCTCGGTGTTGAAAGTCCAAAGCTCCTCCAGCGAGCCTCCGCCCCGGCCGGTTATAATCAGGTCTACCCCGCCAACCTGATTCAGAAGCTTAATCCCTCCGGCCACAGCCTGTGGCGCTGCTTCGCCCTGGACCGGAACCGGCACCAGCATAATTTCACGGCCTGGCCAGCGGCGGCCGATAATTTGCAGCATATCCCTGATTGCCGCTCCGGTGGGTGAAGTAACGATGCCGATGCGGCGCGGCAGCAGGGGCAGTGATTTCTTATGCCGCCGGTCAAAAAGCCCCTCCTGCTCCAGCTTTTTTTTCAGCTGCTCAAATGCCAGGTAAAGAGCCCCCGTGCCGTCCGGCTCAAGTCCTTCGGCATAAAGCTGGTAGGTACCGTCCCGTTCAAATACAGAAACGTAACCCCTCACTGTTACCGCCATGCCGTTTTTCGGTTGAAAGGGGACCAGCCTGCTTTTGGAACGGAACATTACAACTTTTACACAACTGAGATCGTCCTTCAGGGTAAAATACAAATGGCCTGAGGAATGGGCTTTAAAGTTTGATATTTCCCCCTTGACCCATACGTTTACCAGCAGGTGATCTTTTTCTACAAGTGTTTTGATATGTTTGGTCAACTCGTGAACCGTTAAAATCCTCATTACAGATCTCTCCCCGAAAAGGACTAAATACAATAGCACCCCGGGCTGGAAGGGTGCTGTTCTGTCTTAGTGTGTATAGTAATCGTCCTGCACAGATGCCCCTACCTTAAACATTGCGGATGGGCCACATGGTGCGAATCATTCGCACCAAAGTTACACTAGACAACCACGCCGTTCATACAGCACCAGCAGAAGATGAAATTTAATTTTCAGGCCAGTTGCCCATACCGCTATCGCGGTGCCGCGTATCATGAAAATACCAGCCGATGCAGGTGCGATTTCACGCCTGCATCGCTGAATTTTCGTTCTCTGCCGCGCGCGTTGGCGGCACGGTTGCGTACTGTTCCTGTATCGCGCCGGTCCGACTTGCAAAAAACAAGGTGGAAGTCCCGGCATCGCTGGTGTGTTGCAGAGCCAGGCTGCCAATCATCGCCGTCGTGTCTCATAATTCAGATTTATAATCTTCCGGATTCGCCAGCACCTTGCCGAGAATACCGTTAATAAAGCGCGCAGAGTCTTCCCCGCCGTACGCTTTGCCCAGTTCTACAGCCTCGTTGACGGACACATTGTTCGGTATATCACTGCAGAAAAATATTTCGTAAAAAGCCAGCCTGATAATATTTCTGTCCACGCTGGCCATTCTTTCTATATTCCAGTCCTGACTGATATTCGAAATGTTTTTATCAATAAACGCTAAATTCGCGAGGGTTCCCATTACAATCTTTTCGACAAATTCTACGTTATTGTATACAGGTCCAAAGCTTTCATCCATATTTTTCATGGCTTCCTTTGGATCGTTGCCGCCCATATCTACCTGAAACAGGATTTGCAGCGCCCTTTCTCTGGCCTTTCTCCTGCCCATACTGTTACGTATCCCCCTCGTTATAGAGCAACTGTATGTAACAATACCGTTATCGTTCCCGGAAAAGCCTTAAGAACAATTCCCTGAGGTCAACCTTCTCATCCAGCCGCTTGCCGATATAATAACCGAGTGCGGCGCAAATCAACACAAAAAAGGCCTTAAAAAAACCATACTTGATTGCCAGAAAACCGTAAAGCAGGCCCAGAATAATACCTACCGCTTTTCCCAGATGCTTGTTTAGAATTTCCTGAAATACTTCCATATGCCGCTCCTTTCCGGGGCTGAATTCGCTATTCAACCCTTGGCTTGTGAACGGAAATATTCTCAACCATAATTTTTATAGTATTGACGGTAATCCCTGTTACTTCCATCACCCTGGACTTGACTCTGTTTTGAATTTCTTCGGAAAGCTGGGGGAGGTTGACATCCGGGGTTACCGCAACCCGGACTTTAATACCTATACCCTGCGGGACCTGCATGATGCTGGGTTTAACTTCTCTAACCCCGCTGAACTGTGATACTATTTTCTCCACCAGACTCTCTATCGCCTGCAGCGAAACATTGACTTGTCCCAGCGAACTCTCCGTCAGGACCACATGCCTGCCTCTTGACTTGCTAAAGAGGCTCACCCAGAGCAGTCTCAGGCCCGCCAGTATGACCACAGCCATAAAAGGCCAGAAAATTCCCGGTTGTTCGGGATAGAATATTTCTTTCAGCAAAAACAAGGGAGCCGTCCAACCCAACATTACAGCTGAAAATAGTACAAAGACAACCGTAATGAAGAATGCGTACATCCCCAGTAAGAAACGGTCGAAAGGACCCAAAACAGGCACACCTCCCTAAAAGCTGACCCCCTGTCAAGGGGGTCGGTTAAGCTATCTAACCTTATGTTCTTCTTCCCTGCCCTCGGAGGTAAAGGCAACACCTTGAACATTTACATTGACTTCGACAACTTCCAGGCCGGTCATCCGTTCAATGGCACTCTTTACGCTTTCCTGGATTTGAGCGGCTACGTCAGGTATTCTAATGCCGTAATCAATGATCACGAAGACGTCGACAGCGGCTTCTTTTTCCCCCACCTCTACCTTAATCCCTTTGGAAAGGTTCTTGCGGCCGAGCATTTCAGCTATACCGCCAACCAGTCCCCCGCTCATCCCGGCCACCCCTTTAATCTCAGTGGCAGCAAGGCCGGCTATTATTTTAACAACCTCATCCGAAATCCTGATTGAACCCAGTCCGGTTTGCTCTTCCTTGACAAAATCACTCTCGTTCATCTTTTTCACCTCCGCTATCATACACTATACCCAAAAAATGATGATCCATCTCTCATATGCGTATATTATAGCAAAGTTGGTAAATTAACGCAAACACTATGATTTTTGTGTTTTATAGTCGCTCATTCCCCAAAATTCGACGCTGAATAAAGTTGGTATAGATTTCCCCGCGCCGGAAAAAAGCGTTCCTGAACACCTTCTGATGAAAGGGGATCGTGGTGTTGATACCCATAATCACGAATTCCTGAAGCGCCCGCTGCATCCTGGCGATGGCTTCATCCCTGTCCCTGCCCCATACGATCAATTTGCCAATCATCGAATCGTAATAAGGGGGAATCATGTAACCGCTGTACACTGCGCTGTCAACCCGTACGCCGGGCCCCCCGGGCGTCAGGTAGCTTATAATCCTGCCGGAGTTGGGGATAAAATTTTTACCCGGGTCCTCGGCATTAATCCTGCATTCTATGGCGTGTCCTTTTATGGAAACCTGATCCTGTGCAATTCCCAGCTTCTCGCCGGCGGCAATACGGATTTGCTCTTTTATTAAATCAATCCCGTTTACCATCTCCGTGACCGGATGCTCCACCTGAATCCGCGTGTTCATCTCCATAAAGTAGAAATTCAAGTTTTTATCCAAAAGGAATTCAACCGTTCCCGCGCTGTAATACCCCACCGCCCTGGCGGCACGCACAGCCATCTGTCCCATTTCCTCCCGCAGTTCCGGGCTAAGCGCAACGGAAGGCGACTCCTCGATCATCTTTTGATTGCGCCTCTGGATCGAGCAGTCCCTTTCGCCCAGGTGGATCAGGTTGCCGTGCTGATCTCCCAGGATCTGAAACTCGATATGCCGCGGCTCTTCCACATATTTCTCCAGATAAACCTCGTCGTTGCCGAAAGCGGCAAGGGCTTCCGTTTTAGCCATGCTGACGGCTTCCTCCAGTTCCGCACCGCTCTGGACCACCCGCATCCCCCGGCCGCCGCCTCCGGCGCTGGCTTTGATGATTACGGGGTAACCAATCCTTTCGGCCAGCCGCCAGGTCTGTTCGCTGTCTTTTACCGCTCCCTCCGAGCCCGGAATTACCGGAACACCTGCCTTAACCATGGTATCCCTGGCCAGCGCCTTGGAACCAAGCTGCTGGATAGCCCCGGACGAGGGACCAATAAAATGAATCCCGCAACTGGCGCATGCCTCTGCAAAATCAGGGTTTTCCGATAAAAAACCGTATCCCGGGTGAATCGCGTCGGCTCCGGAAACCAGCGCAGCGCTGATGATGTTGGTTACATTTAAATAACTTTTGGCAGAAGCAGCCGGTCCAATGCAGTATGATTCGTCAGCTCGTAAAACATGCAGGCTTTCCCGATCAGCCTCCGAAAAAACCGCGACCGTGCTTATATTCATCTCGTGACAGGCCCGGAGAATGCGGAGGGCTATTTCACCACGGTTGG
>DNIT01000144.1:14054-18192 GCA_003489345.1 Pelotomaculum sp. | reverse complement strand
GCTATTTCACCACGGTTGGCTATAAGGATTTTTTTAAACATCTTACCTTTTCCTCTCCCCGCGTAAATACATCTGCCGTTTATTTTTCTTTGATCAGAAAGATGGTCTGCCCATACTCAACAGGCTCACCGTTATTCACCGCGATCTCAACAATTTCACCGTCTGTTTCCGATTCTATTTTATTCATCAGCTTCATTGCTTCAATGATACACAGGGTCTGTCCTTTTTTTACCTGGTCCCCGACATTAACGTAAGGCGGCGCTTCAGGCGCGGGCGCAGCGTAGAACATACCGACCATGGGAGATACCACCGGAATGAGCCCCGTCTTTTTCTCCTCAATTTTTACCGTCGGGGGATTTCCCGTCTCATCCTTAACCGTGCCGGCGACCGGCGGCGCTGGTATCGCAGGCGCCTGGCCGACAGGGTTTTCCTCGCGGTCGGCGCCTTTTTTAATAGATATCTTCATCCCTTCGCTTTCCAGCTTCACTTCATTAACAGCAGTTTCATTTATTAACCTAATTAGCTCTTTAATATCCTGCAAGTTCAATTCATTTACCCCCCTGGCGGTTTCATCACCGCAGTTATCATTTACAGCCGGCGTCCTGGCGGCAGTTTCTGCAGCCTTGTCTTTTGCCGGATTCTCTTTTTTGCCGGGAGCCGGGGCCGGCGCGGGTTGTCCGCCTTTATTCCTTGTCTCCAGAAAACGTCTGGCTACCTGGGTGAATAAGGCGTAGGAGATGACATCCTCTTCACAGGTTACCAGATCTTTGGCCTCTTTCCTTATTTTATCCATTTTGGGTTCCAGTAAATCAGCAGGCCTGCATACAATAGGCTGCCGGTCCTTCAGCACCTTGCGGGCTATCTCCTGGTTAATCGGCGCCGGAGGTCTGCCGTAATGGCCCTGAATATAATCACGCACCTCGCCGGGGACCAGTTTATAGCGTTCCCCGCTGAGTACGTTCAAAACGGCCTGGGTCCCGACAATCTGGCTGGTCGGGGTAACCAGGGGAGGGTACCCCAAGTCCTCACGCACCCTGGGGATCTCCTCCAGGATCTCGCCCAGGCGGTGCAATGCTTTTTGTTCCTCCAACTGCGTAACCAGGTTGGAAATCATGCCGCCCGGCACCTGGTGATCAAAAACACGCATGTCGTTGATCCGGGTGAAACCCCGTTCAAAGCCTCTGGCTTTCCGCAAGTTTTCAAAGTATCCGGCTATCTCGAAAAGTTCGTGGATGTCTAGTTCGGTATCATAAGCAGAGCCACGCAAGGCGCGAACCACAGTCTCGACTGGCGGCTGGGAGGCTCCAAAGGCCAGAGGCACTGTGGCGGTGTCAATTATATCCACACCCGCTTCAGCCGCTTTTAAGTAAGCGCCCACAGCCAATCCCCCAATGTAGTGACTGTGCAATTGAATAGGCAGGCTTAAGTTTTCCTTGAGCATCTTCACCAGGTCGTAAGCCTGGTAGGGCGCCAAAAGACCAGCCATGTCCTTGATACAAATGGAGTCGGCTCCCATTTCGACCAACTGCAGCGCCAGGTCGATATAATGACGCTTGTCGGTATGCACCGGGCTCACTGTGTACACAATTGCCGCCTGGACGTGGGCGCCCGCCTTTTTGGCAGAACGCATGGGGGTTTCCAGGTTGCGAATATCATTCAGGGCGTCAAAAACTCTTATGATATTGATGCCGTTCTCAACCGACCTGGTAATAAAAGCCTCAACCACGTCGTCCGGGTAAGGCCGATACCCTACCAGCGATTGTCCGCGCAACAGCATTTGCAGAGGGGTTTTTTGAATATGTTTCTTTAATTGACGAAGCCTTTCCCAGGGGTCTTCATTAAGATACCTCAAACAGACGTCAAAGGTTGCACCGCCCCAGACCTCCAGGGAATGGTAGCCGATATTGTCCAGTCTCTCTGCAATGGGCAGCATGTCTGCCGTGCGCATCCGGGTAGCCCAAAGACTCTGGTGAGCATCCCGTAAAGTCGTGTCGGTAACCTGTACGCGGCGTTCCACTGCCTTTCACTCCCCATCCTCAACAAATATAAAAAACCAGGCTGCCATTAACGTTAACAACCTGATTCAGCAGGTAATGATCACAAATGAACATTACCATCATTATAGTAAAAAACGGGGCATTTGGGAACCTCTTTACGGCAAGTATACAATATCATTTAGTTTTTGCTGATGACCGCGACTTTTTGCTGCTCCATGCCGGTGCTTCTGGATACCAGCTCTGTTATGGCCGCCACTTCACTACTGCTGAGGCTGCCGGCGGCAACTATGGCTGTGGCCGTACTCTCGTCCACCATAACTGCGGCATCGGCAAAACCCTTCGCTCTAATTAAATTTTCCAGTTCGGACTCTTTTTCCATGCTGCGGCTGATAGCCATCAGGTGTTCCTGGGCTTTTTGCCTGGTTTCATCTGCTGTGCCGGCGTTATTAATAACCTCTCTCAGCCACTCTACCTGTTGCCCGCGGGTGCGGTCCCGCTCCAGGCGATAATCAATAAAAAAGTCCTGGCTTTGAGACGCTCCGGTTTTTGACCCCAGCTCATCAAGCTGCACGTCTGACGCGGGCGTTTTCACGCTTTCTTCAATGATGACATTGCCGGTATTTGCTGTATCGACCTGGACGCCAGGCAAGGACGGCGCTTCTATACCCAGCCCTCCGCGCAGGCCCACAAACAGGAGAGTGAGTCCGGCCAAACCCAGGATGACCAGAAAAAAAAGCCTCTTCTTAACAATTACCGCTACCATTGTTATCTCCTTTCCATGGGGAGGACCATGATCTTTTGAGGTTCAATACCCAGGGCGACTCTGGTGGCTTCAAAGAGTTTGGCTTTCACCCTCGCCTCGCCGGCTCCTTCGGCCACCACCAGCACACCGGCCACCTGGGGCGCTGCTTCACGCTCCACTACTGGCTGCTCGCCGCCGGATCCGCTCCGGTTCATAACCAGCTGGCTGCTGAAGGTATCTTCCGTTGTCAGACGCGTGCCGCCGGCCTGTTCCCGCTCCTGGGTTGTTTTCTTGCCGGTTGTTGTATTAACGGCAAACTCCTCCCTGGCAGAGGCGGACAGACGCACCGACGCCTCCACCCGGCCGGCTCCTTCCACCTGCCGGAGCATTTCGCATAGTTTTTTACTGATTTTTTCTTCTTCAGCCGACATGCCGTTTCCGGCTTGGTCAGAGGTGGTCGCGGCAGGCAGTTCGGAACGCTCTGCGGTTTTCTCTGCCGGGTTTTCCCGGCCGGTTCCCGAAAACAGCAGCATTACAATACCCAGAGCTGCCAGTCCGGCCAACCACAGATTGCGCCTGAACAGGTCCTTGGCCGGGAACCCATTGTTGGCCTGTCCTCCCGGTCTTAAAAAATCAAAGAATCTTTTCATGCTCTCACCTCCAAATAATGGGTGCTAGTTGATTTAAAAGTGGACGCATATTTCATTCTCTGCCGGCGCCGTAACAGCACGGGTGTCTCATTGATACTTTACTTTGATCTGTTCCGGTGAAAGGCTATAAAAATTGGCCAGTGTCGCAACCAGGCCTGTGACAGCCTCTTCCGGCGGCCGTTCTTCCGCCCCCTCCCGTCCGTCCGGCGCTGCAGGGTCCAGCTTTACCGATACTGGCTCAATCTCCTTGATAACCGATCCTTTGGCTTGGAGGTCAGTACTTGCGGTTTTAGGACCTACGGTCAACACCATTTCAGTTAACTGTCCGTACCCTGGTTTGCTCTGTTCGGTCCAGACTATTACCTCTACTCCCAGAAGAGAGACCTTGTTATTAGAGCGGGCCAGGGCCATTGCCTGGCGGGCTATACCGTTTTTGTACTCGTCCAGCGCTTTTTGTTGCTGGTCTTCGGTAAGCCTCTTCCCGGCCTCCATAATTTCCGTAAACTGACCTTGGTCGCCCTGCGCGGTCAGTGCAGGAAAATCACCGGCATAATCCCAGTGCATCAAGTTCCCCACAGCCTGTACCACCGCTACGATAATCAACAGGCCCATGACCATCTTGACATACTTCCGCATCTCACCGGCAGGTAGAAACATATCCAGCATGACTGCCAGGATGATTATTACAATGAGGTTTTGGACCAAGCTGCGTATAATTTCCACGGCGCCACCCCTTACCTCAACATCAC
>DNIT01000144.1:13293-13954 GCA_003489345.1 Pelotomaculum sp. | reverse complement strand
CCCTTACCTCAACATCACGGTGATATTACCGACTCCGACAACTATTGTTATGGTAAAAAAGAACAAGAGGCCCACCGTGGCCACCGCGGCAAAAACCAAAAAGAGGTTGTTGCCCAACCCATTCAAACAGTCAACCATTTGACCATCGTTAATGGGCTGAATGAGCGCGCCGGCCAGCTTGTAGATAAAAGCCAAAGTGACGATCTTCAAAAGAGGAACCACCAGCATCGTCAATAGCACCGCCACACCGGCTATACCCACCGCGTTTTTGATCAATAAAGAAGAACTGACCACCGCCTCCAGGGCATCGGAGAGCATCCCTCCCACCACGGGAACAAAGGCGTCAACACTGTATTTGGCAGTTCTGAAGGTAACCGAGTCCCCCACCGCGCCGGCCACACCCTGAACAGCCAGCACACCGAGAAAAATCGTTGAAAAAACCCCGGTTAACCCCATGGCAATACTTTTTAGCAGGTCGGCCAGGCTAGAAACTTTTAAGCGGTCCGACAGGTTGCCGACCAAACCCAACACGGCCACGAAAAAGAGCAGCGGCAGGATCACATTTTTAATCAACGTACCAAATATGTCCAGCGTGACCAGGATTACCGGACTGAAGACGGCTGCTGAGGCCACCCCTCCCACTGCTACCAGCAAGGTCAGC
>DNIT01000144.1:12911-13186 GCA_003489345.1 Pelotomaculum sp. | reverse complement strand
AGCAAAACCGGGGTCAAGGCCTGCATAAAAACGACCATCGTGTTAACCACTTCCCTGCCTGCATTGACCGCCAGTGAAAACGACCCTATGGCAATGGATATCAGCACCAGGTAAGATACGGAGTTGGCCAGCTGCGCGGCGCTGCTTTTTTCGAAAGAAGACATCAAATTTTGCAGCACGGCGCAGATAACCGCCAGCATCACCAGTTTTCCAAGCAGATCGAGGTTGGCGACTACTTCTCTAAAAAGCTGGCGGAGCAAATTTGCCAGGATTTC
>DNIT01000144.1:6881-12797 GCA_003489345.1 Pelotomaculum sp. | reverse complement strand
ATTCATCTCGGGAACGGAGCCCTTGACCTCCTTGTCCAACTGGTCGATATACTGCTGCACGGAGAAAAGGTCCAAGGATGATTCCTGCTGATTTGAATCGGTTGGCGCGTCTTGGCCTGCCAGGGCTGAGGCCGGGAAAAACATAAGCAAAAATACCACCAGTGCAAGATATGGTTTGGTCACCTGCCACACCGCCCTCACCATAGAAGTTTTAGCAACGATTGTAGAACGGCCACCACAATCGGGACCGCCAGCACCATAATCAGAACCTTGGCGGCAAATTCAATCTTGGAGGCCACCGCCCCTTCACCTGCATCGCGGCAGATTTGCGAACCGAATTCAGCGATGTAGGCAATTCCGACTATTTTCAGGATGGTGCCCAGGTAAACCATGCTGATGCCGGCGCGTTGCGACAGTTCCTTGACAACCTCGATGATCGAGCCGATTTTTCCCAGTACCAGGAGGAAAATAATCGCTCCCGCAGCGACACTTAATACTACCGCCAAATCCGGACGCTGGCTTTTCACTACAACAATGAGTACGGTGGCCGTCAAACCAAGAGCCACAATCTGCAGCACATCCATCGCATATAGACCTCGTCGAAGTTTAATTTAAAAGAGTCTGAACACAGATTTCACCTGGTCAAATAAATTGGCAAGAAGTTGTATCACCCAAATAAAGACAATGGCCAGCCCGGCCAGGGTAACGATCTGTCCTTGCTCTTCCTTGCCCGCATGCTTGAGTATGGTGTTTAAAACAGAAACCAGAATGCCCACGCCGGCTATTTTAAAAATCAAATCAATACTGCTGCCCATATTTACCCCCTCTTTACAATCAGTACGCCACCAAAACAAAAACCAGCCCGCCTAAAAAACCGAGATAACTCCACATTTTAACGTTGCGAGAAGCCTCTTCTTCCGCATTGGCCGTTTCCTGCGCGATCTGCTCCATAGCCAGGCGCAGGTGTTTAACCTGATCTGCGCAGTCGGACCGGCCGAGCGACCTGCCCAAACCGATCAAAATTGAATGATCACCGGGCTTTAAAGCAGAAGCCGGATAATATTTGTCCAGGGCTTTTTCCCAGGCTTCCGCGGCGCTGATTCCGGACATGGACGCAAGCTCCACCCCGGCCTGGTTGAAAAGCGGCTCCGCCAACCGGTCGCAGCGGGACGCCACAGTATCAAAAGCTTCCGGCAAACGGGTGGCCCCATACATGATCTCGGTCTCCAGCATTTGCAGCGCAGACCGCAGGGCGCGCAGTTCTCTGGGACGCCTGGCATAGCTGCCGGCCACGGCCAGACCGCTCAAGCCGCTGGCCGCAATAACCATGGCGGCCCCAAAAAATTTCAACATTTTCTCACCCCCAGCGAGCGCATGCTCCTGCCGTCGATAATATCTTCGATAGTCCCCACCCCCCGCGAGCGTCCCAGGATAACAAACCGTTCGATCATTTTGGCGTTCATGAGCCTGGTCATAACGGGCCTCTCGGCCAGATCGGCAGGCGAGACGCCGTGAGCCGTAATAAGGATTTTCACGCCGGCGTTTAAGACCTCTTCCAAAGCATCCACATCCTCCCTGCGGCCAATTTCATCGGCCGCGATAACACCCGGCGACATCGAACGAAGCAGCATCATCATACCTTCCGCTTTGGGACAGCCGTCCAAGACATCGGTCCTGATCCCAACGTCCTTTTGGGGGACACCTTTGTAACAGCCGGCAATTTCCGAGCGCTCGTCCACCAGTCCGACATTGAGCCCCGTAAATCCCATGGCAGGAATACCATTGCTGATCTGCCTGACCAGGTCTCTCAAGATGGTTGTTTTACCACAGCCGGGCGGGGACATTAGAAGGGTGTGGTAAATACTGCGCCTGTTCCGCTCTATTATATGGGGAAGCACATGCTCGCCGGCGCCGTGAATTTCTCGTGAAATACGGATATTGCAGCCGGTCAGATATTTCAAAGTCCTGATTTTCCCGCCATCCAGGACCGCCTTGCCGGTTATGCCCACGCGATGGCCGCCGGGTAGAGTGATAAAGCCGTTTCTTAGCTCCTCCTCCAGAGCGTAAAGGGACGAGCCGCTTAAAAGCTGAATGACCCGTTCCATGTCGGCCGTTGTTGCCCGGTAGGCCTCCGGCGCACGGCTGGTCAAGCCGCCGCCTGTTTGTATAAATGTGTCGGCGGAGGATATCCCTAATACCAGCGGCCTTCCCTGCCTGATGCGGATCTCCTCAACCTGTTCTTTAACCTGAGCCGGCAGGGCCGCCACCATGTCGCGTATGTTGGCCGGCAGGACCGGAAGTATTGCGTCTACCGGATTCTCTTTAATACATTCCACCACATTAAGCGGAAGCCCGGCTGCTTTCATAATTTGTCCCCCCTGTCCTACTAAAAAAGCAAGCGCATTCATTCGCACAGAAGTTACAATAGAAGCTCAAATCCGCGCACCTACACCGGCTGGTATTTTCATCATTCATGGAGCTGATGGCGACGTGGACAGCTACTATATAAATATTGTACAAACCGGTAATATATTCCATGAGAATACCTTGTCCGTACGATAATGTATCTTTTGCCATTTGTCTTTGGCGCACACCAAAGAAACATCCAGGGTATACGATAATATAGGTATGACATACATAGGCTCACGACAGATAGGCATGGGGTCAGGTGAAATACTGTATTTAATTTTACGAGAAAGACTGTGTCGCAGGTCGTAAGGCGTAGGGCGTAGATAGGGCGAGGCGAGGCGGGGGCAATTTCAATCGCAATTATGCTATGGAGCTGTTAAAGGACTTCTACCAAGTCCTTTGCATACTGCATTTCTCAAAGACCATGCGTGAATGAATCCGCACCGGCATTTATTGCGGATGGCGATGCGGGCAGATATCAAATTGGGGGTGAGCTAAGATGTTAACCAGACAAAACGATACGGCAAATGCCTGTATGAACCATCCGGGACCTAAACCGGTTGCCACCCGCCGTACTGAGTCCAGGAGCCTCCTGATGAATCCATATATATTATTTTTGATTTTAATCCTGCTCTTGCTTGCGTTCCAAAAGACCGGCGCAGCGAGGCCGTTCGCGGGCTGAATAGGTGCAGGAAATGTTCGCCCAGAATTCGCCGTTGACGCCCCGCGTGCGAATGAATTCCACCTGCATCAAATTTTATTTGTTCCTATAAAAAAACAGGTTGAGGGACCACTGGTCATGGTTCCTCAACCTGTTTATATTCGTTGTCGCTTTTACCAACTATATGTCCTCTTCCACCGAGGCCTTGCCGTCCCCTGACACGCGCCCCATGGACATCTCCGGTCGATTCTGCAGATGGCTGGTGTCGCTGTCGTCATTTACAAAAACGACCTCATCGCAGTTGGGGCAGGTCACTTCCACGATATCGTCGTCCTCAAGTATATCCGAGTCAAAGCAAACCGTCTCGCCGCACTTGGGACAGTCGACTTCCAGGTATTCACCCTCATGGCAGGTGTTATCCTCATAATAGTCGTCTTCCAGGTGATAAAGGTCCTCGTCGATGCTTTCAATATAATCTTCCAGCTGTTCCTGGCCTTGCTCCAGACCTCCCACGGTCTCCGCGAACTCATCAAGGACTTCGATAATCCCCTTCAGCAGTTTGCCTTCTTTGCTGTTCTGGCTTAAGTCAAGGCCGGCTGACATGCCCTGCAGGTATGCCACTTTGGCTTTAAGCTCGCCCATAGAGTATACCCCCTTTGGTATAATTGTTGTGGCTAATTTTGGCTTTCTTAGTATGTCTCGTTTCAGGGGGTTTTAAACATGATTGAGGCTTTAGGCGCGCTTAATATAATTGCCGGTCCTCGTATCTATCTGCAGCTTGTCTCCGACGTTGATAAAGAAAGGCACCTGGACAATCGTACCCGTTTCCAGCGTGGCCGGCTTGGAGCCGCCGGAGGCGGTATCCCCTTTAATACCCGGCGCGGTGTCAACGACCTCCAGCTCCACGAAGTTGGGAAGCTCAACACCGATTGATTTTTCCTGAAAGGTCAGGACCTGAATGATCATGTTCTCTTTGAGATACTTGACGGCGTCCCCCAGTTGTTCGGAAGTCATGGCCGTCTGATCGTAGGATTCCATGTCCATAAAATTATAGTCCTTGCCGTCGTTGTATAAATACTGGACTTCGCGTTTTTCAATCCTGGCTTTGGGTAATTTTTCACCGGCGTTGAAGGTCTTCTCTATGACGGCGCCGGTCCTGACGTTGCGTAGCTTGGAACGGACAAAGGCAGCCCCTTTACCGGGCTTGACGTGCTGAAATTCAATAATCTGAAAAACGTCGCCCTCCATCTCTATGGTTTGCCCGGTTCTAAAATCGTTTGTTGAAATCATCCCTTAGCCTCCAATATGTATTTTTTGATTATAAGGACAACAATTTATCTTTAGGTGAACCGGTGAGAACCCGGCACCCTCCGTTTTCAACCAGAACGGTATCCTCTATCCTTACCCCCCCCCAGTCCGGCAGGTAAATGCCCGGCTCAACGGTTACTGCCATCCCCGCCTGCAATACGGTGTCGTCTTTGGCAGACAGCCTGGGACCTTCGTGGATATCCAGTCCCAAACCATGACCCGTACCGTGCCCGAAATAATCACCGTAACCGTTTTTCTTAATAATATCACGGGCCGCCCGGTCAACTTCCGAGGCCCGGACACCGGCCTGAACAGCAGCTATGGCGCTCCTTTGCGCCTCCAGGACAATATTGTAAATATTCTCCTGCCGAGGCGTGGTCTGTCCCACTACCACCATTCTGGTGATATCAGAATGATAGCCCCGGTACACTGCTCCAAAATCAAGTGTAACCAGGTCTCCCGCTTCAATTATTTTGGCCGACGCCACACCGTGCGGCAATGCCGAGCGGGTACCCGAAGCCACGATTGTGGCGAACCCAATCCCGTCTGCGCCCAGACGCCTGATTAAGAACTCCAGTTCCAGGGCTACCTCGGTTTCGGGAACTCCGGGCCTGATGATGCCGGTTATCCGGGTAAAAGCCCGGTCGGCAATACGGACCGCCTCCTCAATACAGCGCAGCTCGTAGTCATCCTTATACAGCCTGAGCCCTTCAACCACGCCGCTGACCGGCTTTAACGCAACGCCGGTCAGCACTTGCCGTAGGGTTTGAAACCGGGCATAGGTCAGGTCGTCGCCCTCGCAGCCCAATTGCGAGACACGGTCTTTTTGGCAAAGCCCGGCCAGCGCCTCGATACCGCTTCCCGGCGCTTCAATAATTTCGAAACCGGGACATTCCCGGGAGGCCTGACTGGTATAGCGGAAGTCGGTAATCAGATAGGAGCTGTCCCGGCACAACAGCAGGGCGCCGCTGGTCCCGGAGAAGCCGCTGAGATAGAACCGGTTTTCCGGGGCGGTCACGTAAAACGCATCCACCCCGATACCGTCAAATAACCCCTGCAGTCTCTTAACGCGTTCCTGCATGGTCCTCACCCCCTGTCCTCGCCAGCGCAACCGCCGCCCTCAGCGCCGCGAGATAGCCGATAACGCCCAGCCCGCTTATTTGTCCCGCGGCAACCGGGGCAATTACCGATTGCCTGCGGAAATTTTCACGGGCGTGAATATTGGACAGGTGAACTTCGATGACCGGTATCCCGATGGCGGCCACGGCATCCCGCAGGGCAATGCTGGAATGGGTATAGGCGCCGGGGTTAAAAACAACCGCTTGCGAATCCACGGCGGCCTGGTGCAGCAGGTCGATCAGTTCTCCTTCGTGGTTGGACTGGCGGCAGGTAATTGTTACCCCCAGCCCGGCTGCCAGTTCCGCTAATTTTTCATTAATTTGCTCAAGACTTAGTACGCCATAAACGGCAGGCTCACGCCGGCCCAGTAAATTCAGATTGGGACCGTGCAAGATTAATATATGCAAATGAAACACCTC
>DNIT01000144.1:4271-6759 GCA_003489345.1 Pelotomaculum sp. | reverse complement strand
ATAATCAGCTTGTTGATTCCAACCACTTCATTGTCCGCTGATGGTAATCTCCGCAACCCGCAATGTCGGTGAACCCCTACCGCCGAAAAACTTCAGGTCGTCGCCGACTCCGTCCACATTGGCCAAAAAATCAAGGATGTTGCCGCCTATGGCCATACCCCGCACCGGTCTGGTCAATTCGCCGTTTTCGATCAAAAGTCCGGCTACTCCCACTGAAAAATCCCCCGATATGGGGTTGGCCGTATGCATGCCCATCACCTCAGTCACGTAAATGCCGCTCTTGATTTCCGAGAGCAGCTTTTCAACCGGCTCCGTCCCGGCCTCGCAAAAGAAATTGGTGATCCCCACCTCCGGAGTTCCCTTGAATGAATTGCGCACCCCGTTGCCGGTTGACCGGACACCGTCCCTGGCGGCCGTATAGGTATTGTACAGGTACCCCTTGAGAACGCCTTTTTCAATCAGCACTGTCCTTGACGTTGCCACTCCTTCCCCGTCAAAGGGAGCGGAGGCGATACCTCCGGGCAGCGCTCCATCGTCTATAGCCGTGATTTTACTCGAAGCCACCCGTTCGCCCAGCTTCCCGGCAAAAAGGGACCGGCCTTTCTGAACAGCCTCACCGGTCAGGGCCGGCGCAATCAAGCCGAGAAAACCGGTGGCCACATAAGGATCCAGGACAACCGCCGCACGGCGCGTGGTAACCGGCGCGGCCCCGAGCATCCTGACCGCCCGCCGGGCTGCCTCACGGCCCACTTCCTCCGGTTTTAAACGGTCAAACCGCAGGGTGTAATCCAGGGCAAAGCCGGTCTGGCTGTCACCCCCCTCGCCGGCGGCCAGGGCCAGGTATACACCGCAGAAAGCGCCGCGGTAACTGAGCTCCATACCGTGACTGTTGACGATGGCGACCAGCGCCTCTCCATCCTGGTAGGTCGAGCTTTCAATAGTCTTGACTCGCCGGTCGAAAGAACGGGCCGCATCCTCCATCGACCTGGCCAGTTCTATTTTTTGTTCAACTGAGGCTTTCTTGATGCCGGGATCGTAAATATCCATTTTTTCATATGCTTGCCCCGGTTTGGGCAGGCACTGGAACGGATCCTCGGAAAGATTCAGGCAGTTTACCAGAGCCTGGCCGGCCGCTTCCTCCACCCCTGCCGGACTGAGATCCGAGGTAAAGGAAAAACCGGTTTTTCCCGCACGGATTACCCGTACGCCCAGACCACTGTCCTCGGCCAGCTTCATGGTCTCGACACGGCCACCCCTGACCTCTATAGCAAGCTCTTTGGCTTTACAAATATATGCTTCAGCCGCCTCCGCGCCCTGTTGTCCGGCTTTGGCCACTGCCGCCCGTGCTGTACCGATAAAAGCGACCGCTTCCCGTTCCACCTTTGACAGCTCCTTTTGTTAAATAAAATACCGCTGCTGAAGAAATATGCATAGCACTATATAGTTTGTTCGTAAAGATCGTTTACCATGCTGCACTAAGTTTAATTCAATATCAGTTAATATATTCCTGTTGTGCGCCACTAAAAAACTGCCTTGGAGGCAGTTTTTTAGTGAACAAACATTGGTGTTGTAAGGGCGAAAAGGTTTCTTGCCGATATCGGCGCCAGGTCCTGTACGGAAGCTTCTATTATAAGGTTCGGATCAAGGAGCGCTAGTATTGCCACTCTCTCCCCGCTAGCCTGGTTTGTATAGAAGCCGATGATACAAAACTGCATGTCCTCTCCGTATATTTTCCTGGTAACGATGTCCCCGATTTTCATCTCTATACCCCCTGTGAAACCGGCGCAAGCAGTGGTCTGTCTTTCGTAGAACGATCTTTACCTTATAACATATGCCCTTTTTAAAAGAGTTGTGTATAAAAACCAACGGTTGAAATACCAATGATTGGAAACCCAAAAAAGTAAAAACCTCGCTGTACCAAAGAGCGGCAGACAGGCTTGCGGGCGCCGGCATCACTGTGGCGCTAATTTATAACAAAACACTGTGTCTGTGGCCGGGTCCAGGCCGCTTACGTTGTTCAGGGCCACTTCTGAGGTCGTTTCATAGGTTCGGGCTTCTCCCATACCAGCATCGGCACGAATAGTGAATTTTAAAAAATTATGGCCCATAGCGTCCTTTTTCAATGCAAAAGACAAACTGCTGATAGGCGCAGTTGTGATATTCCGTGCCGCTCCGTCTATTCCAATGTATTGAACAGTATTTGCGGCGGAATCAAGATAAATATAGTTGTATCCGGGCGCAGGAGCAGCTGCCGTACCGATCAGCTCCAGCTCGATGGCATTGCGGACCTGCTCCGTTATAAATTTTGCCGCCAAACTATTATCACTCTGGGCGCTCCACCTGCTTGAAACTTTATCCAATAATTTTGCATTAAACACAAAATAGGAACCGACCACAGAAGTCACGATGCCTAATATTACCATCGCAACGGCTATTTCAATCAAAGTAAATCCATGCTGTTTTGAAAGCACGTTAAGAATAATAATCA
>DNIT01000144.1:0-4200 GCA_003489345.1 Pelotomaculum sp. | reverse complement strand
ATCAATTATCAATCTATTGGATTCGGGACAAAGGTCACCAATGCAACTGCTCCCTCGTTGCCATTGGCGTCGGTATATAATTCACTTATTTCAATCGTACTTCCCGTTACTGTAATTGGAGCCGGGAAATTAATCGTAATGGTATCAGTACCGGTATTACTGTAATTAGCAATTGTATTCTCAAAATGCGCAATAGTGGTTAAGTCATATTTCATGAGCTCTTCTCACTTCTAGTTATTATGCTTTCCCGGCTGCCTTATCTTACGCTTTACCCGGCATTATCCCAAAAAGGGTATTCTTTTATATTAGTCAGATAACAACATTCAAACAATAAAGTCACCCATACAGGAAACTGTATTGTTCCACGTCATATCCAGCAAACACGGCAATTATTCTTAAGCTCTCCTCAACTGATATCGTCATCGGCCGGGTGTTTTATATGCAGCCCGTTATATCCTCCTGATTTTGCCGTTTGCCGACCCGGTGGCGGTTCCGCCGACAATCAGCTGTTTAATGGCGATGGTCGGCTGGGCGTCACTGACCGGCACGCCTTGGCCGTCCTTGCCGCAGGTGCCGATGGTGAAGCCCAGGTCGCTCCCGACCATTTCAACAATGCGCAGCACCTCCGGCCCGTTTCCGGTTAGGGTCGCGCCGCGTACCATGGGACCCGTCTCACCGTCTTGAATGAGGTAACCCTCTGCCACGTCAAAAACAAAATCCCCGGTGGTGGTGTTGACCTGGCCTCCCCCCATCTTCTTGACCAGCAAGCCGGTCCCTGTCTCCCTGATGATCTTTGCCGGGTCGGTTTTGCCCGGCGCAATGAAGGTATTGCTCATGCGGGGAATGGGTTTATGCTGGTAGGACTCGCGGCGGCCGTGCCCGTTCGACCCGACGCCGTCCTTGGCGGCTGTAAGACGGTCGTACATATAGCTGATAAGCACACCATTTTCAATCAAGTTGACCCTGCGGGAGGGAACCCCCTCGTCGTCAAAGCGGTAAGAGCCGTAACGCACGTCCAGGGTCGGGTCCTCGACCACGCTTACCTCTTCGGCCGCCACAGCCTGCCCTTTCTTATCAGCGTATACAGAAAGGCTTTTCTGCACCAGGTCGGCTTCAAGGCCGTGGCCGCAGGCCTCGTGGACCATGGTGCCGCCGGCTTCCCCGGCTATCACCACAGGCATGCGTCCGGCCGGAGCCGGTTGCGCCTCCAGCATATTTACCGCCTGCCTGGCGGCGGCCTCACCTACCAGAGACGGTTGTTCACTTGCAAAAAGCTCGAAACCGGACAAGCTCCCCACAGCTTCATACCCCGTTTGCATGGCTGCGCCTGAGGCCGCTACCGCCTGAATCGCCAGGCGGGTACGGATGCGCTCGTCCTCGACAAAGTCCCCTTCGCTGTTGGCGATGGTGACCTGCTGGACCACGTCCCCGTAGCCGACAATAACCTGTTTGATGCGCGCCGTGTCCACAGCGCGGGCGGCCTGGTCGGCGGCTTCCACCACCGCCACCTTCCGGTCCGTGCCGACGTCTCCGGGGCGCTCTTTAAAACGAAATTCAACTAAAGGCCGGACTTCGGTGAAATCGAGGTTAACGTTATTCTTGCCGCCGGCAGCGGCATGGCTTACGATCCCGGCCACATTCAGCAAGCCCTCGCGGGAAAGGTCATTGGTGTAGGCATAAGCAGTCGCTTCCCCGGATATTACCCTGACCCCGGCGCCCACATCAACACCGGTTTGAATCTTCTCAATCCTGCCGGCTTCACAGCGAATAGCAGTGGTCTTTTTGTGTTCAAGAAAAATGTCTCCAAAATCGCCGCCTCTTTGCAGCGCTTGCTCAAGGACTTCCCTCAGTAACTGTTTATCAACCAGCTCCATCACCCTCTTTTCATGGTCTACCTGTATATATTTTACCAAGTACAATGCAATTTTATAGTATGCTGTTCAAATAAATAAGAGGCGACTAGGACCAAATAGTATAGTGATTTTTCCACGGCCCCATAACACTTAATAGTTAAATAGTTGATTGGAAAGAAACCGGTTGTTATCGCACTTCGATGGAATTGGCCTTTACGTTCAGGTGAGCCTTGACGTCCATAATTTGGCTAAGCAGCTCCCGTGTTACAAATGTCCTGCCGTTGATTGATTAGGCGGAGATGTTAAGACAATCGGGGTCCCGTTTTTATAGCCGGCGTAATTGTCAACCCATAGTTTCACTTCCAGTCCGGGCCTGCTGATAATCACCTCCCGCTCACTTTCAATATACCGCACATCGGCCCCGGCCGCTTCCGCCACGGCCCGCAAGGGGACGAGGACTTTTGACCCATCAACAACAGGCGAAACGTCGGTATAAACCAGCGTTCCGTTGACCACCAGTGCATAATCCGAAGTTATGGCCATAGCCGGCCCCGCCAAAAGCAAGCACATCGCCGCAGTGACCCAAAGCGGCTTAAACAAAACAAAAACCCCCTGTTTCGTTCTGATATATCTTCAATTTACCTCCTGGCTGCACGCCACGCTCAAGAAGAGGATAAAATCAGCGCCATACGGGCGATTTAAACACGCTGTGGAGCAGCTTAAGAGGTTTATACGTATACTGCATTTTCATCTACGTATGAATTCCCGACCAACATTTTGGGGTTACGCGCTCCGTATATATAGTTCCAGACACCCCTATCGCGGCGCCAGGTATCATGAAAAAATCAGGCGATGCAGGGCGCCATTTCAATCGCACACGGCGCGCCAGCGCCGTAGCTTTGCGGCAAATGTATCTTCTCGGCGAATGAGTTCGCCCTGCATTTTCGGGATTCGCTCTGTGGGCTGAACATCTGTACAGTTATTTTCCAGGAAAGGAAGCAAAAGAACCGTCCCCCTGCTTCCGTAGGTGTCCATGCCGCCGGCGGCAGCACTAACACTAACATCAGTTCTCTTCGCCTTCGGGCGGGGTCTCAAGTTCCACGGTCCCGCTGCTATCAGGCAGGGCGTTATTGCTGTTGGTGATGCCCTGGTTCAGCAGCTGCTGCACAAAAGTCTTGAGGAAATCCTCCCCGCTGGTCATAGGGGCTTCAGAGGCCTTAGCAGGCGTTTCGATGTCCGGGGAAGGTGACGCGCCGCCCGGCGTCTGGAAGGCATTCTGCCGTCCCGTCAGCCATCCGGCCTCCTGTTCCAGCCGAAGCCGCTCTTCCGGCGCCGTGCTGGAATATATAACCAGGTCGAACGCCGCCGTGACCCTGCCATTCTGGTCTGAGCCCGGCGTGGCCGGTAATTGTTCCTTGACAAAGTTCTGCACGGCAGACGCTGTCGACGTCGCCTCTTTTTCCGGTTGTATTTTCAGCGATCTCAGGTCCGACAGGTTGGGCAGGCCTTCCATTTTCTGAATAAAGCTGACTACATTGGGATAGTCTCCGCTGACCTCGAACTTGACCGGCAGTTCCAGATGGGCACCTTTGTTAATGATATCAGAGGGTATGAAAGAATTGATCCGGACATTGGTTCTCATGGCTTCCAGACCGATATGCGCCACTGCCAAACCGTCGGTCATCTGGTTATTGAATAATGGTTTGACCTCGTTGAGCTTTTCGGTTGCCTTGGCAGCCAGCTCCGACTCGGTCTTCTCGGAAGCCAGCACAGCTTCGGCAGCGTTGACCCTGGCCTCCAGTTCCGACAGTGCTTCTCTGTTCCTGGCAAAAGTGTCATACTGGGGAATCAACAAAAAATCAAACAAAACAAAAAGGACAATGCAGGCTCCCAGGACGGCCAGCATAATTTTTTCGCGGGGCTGCAACCTCTGCCACATTAGCGCGCATCCTCCTTCAGAACCGCGGTCAACTTAAATTTGATATTGCCGCTATTTTCATCTGTCTTCAACTCGTTGAGAAGAACGCTCGAAAAATAAGGCATACGGTAAAGGCTGTTCATAAAAATACCGATTGAAGGGACGGTACGCGAATAGCCCTCCAGAATCAAATTATTGGGGACAGGGGGTGCAACAGGCTCTTTTTTATCGGCGTCAGCCTGGCCTTGCGACTGGGGCTGCGCAGCCGGTTGTCCCTGGGCGGCGCCGGTTGACTTATCGGCAGTGGTCTGGGCAGGCGCTACATAGGACATATTCACGTTTTCCAGCCACAGGTCGACCGGCATGTTGTAGCTTAAATCCTCCAGCAACGGAAACCGGGCCTGCCTGGCGTTGAGCAGTTCCTTGAAT
>DNIT01000199.1 GCA_003489345.1 Pelotomaculum sp. | reverse complement strand
TAACTTTTACCGGACACTACTGACTGAATATCTGTATTTTATCTTGCCATATCCGGTAATATTGGTCAGAATGTATATACTAGATCGGACGGACGACATCCTCACGATTATCGAGGCAACAATCCGAATCATAAAAGGGGAGATACGTTAAGCTTTGTAGGGTCGTCCATGTTCAGGGTTGGGCAGAAACTTATCAAAACCACAAAAATTGGAACTCTTTTACGGGTCGGAATATGATCCCGGTGAAACCTATGTGAATGCCAAGGAGACGGGCAGGTCAATGGCTCGGTATTTCTCTTCTCTTTTTCTTATCCACTACAATACAAACTCAGGAGGAAGCGATGTTTTGGAATATCATGGCAAAATTCATGCTTGTGCTGATGCTGGTGCTATCGGGAACTCTGGCCTCGGAAGCGGCTGAAGACTGCATACCGCTTAACCCAAACACGGCTAACCTTGCACATGTTAACAATGATTGGAAAATTGTGGACGGTAGCCGCTGGCTTTTCAGTTTCGGCAGCAATCAGGCAGAAGCCCGGCAGGCGCTGGCAATTATAAAGAAATATAACTTCAGTTCATCTTGCTTTGTGGGCAGGCCGCAGCCCAGCTTCAAGTATATGAAAGCCCCCGGGGCCGCTCCGGTAAGTACCGCTACGAGGATTGCCCCTGTCACCATGACTTCTGCACCCAATCAGCCCATACAGGGTCCAGTCGCTACAGCACCGGTAGACCTGAAAGCGGACCGGATCTGGATGGCCAGGTATGTGCCGCCCGCAAGCCTTACCCAGTATACAGCCCTGACGGGAAACCCGAAAGCATGCGACGAAGTCTACCTGGTGTGTGAGTTCCACAACGCGGGTGGGGATGTAAGGGGTGACTGGCGGGTCTCCTGGCAGGTTGACGGAAAAGAGGTTCATTCAATCCGTTTTGGTGATTTCAAGGCCGGCGCAAGACAGAGTCCCGCTGCCCGTTACCGGATACCGGATACCGGAACCCACACCTACGCGTGTGCTCTCGACCCTGACCGCAGGATAGCCGAGCGTGATGTTATGAATAACCGCGTCGCCGGAACTTTCCAGGTGACACCTGCATCAGGCGGCTCTCAAAGCGCTGTTCCCGTTCTTAAAACTTTGAACACCCCTGCGGCCCTGCCGGGATCAGCCCTGGTGGTAACAGGTCAAAATTTTTGCGGTATCGGATCGTGGAGGGCGGTCATTGAACTACAGGGCGGGCAAAAATTCGAACAGACCCCACAGTTTCTGAGCAGCACGCAATTCTGGGTGACCGTCCCCGATATTTACGCCGGGTACAATGTCACTGTAAAGAATGCTCAGCATAGGGAGAGAATAAAACAGGTCAAAAATATCACTCTCAAGCAGGGTACTATGATGAGCAATAAGCTGGCATTTAATATAGTATCGAATTACCCCATTATAGATACGCTCACCAAGGACCTTGCATATCCAGGGGACATCATCTTCATTACCGGCGGGAATGTCGATATGTCCCGTATCGCTATGTACAAAGCGGTCTTTGAATACCTCCCGGGCAAACAAACCCAGACGGCGATCATGGGCGGTAACATGCCGGACTGGTTCCCATCATCTACCGGAACGGTACCCTATATTCCAAATATCTCCATGTTCGCATCTTTTAAGCTGGTCGTCCCTGATGTTTTCGC
This sequence comes from Pelotomaculum sp., assembly GCA_003489345.1. Lineage (GTDB taxonomy): Bacteria > Bacillota > Desulfotomaculia > Desulfotomaculales > Pelotomaculaceae > Pelotomaculum_C. The sequence goes on along the minus strand of DNIT01000199.1, from coordinate 1,521 downwards.
GGGGAAATCCGCTGCCGAACAGGACGCGATCGAGAGGAATATGGGCAAGCTTTATATTTTCGGACCTACGGGACCCGCTGCTGTAAGCAATCCGCTAAATATAAAGATATCCAAGAGGCCCGCCACTCAACCAGGTTCTACAACCGGGTCTACAACATCGGCCAGCACTTGCCCGAAGCTCAAATTGTTCCCGGGTTATAATTACGAAGGACCGCCAAGTTGCAGCGTCCACGCTCTCGGGGCATACCTGATTTGCGATGCACAAGGTTATGTCTGCTGTGCGTCGCGGGACGGGTCACGATCCCAAAGGTGCGGTGTGGGCAGATATGAATTCCCGGCTGACTGCACAAGGTATTTTTCGGGGGGTGGAAGCAGTGCCGGGCCGATGGTGCATGATGGAATATTCTACGGTTGTTATAGCAGGAAGGCCTGGTAGTTTTTATCCTATCAGAAAATCTAAAAAGTAAAAAGGCAACCGCCACCGGTTGCCTTTTTCCATTACATAAATTACGTACCAATCCATCCTTCCCACCCTTTCCCTCCGGTACCGTCGGTATTGTCTTCAAGACCAAACTTACCAGGGATGGTCCTAGGGTGGGTCATTTTTAGGCGATCATTTGCCCGTTGGGTGGACCAGTTTTAAGTTATCAGACCGTGACCCGGCCTCATCATACCCTGAGCAGCAGACTAATCAAACCGCTACACGGAAAGGTGGAGCATCCAGTCTTCTTGGCTGTGAGGAGGACCTCACGGTGTTTCATTCCTTCAATAAGGCTTTACTCACGCCAAAGGGGTATACAGGGAAAGTCTCAAAGAGCATGACGTCAATCCACGCCTCCCTACTCGCTATCAACCCCTTTGCATCTGTGTCCACGACGTTGATGATACGGCATCCCTGAAGGTCAACGAACTCACATACCACCTTCACCCCTTGGGGCCACTTCCAGTTAGCCCGCCGTTTCTTCACTTCCTTCTCGTCCTCTGGTGCCCATGTGCAGATGTTCATGAAATACATATCACGCCCTCCTTTCATGGCAGTCTGCATGACGCCCTGCTATCAGGTATAACAGAGCAGGATGCATCGATCAGGTGTGGAGCTCGCCAATCACCAGTGAACCATTGATTTCAGATGGAGTTTTTTCAGTATTTTTTCGGATATATTTTTTTGTGGTCTCCCGATGAACTTTCTAGGCGGCGTCAACACAAACCTGCTCGCCCTCTTGGCCCTTTTTATATTTGCCATATTACCCCCTGTCTAGTTGAAATATAGTCACTAATTCGCAACCTGTCAAAGATGCAACGGAATTCGACGCACAAGCGCAATGCCACTATGGGCTGCTTGTTTGTATGAGCATATGGTTGGAACGAGGTCTGATTACAATATCGTCAATGAAGCTGATATCAGAATGCTTATGAATTCGCCTCAAAAACATCTGAACAGTTGGAAGTGGCTGTTGAACAAGCACAGAATGAGGGTAACCGATCAAATTTGGCTGCGATCAAGCAGGCTGGGGCCTCACA